>PBRN01000010.1 GCA_002725955.1 Pseudobdellovibrionaceae bacterium
ATCCAAGTTTTTGAAAATACAAAAAGTCATACCGTTAAAAATAATTCAACATATGGTGATTATATATTGGAAGATATACAAGGGTTTAATGATATTACAGGTCAAACAATTAGAGGTGAAATTAATATATTTCTAGGCTATTATGGACCAAATAATTTATATAGTTTGGTGGATATAGAACACAGAACATTAGTTCGTGGAAATACATACGAATTTAGTATTGGGAATTTACAAGGTTATGGAATTGCTTTTAGTTTAATACCGGATGGAAAATGGAATGATCCAAATGAACCGGATTATATAAGAAATATTTATTTTAGTGGTTCGCAAGAAGGTTTTAATCATTCGGTTAGAATAATAATAGACGATGATACGCCTAGAACATTATATTGGTATAATACAGAATTAGCGGACGCGGCATATAGTAAAGGTAAAATAACTATTGTATCTCAATATCTTAGCAGTCGTGAATACGATAATTCAATAACGAATGAGATTTATCCATATACGGATAGATGGAATGATATCAGTTATAACTCTAATGTTTTTACAAAATCTGTAGATATTTCAGATAACGCAACCATAGTTAAATTTATGCCTGATTGTAATTTTGATTATAATAAAGTTCCTATAGAACAAAGAGGCGATACAGCATATAAAGACGCGAGTGGTCAAAATGCGTCTTTATTATTAGAAAATAAAACTCTTGCTGATACAAAATTATATGAGAAAGATTGGTTTGCTTATGAAGAATATACACCTGATAACACCCAAATTTTAAGGTCTTGGTTATCTGATTATAAAACATTACCTCGTTGGGTGCATATTTTGAATGTTCCTGTGGGTGCGGGTTGGAATGTTTTATGGAAATATAATAAGTTATTACCCGAATCAAAGGATACAATAATTGATATTAGTGATAATGAATATTATATAAGATGGAGTTACACATATACAAGATATAGATTTTCAAGAGAAAGTAAAGGGACGGATCCCACAACAGTTTATTTCGAAGACATATCTTTTAATACAGGAATTAGTCCGTATGTATATTTTGATTTTACAGAATATGGTAAAATATATCCTCCTCTTCCACCGAAATGGACATTTTCTAGAATTGAATATCCAAACGCACCGAAAACTTATTATAAAAATTTAAGTTTAACGGTTAAAACNGAAGATTTATTGGACTTGTCAAAGAATATTGTTTATAATACTGATCTTGGTTGTAAAATAAACATACAATATTACATAATAAAACCGAAACAATTGNCCGATAGAGATCAATTNGATCCTTTGATTGATTTATCTNATGTAGACTTATCCGTAACAAACAGTTTATATGACGCTTCTTTTAATATGNTTNCTACNGCATATAAATTNCCAGATGTATTAACAATAGATATTAGNGATACAAAAATATTTGAAACNACATTATTGCCAGGAAGATATATAGGTGCTTGGTCATATACAGTAAATCATAATTATATAAATCCNAGAGCNAGGAATTANCCTTTAATACCNGGNGTTGATTATGATGTTAGNGCNTCTTATATAGATATAAGTTATAATGAATTTTTATGGGATAATATNGAACCNNTNTTTTTTATACCAAATGATTTATCTAGAATGACTNTANAANTNCAACAANCAGATATATCGGGAATAATAAAACATTGGAATACNTACTANCAAACNTTATCACNNGAAACACAGATAATATTTANTTTTATGTTATGGTCTCCNAATTATGAATGGACACAATTATTNTCNGGATTNAATAGATGGGAATTACCNNANTNTTTTCAAGGAAAAGAAGATCCACGAATTCATCAAACACCNGTNNAGTATGTTGATTATACAACACCTTTAAATTTACAAAAATGTTGGTTGGGTAATGATAATAGNGATAGTGTNGGACATGTNTATAATTGGGGTTTTGGNGGTGAACCNGGAATTCAATATAGAAAAGTAACATATCACGATATAAGCAATAANGAAGTATATCAAAANAAATTAATATTTGATATAAGTCAGGTACAACAATTTAAAGATGTTGTGGATTTATCGGCTGTTCCGGTAACTAAAGAAGGTATGCGTAATTTTATAATAGATATGTATATTCCAGCATCACAAGATATGAGTCGCAATACAGCAAATTGGGGATTTAGTAATTATAATATAGGTGC
This sequence comes from Pseudobdellovibrionaceae bacterium, assembly GCA_002725955.1. Taxonomy (GTDB): domain Bacteria; phylum Bdellovibrionota_B; class Oligoflexia; order Oligoflexales; family Oligoflexaceae. The sequence continues at coordinate 2,190 of PBRN01000010.1, forward strand.
TGTAGGTAATACATTAGGTTTATTTCATATTGGTGTTAATGGAAATGGAATTGACACATCAAGTATTGACAACGGTTCGGAATTAGGATGGAATAATGAAGGATTTATATATAGAGCTCCTTATGACCCCACATTAGGACAAACATATTTCAGACATAGATTAAATGACTTAAGTGATAATAAAATAAGATATCATTTCCAACAAGCGTTTATGTATGGAGATCCTCCATCAAAAGATGTTACGATATCTGTTAATGATGAAATAATATATGATTTGCCGGGTCGCGGAGTGGATTTATATGATATAAGTTGGTGTGGTCAAATACATGACGTATCATTTTCTCCAGTTCCTATGAGAAGTAGCAGAATTGAAATGTGGTTTCAAGAAGATGCTTCTAGTTGTGCAATTTACCAAATAAAAGATTTGTCCAATGATACAATAGTAAGAAATACATTCACACCACAAGATTTTGATGAAAATGATACAGAAAGATTTTTTTATCAAAGTCAACGGTATATTACAGAAGGTTTATATATTCCTTATATTGGTAGATGGGAATATCAAATATATGATCCGTCTTCACAATTTATTATAAGTAGTAGAATAATAAAAAGTGAATATCCTGATGCCATACATCGCGTCGGCGATTGGAAAATTATACAAACATTAGATGGTGGACAAGAATTTCAAATATCCTCTCTGTGGCCATTTGAACATAAATATCGTTATGCTGTTTTATATACAATACCAAAAGATTTTATAAGACCTTTACCGATGTATCCAACATTATATATTGACTTATCATATAATCAAATTACAAGAGAATTAATTGTGACTTGGGATAAAGACACTATTATTGCACCTTTAATGCATAATTTAATGGTATATTGGTTACAATATAAATCTGCCACAGAAGTTAAATTTTTATTATATGGATGGGTTCCTAATTCGGAAAAATTACCTGTTAATTACAGTAACCCAACTGATATAGAATTATACAATTTATGGGATCCTGTTTATGATATATCATTTGTTATTCAATCACCCAGTCCATATCATGAAGTAAATATTTTACCATTAATCCCACATAATGTATATACTATAACAGAAGAAACTCTAATATTTGGTAAGTGGGTTTTTGCTTGGAATTATCAAGTGTATAATGGCGATTATAGAGTACACGCAAAAAGTATGCCTGATTATGGATTTTTTGATGTGAGTGCCGTTGAAATAAATATACCACCTATTTTATACAATCCAAAAAATCCTTTAATGGAGTATATCGAAGACCCATCGTATAACCAACAAATGAAACTGAAAATTTCTGGACATGAATTATTAAAATTATCAAAAAATATTAATGAACAATTAAAGGGATTACAAAATGTAGAAGGAATACACTTTAATTTTTATTTATGGACACCCGATACAGAAAAACAACAAGACCCTTCCGGATGGACACTTCCAAATTTATTTCTACCCGAAGATCAAAGAATATATTCGTATCCCGCTGAATATAATAATGAAATAACAGGATTGCAAGATATTGATTTAAATGTTGGTATAGATCCTAGCAATATCATACATAATACTTATAAAGTTACACATAATGGACAAGGACTTTACCAAATAGATGGTATATATAATGGAACAATAACCTTATACAGAAATAAAACATATAAATTTATAATAGATGCCGTAGGTCATCCATTTTGGATAAAAACAAATCATTCAATAGGAATAGATAATTCATACAATACGGGCATTATTAATAATGGAACAGATAATGGTATTATAGAATGGACTATTACTGATATGAGTACAAATAAGTTATATTATAACTGCCAACACCATTCAACTATGAAAGGATATATAAATATTATAGACGAAGATGATGATATAGGATTTCCTATACATAAAGCATATTGTAAAACATTAATAACCACAGATTTAACAAATTATAATGATATCTCTTGTGTATATTTTAGCAATAAAGAATTATTACCAAATGGTAAGGGTCATTTGCCATATTCGTCTTCTCATCAATATACACATTCTGGTAGTAGAAAGTATAATACACCATATATAACAAGGTGGAGTTATGAAATTAAAAGAACAGGATTACCATCCTATTATTCGGATATTTCAAGTAATATATATAATAGAAATCCTTATTGGAATATAATTACGAATGCTAATGGAAATAAATCAATAGAAAGTTATAGTAAAGTAATAAGGTATATGTATTCAAATGTAATAACAATCAAACCTCCAGATCCACCAACAATCATTTATTTAACAACAAATGAGTGTGTTTGTCCAACGAAAATAGATAATTTGGTTAAGACAAAAGAAGCATCAAATGCAAAAAATAGATTGGGGGCTATGTTAAATAATTTTAGATTGGCAAAAAGATTAAGACCAAGAAAAGCGAAGGATGACCCAAGGGCCATACAATACATGAGGGAAACGGGAAATACAAATGTAATATTTAGATATGACGATGGGTCTTGTGAATAAATTATTTCATAATAATTAAATTATGTAATAATTAATATATATGTCAGGTGCTGTTCAAGAAGGATTAATGTTATCTGGGTTTCAAGGGACATCAGGTATTGGTGTAGACACACGTTGTCTTCAAATGAATATGACATGGGAAAATTTTCCTTTATCATCCAGATTTTATGCAAAATTAGTGAAATATGACACAGAAGTAAGACCGAAATTATATATTAAAAAACAAATATTTGATTCATCATTAAACCCTGTTTGGAATACAAGAAAACTGGTGATTTTTAATTGGCTGTTTGTTAAAAATAGTTATGTCAAAGAATTATTGGGTGAATTGGTTGAAGACGATCCAAGAGAAAACGGCTATTCTTGTTTTAATATTGTTTTCATTAAACCAAATGAAGGTGCTGGTAATACTTTTTACCCACTTCGTGAAGGATTGTATGGTGGACAAAGTGTAGGATTAGGAGATAACCAAAGAATGAATTTAGATAAAGAATCATTTGTTAGAGAGATTGGGAATGTGAAATATACAGAATATTTTAATAAATTGGTGTGGGAATTTTATTTCGGATATACAGAATTAACAGATATATGGTCACCCGTTGAAGCGAATAACCCAATCATTCCTATAAGAAACCCTTTTTATGTTAGTAGATGGCAATTAACAACAGGAAATATTCCAACGGATATAGTAGAATTTAAAATGTGTTGTTTAATAACACCCACAGACCATGTTAAAATATTTTGTCCTATTCAACAAACATTTGCCTTTTTAAAAAGTGACCCTTTGTGGATATATAAAGGAGATAATTCGATACATACATATGTTATTCAAACATCAAGAGCTGAAGAACAAGCTACCATTCCTTTAGAATTGGGTAGCGATGATTTATATTATAAAACATTCAACGAACGTATCAAAACAATTGCTGGTCGTACTTATTTTATTGTGAATGTAAAAACGGGAATTGATGGTTATTTATATAAATTGAATTTAAAAATTATTAGTTTTAATATTGCGAATCAATTTGGAAATCCTTTAGCTACAATTGAGTTGGGTGGTTCCACAAGATTTTATGTAAATATACAACCGCCTAGCGCTATACATGATTTAGACGGTGCAACATTATATTTTCAAATTGATAATTTAAATCCTCATTTATTACTTGTACCAAAAACAGTTGCTTATCCCGCTACTAATAATATTGGACAATTGGTAGCGCCAGAATTTGATTGCTCTTCTTTTGGGAATGAAGGGGATGTAGATGAATTTATAATGCCCATCGTAATTACAAGTATAAATCCATTTTTCCATAACATTATTCAACAACCAATTCAAGTTAATGTTGCCAATCTATACATTAATGCTGACTTTGTTCTTATTAATATTTATGATTTGACTAATCTAATATATTCGCAAAAAATTCAAATTTTACCAAGAAGATACGAAGATATTACACAAAGTCTTAAAATTGATGCTACATATGAACCTAGTACAGCTGATTATGTAACATTTAACTTTAAATCTACTGTTAGTGGAAATAAATTTTTCATCGAGGAGACCGAATCATTATCTCTTGTATTGAAATCTTATACGTATAGCCAAATATGGCCGGGGAAACAGGGTGATGTTTTTCATATTGATACTAGTGACCCAAGTAATTTTGGCCATAGATTAACTTTTTATGATGCTAATGATGCAACAGCAAACGAATTAAAAAATGATGATGGAGAACCACTAGCACAATATAGTCGAGGACAACCACAAGGAACACCCGATTCATTTGTAACTATTCGATTACCTTTAGATAAAACAACAATTTACTATAGAACACAACCTTTAAACCCAAGACAAAATTTTACCATTTATGGTTTTGGCGAACTACAATTAGATCCTTTAGTTTTAGAACAAATAGGAGATGTTATTGTAGGTAATGTTGATGGAACACCAGAAGGCGGTGAATTACAATTACAATCCAACAGCGTTCAAGGTCAGTATGATGTAAGATTGGCTGTAGCTGATAATGATTTGTTTGGCGTTCAAAACGTCGGTGTTATTAGTGTGCGAACTGTGGCTATTACACCTCCGATTGAAATTATTTATACTATTAGAAATGATAATGAAGTTCATATTAATTGGTCTGTTGAAATACCTGGTAATACTATTTATAGTTTTGCGGATCCAACGAAAACAAGATATACGACAACTGCTAGTTATGAAATATTAAGAGAAGGTATAAATGCTGAGACAGGTGAAAAAGAATATAATGTTATTGGAACGGCACCAAAATGCGAATGGGTAGATTATAATGCTGTGCGTTTTACCAATTATAAATATCAAATAAGAGCAAAAGTCAAATGGAATGCTGTAGAAGTTATATCCAATCATAGTGAAACATTATTTGTATTTGTTTGTGAAAATAACAAATTTCCTTTAGGGAGATTTAATAATACTACTGAAAACAGGAAATTATATCAGGATATTGGAGCAACATGTGAAGGAGTTGGTATGCTCCCAACAGCTGGAAGATTGACAGGTAATTTATTTCCAACAGCACAACAATTTACTAAAAAGGAATTGTATTCTATGATGGCAAGGGCCCAAGGACGACCATCGCGTTAATTTTTTCTTTGTATAATTTATAATATGAGTGAGAGAGCAATGGCACGAGCAAGAGCAATTCGTGATCAGGGTCAAAGTGATGGGGCCGATGAGAGACAAAGAATAGCAGATGCTGTTAGTAATTTTAAACCAGCTGGAGCTTTAAGTGATGCACGCTATCACGCAAGCACTGAAAGAGGAGGAAGAAGACGCCGTAGAAGATCCCGTAGAAAATCCCGTAGAAAATCCCGTAGAAAATCACGCAAATCTCGTAGAAAGAGAAGAAAATCGCGTAGAAAGAAGAAATCTCGCAATAAGAGAGGTGGTGGTAGTGGGTGCGATGATGACGAGACCTACAACACACACTCGGGGAGATGTGAAACGAGCGGTGGTAGAAAGAAGAAATCTAGAAGAAGACGTAGACGTCGTCGTTAATATAATATTTAGTTATTTTCTAATTATTATATATAAATGGCCGACAGAGAAAAAGTCATAGATTTTAATAAAGATGGATTTTTAAGCAAAGTTAAAGCAATAGCAACAGCTAAAGATAAAGAGTTAGAGGATCTTTTTGATTATTTTCACACTAAACAAGAACAAATAAAAAACCTTGCAGAGGGAACGCACGATAGCATAAGTAATGCTAGTGATATAATTGCGGTATATAAAAATGACGAGACGCAACGAATATTAGCAAATCGATTTTGTCATTACAAGAAAGAAGCATCCCAATTTTCTGGAGCTTTAAGTGATGATGATAAAAAAAAGAAAGCAAAATATTTACGTCATGCGGATGTCATCCGCAATATGCTTGATGCCGCTCATAAAACTTCTTGCAAACTTGGTGGAAGAAGACGCCGTAGAAAATCGCGTAGAAAATCCCGTAGAAAATCACGCAAATCTCGTAGAAAGAGAAGAAAATCGCGTAGAAAAAGAAAGAAAAGTCGCCGCCGTAGAAGACGTCGCCGTTAAATAATTATTAAAAAACATTTAGTAATTATTCTAATATTTCTAAATCGCTTACTTTCCAATATTCACTACCACCATTTGGCATAGGTCTTCTAATGATAAATGGAATTCTTTTAGCTTCTAATTCCATTTCGGCTATAGTTAAACCTTCAATAACATTATGTGGAACTTCAACAAAAATTTTAGAACCATTATTTATTTGTTTAGCACGTAATCCAATAATTTTAGCTTTTTCATATCTTGTTAATATTGGCATAGTTTGATGTAGTTCATCAACGATTCTACCAGTTTTATCACGCGTAATATTGGATAAAGCATACATTTCTTTATTGGAAATATGTTTTAAATGAGGATGATAATCGATTAATATATTTTTAGTATCTGTTTGTTCGAATTTCTTTAAATCTTCAGAATCGCTATCACTATCGCTATCCTCAGCAGATTCAACATTTTCTTCCATGACTTTTTCTTCTTGATTAGACATTATTATATAAAAAAGATATAATAATATTTAAATCAATTTTATTATTTATCAGTTTTCCAATGTGTTTTACAAACAGCACATAAGTAAACGTATTTCATATTAGCGTCATTATATCGTAAATAAATAATTTCTTTACATTTTTTTGGTTCATTATCATCTGAATCTTTTGATTCACTATTACCCTTTTTATTTGAATCACAATCAGGATTAGGACAATCCATGTTAAATTTAACTCTAGGTAAAGTAGGATCTAAATGAGTATATTCATTAATTACATTTTTATACCCACCAGTTTTTTTTATAATGTGTGTTTTACTAACACAATTGTTGTTTAATTCATTTATTAGTTTATCATTTTTATTACCACAATTACGACAATAATAAATTAATGTGTCGGGGTCATTTTTATTTAATTCTATATAAAACATGTTGCCACAGTTTTCACAAAAATGCATCTTATATATCATGCATATAATTAATCTTAAATCAATTTTATATTAATTCTTTATAAGTGTCATTTATTTCTTTTATTATCCAATCATAATCTACGGTACAAGTCATACCATAAATACCTGCTTTATAAGTTTTAGCTTCAGGATATTTTTTTTTCAACACTTTTAAATTATCAATTATTTCGTCTTTGTTTGTTTGAAAATGTCTTTTTACAAGTGGCCACAAAGGAAGAAAAGAGAGTGGTAATCTTTTTTTATTCATTACATCTTTGATGGCCGTTTCATAATTTCTGAATTGTATTATTTTATTATAACTGTCAAATGCGTGATGTTTTTCTGTAATACCTGGTTCATTTAATAAAGGTTTGTTATGTAATAAAGTAACAAGTGTGATAAGAACTGTTCTAATAGTCATACAACTAGTCCAACCGGGACCTTTCCAAGTATTTAATATACTAACACATACTTTACCATTTCTATATAAATTAGGATTAAAGCGTGTTTTACTATTATTAGTTAAATAGGTAAGCTTGGGTGGTTCTATAGGGTATGTTTTGGGGAAATCAAATTCAAAAAAATATACGCCATTTTGATAAATAGTATCCTTTGGGCCGAATATAACAGCATAACCTTTTAATAGATTATCATCAGAATGTGAATAAATAATTCCATTATCTAATAAAGGTTTTTTAATGATGTCTTTAACATCTTTTACGAGTCTTTTAACAAGGGTCATCCTTTCCTTCTTTTTTTTTACAGCCTTTTTTTCATTTTTTTTATTAATTACAAGTTCCATTGATAAAATATATAGAATAATGTTTAAATGCGTTAAATATGTATTTAAACATGAAAATTAATTAAATTATAAAATTGAAATAAATAATATCCATGAATATTACAATAAATGGATAATCAGTCTTTAGGGGAAAATATCGTGAAATATAAAACACTTCATGATTTACTTCAAGCTTGTAAAACGAATAAAAATGCAAACCCAAATAAGAAACCAACTAATACTAGGATAGGTTCAAAAAATCCAACTGATGATAAAAAATATCCAGGTTCGTATCATATACCCAAAGAGTTATTGGACCAGTTTCATGATCTATTAGAAAATAAAAGAAAGAAAGGGTATCATGAACACATGACGGAGATACAGGATAGAAAAAAAGGAGGACCTTTATTGTTCGATTTAGATTTTAGATATTTAGCTGGAACGAAACATCGTAAATTTAATGATAATCATATAGATGATGTTGTTGAGATAATATGTATTGCTATTAATAAGGTATGTGAAACAGAGAAAATCGAGCCATTTCCTTTGTTTGTTTTTACTAAAAAGAATATTAACGATATAGGTGAATGTGTGAAAGACGGTATTCATATTATAGCTGGTATAAGATTGAAACATGGGAGTCAAATGGTAATACGGGATATATTATTGAAATCGATAGGCAACGTATTATATGATATTCGTAAGTTTCTATGTCCGGATAACACCCCCGATAAAATAATAGACGAGGGTATATCAAAGGGGGAAGTAGGATGGCAAATGTATGGTTCATCAAAACCCAATCATGAAACATATGAATTAACAAAATGTTATCAAATAAGGTATACACAAAAAGAGGATAGTGATGTTGAATTAGATTCGGATGACGATGAAATAGATGATGATGATTCGGCTGGTCCATTAGATTTCGAAATTACACCAAAAGAGAAAAGCGATTGGTATGGGAATAATTTGGTAGCGTTATTTAGTTTAAGAAGAAAAGCGTGGCAAAAAGTACCAATTAGAGAGAAATATAAAAAAATGTGTAAAGAAAGAATTAAACAAAAATCTTCAGAACCAAAACAAACAAAACAAAGAATAATACATGCTAGTTTAGATGTAGAAACGCTATTTGAAACATTACGAAATGTTAAAAATATGAATGAAATAGATGTATTGATAGCGAGGATGATAGGTTCTACAGAAATACAAGATTATGATATTGTTACAGCACATCAATTGGCTATGTTATTGGATAAAGAATATTATGATCCTTATGATAAATGGATGAAAACTGGTTGGGCATTACATAATGTGAGTGATATAAATATATTAAGTTTTATAAAATTTTCATCAAAATCAGATAAATTTGATATAGGTGGTATAGATGATATAATTGATACATGGGAAAAAATGAGAGATGATGGGTTAATGTTAGCATCGTTGAGATATTGGGCAAAAAAGTGTAATCCTACAGAATATGAGAAGTTATACAAAACGAATGTGAGTTTGTTTCTTGAAGAAGTGATTCAAAGTGAAGGGTCAGATTGGGATCTGGCGATGTTGGCATATCATTTATATGGGGATAAAATTAGATGCATTGATAGTGGTGGTCAAGGTATGTGGAAAGTATTTAGTAAAGGAAGATGGAAGAATGATAAGAACGGTATGACGTTAAGAAAACATTTATCTTTAAAGTTATCGAGAATATTTATTATGAAGGAGAAACAAATAGTAGATGATTTAAGGGATTCTTCATGGTCAGGTGATGCTGAGAAACAAGCAGAATTAACATCATTAACAAATACATATAATAAAATAGCAATAAAGTTGAAGAGAAGTAGTGATAAAAATAATATATTGAATGAAGCAAAAGCGTTATTTTATGATGAAAACCTAGTTGAAAAATTGGATGGTAATCCATATATTATTGGATTTAAGAATGGTGTATATGATTTTGAAGCAAATGAGTTTAGAGAAGGAAGACCGGATGATTATGTTTCAAAAACCACAAAAATAGATTATATTAATTGTAGAGATAAAGGTTATGAGTCAGGTATAGCGTGGTTGGAAGATTTTATGGAAAAAATATTTCCAGATCCAAATTTAAGAGCCTATATGTGGGAACATGCTGCTACTGGTTTGATAGGCAATAATAAAAATCAAACATTTAATATTTATACTGGTTGTGGTAGGAATGGTAAATCTAAATTTGTAGATTTAATGCGATTCGGAATAGGTGAATATTATGGTAAAGTTCCAACACAATTAATTACACAAAAAAGAACAAGTATAGGTGGAACATCTAGTGAGGTAGCTCAATTAAAAGGGATAAGATACGCTGTTATGACAGAACCTAGAAAAAATGATACGATTAATGAAGGTATTATGAAGGAGATTACAGGAGAGGATGAAATACAAGCGAGACATTTGAGACAAGAGGCTATTGTATTTGTTCCACAATTTACATTATGTTGTATGACTAATTATTTATTCAATATTAAATCTAATGATGATGGAACTTGGAGAAGAATTAGAAAAATAGATTTTGAATCAAAATTTGTAAAACCAGGAGATAGAGACTATCCGCCATCAAAGGTGCCTGAAGATAAGGAATTTGATTGTGATGTCGATATCGAACCAAAATTGAAGAAATGGGCTCCAGTTTGGATATCTTTATTGTGTGAAATCGCTGTAAAAAAATTAGGACATGTTACAGATTGTCAAAAAGTTATTGCTGCCAGTAATGCTTATCGTGGTGAAGAAGATTATTGTCATCTCTTCTTCGAAGATATGGTTGAGAAGGCACCTGAAGATGCTTCTAAGGAGGATTATGTATTGTATAAAAATAAAACAGCTAGATATTTTAAAGATTGGTATGGAGAGAATTATGGTTCAGGTATACCAGTTCCACCAGTAAAAGAAGTTGTTCAATATTTTGAGAAGAAAATGGGTAAATTAAAGAAAGGTAATCAAAAACATCATTGGATAGGATATCGTTGGGTTCAAAAAGAAGCTAATGAAAACTTAGATTGGATGGATAATGATGATTAAATAATAATTATTATAATTATAAAAATAATAATTATTTTTTATAACCCACCAATATAACACCAATCATAACCATAACAAATCCCAATAATTGTTTCCAATTCATTTTTTCATTATAAAACAAATAAGAAATTAATACAGAAAAACAAATAAATAAAGGATGTGTTATAGATAGTGTTTCAAATGTATTCTTACTAGAAAGCAAATAAAAGAATATTGTAAGAGTTAGAGCATTAACAATTACACCTAATGCAACATAAAATATATCGTTTTTAGTTACTTTTTTAATAAATGAGAA
>PBRN01000178.1 GCA_002725955.1 Pseudobdellovibrionaceae bacterium
TAAATTATATGTTCTAAAATATACGTTAAGAATAAGTGTGCCCTGTATTCTTTGCTTGATCATATTGTCAAAATTACCTATGTTTTAAGTGAAAATTAGCTTCCACTATTTTATATTGGTATTAAGTATTTTTTATAGGCTGATGGCTGCTATAAAATTTCAACAAGATATAATTTGTCAGAACAGTTTAGTGTTTTTATATATTTCAGAAAAAAGTTAAATATTTTTTCGTTATAAATCCATCTGATTTTTCATATAAGGTTATGCAACGATGAGTTTGGATCTTTGTTTTTCAGAAATGAGATCACTTGATTTTGTTGATCTTTTGTTAATAGATCATTTTTATCAGGGTGGTTCATCCGCTAAAGCTGCTCGAGAATTATCACTTACGAGACCTGCTATTTCTCATCGCATCGTAAAGATCGATAAAAAAATAGGTGGCATGTTTGATCGGAAAAACTACCGGCCTTTTTTGACTGATAAGGGAAAAGATATCGGCAAGAGAGTTCATCAAGCTATAAATATTATGATGGAAAGCTAGCGGTCGAAAAGATGGCTTTCATGCTTCAAGTTACTGATCATAAAAACCCATTCCCAACCGTTTTATCAATATGCATATGGCCGGAGGTTTATTGGAACATAGCGAGTTCTTCCAAGGTGCTTTTGATCTTTTCGTTACCAAAGCATGCTTCTGTAATCATTAAGCCGCCAACTTCACCAACACCAATGATTAAATCTGAGCCGGCTAGTTCAAGGTAGTCACGTGCTTGCGGGTTGAGCATTTCCACGATTATTTTCGCATTAGGATTAACTTTTCTGGTTACGAGACAATTGACGCAAGTCATGGCATCAGAACCTTGCTTGATACTGTAGTCTGCTAAAAATATTATAATTTCAGCTTTATCAGCTGAAGCTTTCAGCAGGTCGGCCTCATGGACTGTGCCTCGATAGCGTGAAAATGCTATATAAGGGTGATCAAGAGGATTTTTCTCAATGTCGGCACATACCACCATATGTTTTTTTTGAAATTCTTCTTTTTTGTGAAGGAGTTCAATGATTCTTGGGCCTTTCAAGTTCCAGCCAATAATGACGATATGGTCAGTGAAATTTGTTTGTTTCATACCCATCTCCTCCCGTAACTTTGATTCGATAAATAATGCTGCTACCATCGCCGAAAATAAGGCAACAAAGACAACTGAGGTTAGGATGACGACGATAGTGACTAGTTTTCCACCGACTGAGTAAGCAACTTTATCACCAAAGCCAACGGTCGACATAGTAGTGAAGGTATAATAGATGACGTCAAACAACGTTTCGAATTGATCGTTCGTTGACAATTCAAAGTAGCTTATCCCGCCAACGCCAATGATTATTATGGCCACAAAATAGGTGATCAGACGGGCTATCAACTTACCTTTGATAGTTGAAAAGTGTTGTAACAATTCTGTTACGATTAATAGAATTTGTTGAGGTTTTTTGTAAGACATGTCCGATGCACAGCTTTAAGTTAAACTTGATACCCTTATATAATATCAAAGCAAAAATAAAAATAAAAGTACCGGCTATGGATTAACTTTATTACTTTAGCATTGGGTTTTTTGGCGAATACTCTCAGGCCGGCTGTTGTCATAGGATCAAGAAGCACTGTTAAAATACGAGCAGTTTCTAGCTAGGCAAAATTTGCTTTTTTTAGTTGATGCTAGCTCTCTTGCAAGAGCATAAATGTAGATATTATGAACAGAATTAGCGTCGTGATTTAACTGCTTATGAGGCTTTTATTGCCAGCATAGAGCGATCGTCTTCAAGCCGATGACCGATGCCAGAGTCCATTAAAATATCATGAAGAACTTGTGAGCCGTCGTCAAATAAGCCCTTCTTGTTTAGTTTAGTTAAAAGTTTTCGGGCTGCTCTTGAACCTTCCATGTAGCCGTCAGTAAAGGTGAAACATACTAAAGGTTGCTCAATTTTTATTGTGGTTTTAGATGGTACTAGGTCAGAAGTTAATCCGAGAGGGTTGCTTCTTAGCGGTATAAACCTAGCTTCGATCTCTTTTCCATAAATATACCAACCTGGAGATCCGGCATTATAGAAAGTAACGTTGCCATCATTTTTAAGTATGGCTACTGCCATGGTCGAAGTAATCTGACCACCAAATAAGTCGATCAGTCTTTTATTGATTCTAGATATAGTATCAGTCAAAGAAAGGTTTTCCAGCTGCGCTCCTTTTATGACTCCAATAATTACGGCGACAGGTATTGCTGCTGAAGGTCCTTTGCCCATGACGTCGCCAATTATGATACGGCGTTCTTCTTTACCGACATCCCAGACATAAATCCAGTCTCCTCCCATAACCTGAGAAGGAGTATATTTCATTTCAAAATAGTAGCGATCAAACTGGCCGTGAAGTTTTGCTGGTAGCAATAGATCTTGCACAACCTTGCCAAGTGCAAGGCTTTGTTGCAGTGCTACCTTTTTGTTTTCTTCCTCAAGGCGTTTAGATTTTTCTTCGTAGTAATCCCGTTCTAACATGAACTTATGTAATTCTCCTTCTAGGGTTTTATAGGCGAAGCGAATAAGTCCAGACCCAAGGTAACCAATGATAGGAACTAGCCAAGGGATAATAATATCGTGCCATGCGAACATATACATGGCTAAACTAAACATAGTAAAAGAAATACCGATTGTGGTGACCCAAAAGCTTACGGCTTTGCCATATTTACCTGTGAAAAAACCGATAATACAGAATAGTATAGTTAAAGGTATATCGATGTCCCATGATGCGAGCCACTGATTATTCAGCACTCCATCAATAACGGCAGCNAGTATGAAGCCNCCAGGGATCAGCCCAAAGGGGCCTCCNTCATGAAAGTCGGTATTACCAGTAAAGAANCCCGGAATGATGAGAACCACGTCTCCTTCTTTNACGTGAAGTTCTCGTTCNCCNTTTAAAGCTCTGCCAATAGTATATCGTAGGCTAAAAACTTTAGTTTTCTTGGCTTGATAAAATGTGGTTTGAGGATCTCTGTGGTTAATATAGAGCAACCCTCTATGGTCGAGTGGTACTTTCTTTTGGTTGATAAAAATATTTTTATTACGTACTACCATTTGATCAGCCACATGGAATGCAATATGTGGGACGACCTTGTTGCCTACTTGAAATAGAGGATGGATCGTTTCATTTTGATTATAGTGAAGGTGTCCAATGCCCTTAAAAACATTACTAAATTGTTGGGCGTGCCCGTAAGCAAATTTATAGGTAGGATGCTGTGGCAAGTGCGTAGTTGCGCTTTCGGCATCTTCTGAAGCTGTTAGTTGGGTAATATCATAGTAGCTGGATTCAAGCTGTAATGGATGTCGATAAGATATTTTGGCGTTACTAAAGTGGGCTCCTGTGATAATGGGAACGCCTACTTTCTTGATACTCTCAATTGCTTCTAGATTTTCTTTGGTGGGTTTTGGCGGTTCCGACATAAGTCCATCATAGATAATAATTTTAGGTTTGTTTCTTGCGATGTTGTGAAAGACTTTGTCCCATAATGTTAGGCTCAGCTTGCTATATGCAGAAAAAGTGGAATCATCAATAGCCAAGATTTTTAATTTATCGCTTAAAGGAGGAGCTTTACCTAGTTTAGTTCGCATATTAAAAGCAACAGGCAGTGATACACGCTTTTTGGTTTCATCTAACAAACTATGTTTAACATTTATGAGGGTCAGTACTGATATCCACATGATGTTAATTGAAATAAAAATTAGGCGTGATTTTTTAATTAACTGGCGATGTTTGATAAGGTCGTGCTTTACAGCTGCACTTGGGCTCATCGCGCTTACCTTTGATTTTTCATTTGGTTTTTGCACCAGGCTCAATCAAACTCCAGATATGTTAGACGTTCTCATAAGGTTCATCGGCTTTTCGTTAGGAAAATGAAATGTCCGAATCAAAAAAGAGATTATGCTTTGTGTCTGCAGGAATGACCGTGTTTCGCCTGAGGTAAATCTGGTCTTGGTGACTCACTGCGAAAATTTTACTTAGTTAAGTCGTCTGGTCTATGAATGTATGACCTTGCTGTCATGGTTGGCAGTTGTGCGGACGTTCACTTGATCTACTTTATCTCAATTTAATTTAATATGAGCATATTGATGGTGCTGCAGCCCTTCGTCATCTTGACAAGAGGAGGGGGGCATGGAATATATATCCTCCACCAAGTTTAAGAGCACGGATCTACAGCATATGCTTAACGGGGTAAACCAGTGCAAATCTGGTGCGGACCCGCCACTGTGAGAGGTGAAACCTCGAGTCAGAAAACCCGCCGCTGCTAACTTGGATGGGTAGAAGTGTGATTTCAACCTCGTGGATTGGGTTGGGGCAGCTCTTTATACAGGCATATCGAAGATCTATCCTGCACCTGTCCATTTTTGGTTGAAGTTCTAGTCACTACATTGGAAAGGATTGGTGGTGCAGCAAACTGCGATACTCATTGTTGGTCATGGCAGCCGAAATCAGAAGTCGAATCAGGAATTTCGTGACTTGGTAGACCGTTTTGCCCTGAGTCGAAATGAATTAGTGCAGTGTGCTTTTATTGAATTGGCGGAACCAGGCTTAACTGAGGCCCTTGATGCGGCGGCGAAAAAGGCCCGTCAGATTTTGGTGATACCCTTGGCCCTTTTTGGGGCTGGTCATGTCAAAAACGACATCCCCTTAGCTATTGCTGAAGCACAACTTCAACATCCCGATACTATATTTAAAGCTGCAGGACCCATGGGGCTGTTGCCTGAGCTTGTAAAGCTGGCAGCTAAGCGTGGGCGTGAAGTACTGGATCGAGATCAGAGTAGGCGCAAAAGAACAGAGGATCATATGGCTGTATTGGTCATTGGCCGAGGTTCCAGTGATCCGGATGCAAATAGTGATTTCTATAAGGTTGCCCGGATGATTGGAGAAGCTCTGGGAGATCCCTTTTTAGTTCCCTGCTTTGTGGGGGTGACTGGCCCTGATCTTGAATCAAGTTTGGAGCTGGCGGTAAAAACGAGGCCAAAACGTATAGTCGTCATTCCTTATTTTTTATTACAGGGTATTTTGATCTCTCGTATTCATGATCAGGTTGCAGAGTTCGGTAAGGCATGGCCTCATATCAGTATGTCGGTTGCGTCTTACTTGGGTGTTGATTCCCTAATGTGTGATGCCTTGAGTTTTCAGGCTGAAGGTTTGGTCGGAGGGAAATTAGCTTTACCCTGCGTGTCCTGTAAGTACAGGGTCCCCACTGAAAATGTGGTGAAAAATTTTAGTGCTTTAAAAGCATTGTTGTGGAGTCAGCGCCACCGTTTTACTCATTCGCAGGCCGTAGATCATGTGCATTCGCATAAACCGATTAAAAAGCATATTTTTGTTTGCACCAATATTGACTGTGCAGAAAAAGGTGGTTTTCGCACTCTGCAGAGTATTCGCCGCAAGATTAAAGACGCTGGCTTACAAAATGAAGTGGCAGTTACCCGAACTTCATGCATGGGCAAATGTGGGGAAGGTCCGGCTGTGGTAGTTTATCCGGATGGTATTTGGTACCGGGAATTGACCTCGGAATTTGCTGGTCCATTGATTACAGAGCATATACAAAATGATCGGCTTTTTAGTGAACGTGTTGATCATATAATGAATTGAAGGAGATAAAAGATGGCTTGTCATGAAGTTGCAGCTTTGCGCTTAGGATTGATGAATGTAATTGGGATTGAAGATGAAGCTGAAACACAGCATGAACTTAATGAGTTGGGCGACTCGATAGCTACCCCTGGTGCATTGCTATCTATGGTCAAGGCCACTAACCTTAAATCCTTAAAGTCTCATTACGAGTCTTCTCTTGCTGGTCTGGAAGAAAAAATAGCGAAACTTGGTATGGACGATCCGAAGATGCCTTATTATCAGTCCTTGTTGGTTCTGACTAAGAAAGTTGAACTAGACTTAAGAAATCAGGTGGATAGTTTAGACCGACTTTATAGCGATTTAGATGAGGTCCATCACTTTCTCCATGAAGTTTTTCCTAGTTAGACATAGCAACTCTTCATTAAGAGCGGTGTGATAAAAATGGCAAAAGTGAAACAAGCGGTTGTAACTGAAGTAAAACTCTTTCAGGAGCATTCAGTTGCTATTACCTTGAAGATGAATCAACCTGAAAAGCTTGTTTTTAAAGCAGGCCAGTACATTATTGTTGATACTAAGATCAACAAAGGTAATGGTAAAACGGTTAAAAAAGCTTGGTCTTTGGCCTCTTCCAATGAAGATGGCAGTTTGTTGACTCTTGGTGTCAGACGCATAGGCAGTGGTCAAGGCAGCAACTGGGCCTATCAGCTGACTGCGGGGGAAGAGATTCAATTTGGAGGGCCATATGGCAAACTAACCGCCGATGAAGCTCCAGCCCTTATTGTTGCTACTGATACAGGTATTACTGCTGCTATAGGTCTTCTTTTAGGGACAGAAATCAAACCATATCTAAAAGGTTCTAGACTGCTCTGGCTAAGATCAGTTCGTCAAGAGTTTCTTAGTGATGAATATGTGCGTGAACAGATTCCGGATGATTTGGGAAACCTAGTCATCTCTGATGCTTCAGCTCCAGATGTTCCAGATCGTATTTCATCCATGCATAGGCAAGTAGAATCTTTTGTTGGGGAAAAGAAATTTCTTGGTTCGGTATACTTAGTTGGGGATGGCGATGTTGTCGGTCCTTTGGAGCGGTATTTTGTTGGTACGGGAGTTTTAGAAGAGCGCGTCAAACAAGAGTTCTTCTTTCGGAAGCCGGCTAAAATTGAGTCCAGAACTAAAGGAATGCGCACTGGTTATACCACGGGTGCATGCGCTGCTGCGGCAGCAAAGGCTGCTGCCCAGATGTTGGTTACCGGTCAGCAACCTACTGATGTTAAATCAGTACTGCCAAATGGCCAGGAAGTGGTATTTGACTTAAAACGCTGTGATTTGCTCAATGGTGAGGCGGTCTGCTCTATCATAAAAGATGGTGGCGATGATCCGGACTGTACTCACGGGGCAGAAATAACAGCGCAGGTGAAGCTAATCCCTGAAGAGGGTATTCATATCTATGGAGGGGAAGGGGTCGCTGTAGTGACCCGGCCGGGGCTTGGTTTGGAGCTGGGTTCGGCTGCGATCAACCCTGTGCCCAGGCAGAACATCACTGAGATGGTCATGTTGGAGCTTGCTGATCAATCTGCATATGGCGGTGCAGAGGTGACGATTAGTGTTCCCGATGGAGTGGAGCGAGCAAAACAGACTCTTAATGAGCGTTTAGGTCTGATTAATGGTATTTCGATTTTAGGGACTACGGGTTTAGTACAGCCCTATTCGACAGCTGCCTTTGTTTCAAGTGTGGCGAGTGCGATCGATATCGCAGCCCATAACCGTCAGGAATCGGTCGTTTTTACTACCGGTGGTCGGTCTGAGCAGTTTGCGATGAAGCTTTTGCCGGATCTTCAGGAAATGGCTTTTATCCAGGTTGGTGATTACATTGGTATTGGTATACGTAATTCGGTGCGCAGGGACATAAAGAAGATATATATTGTTGGTATGATGGGTAAGTTATCAAAAATGGCTGATAATAAGATGATGACTCATGCCTCTCGTTCAGAAGTTAACATGAAATTTTTATCTGAATTAGCGCGAGACTGTGGCGCTGATCCTGCAATTCAAGATGAGATCAGCCAAGCCAATACAGGGCGTCACGTTCTGGAGATTGCTCAAAAAAAGGGGATCTCCAGTCTGCCAGATTTAATCTGTGAGAAAGTTGTTATGTGTTGCGGCGCATTTGCCCGGACTGCGGTCGAATTTGATGTCACGATGGTGGACTTTGGTGGAACTATTATTGGTAAGCATCCTCCCATACGGCAACGGACAAATTAATAAAAGGAAATCATATGGAACAACAAACCAGCAACGATATGAGGCAGATGACTGCTTTGGGGCGCAAAATCGAATCCAACAGTTTTCAAATTATTGATGATGAAGTCGGTGATCACGATTGGCCAGATCATGAATGGCAAGTGGTCAGAAGAGTGATTCATTCCACTGCTGATTTCGAGTTTCGCGATTTAGTTGCAATTCACCGGGATGCGATTCGAGATGGTATTAATGCTTTAAAACGTGGGGCTCCTATCATAGCGGATGTAAAAATGATTGATAGTGGCTTAAACAAAGCGAGACTCGATGCTTGGGGGGTGAAGGTTCATTGCTTTATCTCTGATGAAGATGTGATAGCGGAAGCAAAGGCAAAAAATACCACTCGCGCTATTGAAGCGGTAAAAAAAGCACATAGCCTTGGTCTATTAGATGGCGCTATTGTTGCCGTAGGTAATGCACCCACTTCTTTGTTGGAGACAGTGAGACACATAGATGATAATCGAGCTAAACCTTCATTGATCGTGGGAGTACCGGTGGGCTTTGTGTCTGCGGCTGAATCGAAAGATGAAGTGATGCAGCGCAGTGTACCTTATATTGTGACTAAGGGCCGCAAAGGTGGCAGCACGATTGCTGTCTCCATCTTACATGCACTGCTGTACATTTCTGCAAACGAAGAGATATGACATGACCCATTCAGTAAAGTCGATAACAGTGATCGGTATTGGGGATGACGGCTGCAGTGGTCTTTCATCAAAGGCTCATGGTGCGGTTACGCGAGCCCAAGTGCTTGTGGGCGGGAGACGTCACCTGGAATTTTTTCCGCAATTTGATGGTGAGTTGATCTGTTATCAAGATGGTTGGAAAACAGCCATGGATCGTCTTGTGGAGTTATCGGGAGAAAATAATATTGCTGTTTTGGCCTCCGGAGACCCGCTGTTCTTTGGGGTTGGGCAGTTGCTGGTAAAGAAGGTCGGTGCCGAGTATTTAGAGTTCATTCCTCAGCCAACCTCAATTCAGTGGGCGTTTGCGCGCATTGGAGAACGCTGGGATGATGCCGGGGTCGTCTCAGTGCATGGTCGATCGATGGGCGGCTTTGTTAGTCGACTGCGTTATCAGGATAAAGTTGCAGTTTTTACTGATGAAGAGCATAGTCCGGCCCGCATAGCTGCGCGCATGCTAGAGTACAGTGAAAATCATTGGGATGCTGTCGTTTGTGAAAACATCGGTGGTTATGATGAGAGGATTCGATCATTTAGTTTGGACGAACTAGCAGCGGCGCAGGATATTTCCTCTCTTAATGTATTAATACTGAAACGTCAGCCCAATGAACCGGTGAAGCCAATGATTGGTTTTTTGCCTGAAGAAGAATTCGCTAAGCGTGTCCCCAAAAAAGGACTGATTACTAAAAGAGAAGTGAGGCTGCTCTCTCTTGGTTTTATGAGAATTAAATCAGATAGTGTGATTTGGGACTTAGGAGCAGGGTCGGGATCAGTTGCGATTGAGGCCGGGCGTCTTGCCTATAACGGTAAGGTATTTGCTGTCGAGGTTGATCCTGAGGGAGTGGGTATTTGCGAAGAAAATGTTCGACGACATGGTTGTGATCATGTTGATGTGATTGCCGGTAGAGCGCCAGAAGTATTCCCAGAGCTGGATGACCCAGATTGTGTTTTCATTGGTGGAAGTAAAGGCAGCTTAAGGGAGATGATCAGCCAATCTTGGCAAAGATTGAGTCTTGGTGGTTCATTAGTTGTGAATGCTGTGACTTTGGAGAATGTGATTGAAGCTAAAGAGGGATTTAAAGAGGTTGGTGTCGTTCCTGAATTAGTGCAGGTCCAGGTGTCAAGGGGTAAACCTTTGGCGGGCAAGTATACCAAGTATGAGGCTTTAAATCCCATTCATATATTTGCTGCCACAAAAGAGGTTGCTGAGAAATAGCCACTGATCAAACTACGGAAACCATAAAAGAATTAAGGGGAAGATATGAGTTGGGGACAGTTATATGGGGTTGGTGTCGGGCCGGGAGCGCCTGATCTTCTAACTGTAAGGGCCGTTAGAGTTTTAAATGATGTTGATGTGATTGCCATACCAAGACCTAATAAATGGTCTAAGTCGCTAGCATGGCGGATTGCCGAGCCTAATGTCGAAAAAAATGACGAACAAGAACATTTGTTCTTAGAGTTTCCTATGACTAAGGATAAATCAGTCTTAGGTCCTGCATGGGATAAGGCTTTTGCTGCCATTGGTCAACGGCTTGCTCAGGGTAAAAGCGTAGCGTTTATTACCCAGGGTGATCCTATGGTCTACAGTACTTTCATTTATCTGTTTAGCGCTGCGAATAAACTTTGGCCGGAGGTTCCTGTTAAAATTATTCCTGGGGTTACTTCTATCTCTGCCGTTCCTGCAGCAGCAAGAGTGCCGTTGGCTGATGGTATGGAGCGAGTTGCCGTTTTGCCAGCAACCTATGGTGTAGATGATTTGAGGCAAGTCTTGAATGATTTCGACACCATTGTACTTATGAAAGTTAGTTCTGTCATACAGGATGTGGTGGGTTTACTCGAAGAGGAAGGCCTTTTAGACAAAGCAGTATATGTAGAAAAAGCTTCATCTTCAGAAGAGCGGGTGATTCGTGATGTCCGTCAGATCAGACATGATAAATGTGTTTATTTTTCCATGATTGTCGTCGCAAAAAAAGAAAGAGCTGGCATTTTAAGTGATGATGCTGAAAGCCTGCAAAAGTTGGAGAAATATTGGCAATCTGGTGTCGATGAGGGAGAGGGTAATCATGCCCATTAAAGATAAAATTGAAGGTGGTTCCCATAAAGATGAAAAACCAAAGATGCGGAAACCATTTGGTATTTTTGTAATTACTCGCCATGGTTTAGAAATCGGTCGCAAGTTATCAGCGCAATTACCTGGTGCTGAGTTATTGGTTTCTAAAAGATTTATTGATCAGGCTCCGGCAGGATCAGTAAAGTTGCCACTGCCTTTCAGTCCATTTCTTCGGGAGCATTTCGAAGATTATGACTGCCATATTTTTATCATCTCAGTGGGGGCTGTGGTGAGAATGATTGCGCCGTTACTGAAAAGTAAAAAAACCGATCCAGCGGTGGTTTGCATAGATGATGCCAGTCAGTTTGCTATTTGCTTGTTATCGGGTCATGTGGGGCGTGGTAATGCCTTTACTGGGCAAATCGCTGAAGCGATTGGTGCTCAGCCGGTTATCACCACTGCTTCTGACGTTAGAGGTACCCTGACTGTAGATATTCTTGGGCGTGATTTGGGATGGGCTTTAGAGGATCCTGAACATAATGTGACCAGAGGCTGTGCTGCCGTGGTCAATGAATGTAATGTATTATTTGTGCAGGAAACTGGAGAGCCGGGCTTTTGGCCCGAAGATAAACCTTTGCCTCCTGGTGTGAGTTACCAGCGCGATCTGCGCAATATTGATTTAACTCAGTGGGAAATGGTTCTGATTGCTTCTGATCGTGATATTAGAAACCTTCATCCGGAAATTTATGCCCAGGGTTTAGTCTATCGACCAAAGTCATTAGTAATTGGTCTAGGGTGTGACAAGAACACCCCTTTCGAACTTTTGGAGCGTGGCGTTCTGAAGTTTCTGCAGGAAAATAGGCTAGCTTTAGCATCGGTCAAATCCATTGCTACCATTGACATCAAAAAAGAAGAGCCTGGTCTTTTGACCCTTTCTGAGAAGTATGGCTGGCCGATGGAACATTGGCCAGCCAGTGAGCTGGATGTCGTTGAAGGGGTCGAGAATCGTTCTGAAATTGTCAAAAAGTACACTGGCACAGCAGCGGTGGCCGAACCTGCGTGTCTGCTGGGAGCAGGTGCTTCGAAGTTGCTTTTACCTAAACAAAAGTATACCGAACCAGAAATAGGTAAAAATATGACTATGTCGGTGGCTCGCATTCCTTTTGGAGGGCGTGTGCAGGACATAAAGCAGAAATCATTGCGGGATGAGAAAGGAATGCGAATCAATGGATAATGTTGAATCAAAAGGTGGAGTCTTATCAGTCGTTGGTATCGGTCCAGGTAGTCATGATTTGATTGCTCCAGCGGTATTGAAGGCGATTGAAGAAGGCGACCTTGTGATTGGTTATCGCACTTATATGTTGCTGGTTCGTTCCCTGGTGAAAGGTAAGGAGACGGTTAAGACGGGTATGACCGAAGAAGTTGGTCGGGCACAGATGGCTATCGATGAAGCTAAAAAAGGCCGGCGAGTAGTACTCATTTCTTCAGGGGATGCAGGTGTATATGGTATGGCTGGCTTAGTCTTTGAGTGCTTGAAAAACTCTGGTTGGCGGCGTGGTGATGATCCAGAGCTTCGGATTATTCCAGGAATCAGTGCTATCAATGCATGTGCTTCATTGGTGGGAGCTCCTCTCTGTCATGACTCGTGTATGATTTCTCTTTCGGACCTTTTGACTCCGTGGGATGTCATTGAAAAAAGGATCGATGCTGCGGCTTCTGCTGATTTTGTTATTTGTCTATACAACCCAGCCAGTGGTCGACGTCAGCGTCAGATCGTACGTGCTGCTGAAATTATTAGTCGCTATCGTAGCCCTGATACGCCGGTTGCTTTGGTGAAAAGTGCTTACCGGACGCGAGAAAAAATTCGGATGTCGGATCTGGCTAATTTTCTCGAATATGAGATTGGTATGCTGACCTCTGTTTTAATTGGATCTAGCCAAACCTACATGTTTGAAGGTTATATGGTCACACCGCGAGGTTATGCTAATAAGTATCATCGAGACGGTACCGTTCGTGAAGGGCAGGTGCCAGGTATTAGTTTACGTCCGGAAATACTCCCTCAATTTCAGGAAAGAAAGGAAGAGCCAAAATGGCAATAATCTCAAGGCTTGCAGGAGCCATATTGTGTCAAACGGACAGTAGTTTTTACTTAGTTGGCGATTTAAAGGAGCCGTTAGATTTCACGTCCGCAGGTTTTGACGAGGAAAATATTGAACCTTTAAAAAAACCATGGGTGAAACTGTCGCCGAATGGTAGGGCTATAGATAAAGGATCTGAGCAGGTTCTAATGGAATACCTTGCTGATGATGCTTTGGTCGAGAAGCTTGCTGATTTGTTTATGATTAAACGGAATGGATCTATTAGCGAAAGGCTATGGGGCCTGATGCTTGAAACTAACGAAGTCCATAAGGACGGGGTTCCAGACTGCACGTGGTTAGCCCAGACTCCAGAGGATGTGTGGGATATGGTGCGAGAGACAGTCTTGAAATGTTAAAGAGGAGCATCTTATGAAAGTTTATATTATTGGTGCTGGTCCAGGTGATCCTGATCTCATCACAGTGAAAGGGGCCAAGTTAGTTGAAACCTGTCCCATCGTTTTTTATACGGGATCTTTAGTGCCGAAGGAGGTCATCGCTAGAGCGCGAGCCGATGCCGAAGTTATTGATTCCTCAGGTATGACTTTGGATGAAATTATTGAGGTTCTGGAGAGAGCTCATAAAGAGGATCTTGATGTAGCGCGGGTTCATACTGGGGATCCTGCTATTTATGGTTCCACAGCGGAGCAATGTCGTCATCTCGATCGATTAAATATTCCCTGGGAGATGATACCTGGGGTTTCCTCTTTTAGCGCTGCTGCTGCTGCGGTGGGTAAAGAATTAACTCTACCGGAGTTAAGTCAAACGATTATTCTGACCAGAGCGGAAGGGCGAACCCCAATGCCCGAAAAAGAGAAGTTACCGATGCTGGGTCAGCATGGTGCTACTATGTGTTTATTTCTCAGTGTAATGCTGATTCGCAAAGTTCAAAAAGAACTTATTCCCACCTATGGTGAGGATTGTCCTGTTATTGTGGTACAGAAAGCTAGTTGTAGTGATCAAAAGGTCGTTAAGGGAACTTTAAGTGATATTCATGAAAAGATCCGGGCTGAAAAGATTAGGTCTCAGGCCATGATTATTATTGGTCATGTTCTCACTTCGACTGATTTTGCAGATTCGAGATTATATGCTGCTGATTTTGGTCATAAGTTTAGGGCAGCCACTCGCCCAGCGACCGAGCGTCAACCAGCTAACTGAGGTTAACCATGACCACTCAAATTTCTCAGGATAGGCCGCCAGCAGCATCGTCGAAAGGCAATGCATCTGCTCGCAAAGTGCCTTATCCGAAATTTGGAGTCAAAGGAAAAGTATGGTTAGTTGGAGGAGGACCGGGAGATCCGGAACTCTTAACCTGCAAAGCGAAAAGGCTTTTACAAGAAGCCGAAGTCGTAGCTTATGATGATTTAATAAATCCTTCTGTGTTATCTTTGGCTGGCCCTCAGGCAGAACTTGTTTCAGTGGGTTATCGTGGGTTGCGAGGCGATAGCAACGCCCCTAGGATTCACGCAAAGGTGATGGAACTCGCCTTGTCGGGTAAATCTGTTATTCGTTTGAAAACAGGTGATCCATTAATATTCGGTCGTGGCGGTGAAGAAGCTCAAGAGTTACGAGAAGCAGGTATTCCATATGAAATCGTACCTGGCATTACGGCTGCGATTGGTTCTGCTGCCTATACAGGAATCCCGTTAACTCATCGGGGACTATCCTCGGGTTTTACGATTGCGACAGGACACTTTGCTCGCAGCCTTGGTTCTGAGGTTGGGATGAAATACCCGCGGAAGGACAGTCGAGAGACTCTTGTTTTTTATATGGCCCGCAAAAATTTAGCTGTGAATTTAAGAGAATTGATTCAGCATGGATATGATCCCAAGACCCCGGCAGCTTTTATTTGCTCAGGCACGACCCGAGCTCAGATTGTGGTAGAAGGACAGATTGAGAATCTTGCAGATCGTTCTGAAACGATTCATCCGGATGCTCCTGCCTTGGTGATTGTGGGGGAGGTGGTCACTCTTCGCAGTCAGATTAATTGGTTTAACCGGGGGAAGACTTTGGGTGGTTTGCGGATCTTAGTGGCCAGAGCCCGGCCCGGGCTTTCTCAGTTGGCGAAGAGTTTAAATGACTTAGGTGCGGATGTGATTGAAGCTCCTTTTGTGTATGGAGTAAGTTTACTTGATCCATCCCGGGGGCCCGACCAAGAAAGTTGGATGCAATGGCTTAGAGCTTTGAGTCAACTACAGGAGTGGGATGGTGTTATCTTTAGCTGCAAACAAGGAGTCACCGAATTCATTTCTGCCCTTAAATATATGAAAAAAGATATCAGAGATCTACCGCGGAAACCTGTGGTAGCCATTGGAACNGGGGTTAGTGACCAGCTCAGAGAAATTGGNATTCAGCCTGATGTGGATTTACAGGGGGCCTGTGCCCAGGATGTTGGTACCCAACAAGATTTTTTTAAAGATAAACANTTTTTGCTGCCATCATCGGATCGTGGNCGGCCTAATTTAGAAAAAGTATTGGCTCANTTCGGTGCCCGTTATGATCGAGTTGTGGCTTATCGTTTTCTCCATCGTTATCCNCGGGTGGTAGCTCCTGTCCCTGATCTGGTGGTTTATCCNAGCAGTAGTGCTGTTCATGCTTTGATGCGTGGGGACTTGGGGTGTGATTTGACAAATATCACCTCTATTGTTCCTGGAGCCTATACTGCNGCAGCTTGTCAAGAAGCGGGTGTCAAGCAAGTAATCGTGACTCCTGTTGATCATATGAATGCAGTGTTGAGCGAGGTGATTGTGCAGGGTACAAAAATACTAAACCAGAAAAAATAAACATGAAATAGGGTTATCCGCTANTTGTTGTGGTTGTGANCTATGGCTGAAGATGGAAAAGAGATTGAAGGTGNGAAAATGGAAGTTGAAANAAATAAGGATGAAGTAACAAAAATTCCAGGGTCAGAAAAAAATGCTAATCTGCTAAAAAAGCAGCCTGGAATTTTATCNGTATATACCGGGAATGGTAAAGGCAAGACGACTGCGGCTCTAGGTATGGTCTATCGGGCTTTGGGGTGGGATTTGCCGGTGTCAGTGATTCAGTTTGTCAAAGGNAAATGGCGGACTGGNGAGAGAATNCTTGGTGAGCGTTGGAGTGAGCAATATCCAGAGCAACTGATCTACAAGGTTATGGGTAAGGGTTTTACTTGGGATAGTGATGATTTATCCAGAGATAAANAAGCTGCAATTCAGGCTTGGGAAACGGCTGCAAACCTNATNANTAAGGGACTNCATCATTTGGTAGTNCTGGATGAAATAACTTATGTNATCAATTATGGTTTTGTCAGTGAACAAGCTGTGATTGATGTTNTTGAACANCGGCCAGCTCATGTAAATGTTGTGGTAACCGGACGNAACTGTCCACAAAAGATTATGGACTTAGCAGATCTTGTTACTGAAATGGCTGTGGTAAAGCANCCCTATAAAAAAGGCCGGCCCGCTTTGCGNGGTGTTGATTTTTAACATACCTGCGGCATTGAGAGGATAGAATTGATGAATATTCCAAGACTGGTGATTGCTGGTACAGGATCTGGAGTTGGNAAGACTACAGTGATGGTCGCTTTAACTGGCGCTTTGCGCAAGATGGGAATGAAAGTAGCCACTTTTAAATGCGGNCCTGATTANCTTGATCCNGGNTGGCATCAGCAGGCTTCTAGTCAGGAGTGCCACAACCTTGATGGTTGGATGATGGGGCGNGANGCTGTGACCCAAACCTTTCAGCAAGTTACTGAGGGAGCAGATATTGCTCTGATAGAAGGAGTTATGGGTCTGTTCGATGGGGCTTCGCCCACNTCTGATGCAGGATCAACAGCACAGATAGCCTTGTGGTTAGATGCTCCTGTCATCTTAGTCTTAGACGCTGGAGGTATGGCTCGCAGTGTAGCCGCCATGGCTTTTGGGTTTGATCAATGGCATCCNGAACTACGNTTGGCAGGTATTATTGCNAATCGNGTCGGGAGTCAACGTCATTTNCAGTTATTAAAGGAAGCTTGTTCTTTGTCGGTCTTTGGTGGTTTGCCGAAGCAGAAAGATAAGCAATTTCCTGAAAGGTATCTGGGGTTGCAATCCGTCCGTGATGGAGGGGTAGATCANGGAACTCTTGATTTTTGGAGTGNNGCTGCTGCTGATTGGTTTGAAATAGAAGCGNTGNTAGATTGTGCNAGGTCAGCAAANGCATTAGCTCATCCTNCATTATCGGAGGCTNATTCNGAGAGTAAAAAGGNTGGACTTGCTCAATGTCGGATCGGAATTGCCTATGACGAAGCTTTTCATTTTTACTACGATTATAATCTAAAATTGTTAAAAGCGGCAGGGGCAGAGCTTATCTATTTTTCTCCGATCAAAGATACNGTCTTACCNGANGTGGATGGTTTGTATATCGGCGGTGGCTATCCCGAGTTGTATGGACAGCAGATTGCAGCCAATAACTCCATTCTGGAAAGTATCCGNCGCTTTGCTTATGAGGGTGGTCCTATTTATGGTGAGTGCGGTGGTCTGATGTTTCTTACTGATGGTATTGCCCAGGATGACCATTTTTATCCTATGTTAGGTTTGATAAAGGGAGTTGCCAAAGTTCAGAAGAAGTTACAGGCTCTNGGTTATGTTGAAGTTGAAACCATTGCNAATGGTCCCATAGGTCATGCAGGTTTGCGTTTTCGTGGNCATCAATTTCGCTACTCTATATTAGATATGCCCGATGAAGCTGANCATGGCTTTCAAATNCACCGTCGTCGGGANCGCAAATCTTTTGCNGAGGGTTTTCGGGGTCAAGANAGTTTAGGGCAGTNACTTCCTAATGTGCTGGGAAGCTGGGTCCATGCCCATTGGGCTTCCAATGATTTACCTGCCAAAGGATTTGTGGAAAGTTGTATTCGTTTTCGTCAGAAATCGACGTCAAATACCAGGATGGCCTCAGATCCTGACTCTATAGGCATAGGAACATGATGAACCCAAATAAAGTCAAGCAACATAACTTATATTTAGTTGGTGGGGGCGTCCGGTCGGGCAAAAGTAATTTTGCCCTAGAGTTGGCCAAGAAACTAGGTAAAGAAAGAGTTTTTGTGGCGACGGCTCAGGCATGGGACCAAGAGATGAAAGATCGTATAGCCAGACATCAGACTGAGAGGGCTGATGATTTTGCTGTATTTGAAGCACCCACTGATCCATCGTGTTATTTTGTGGAGAAAGAATTTACAGATGTTATCTTGTTGGATTGCCTTACGTTGTGGATTTCTAATTTGATGATGCAGGAAAAATCTCTGGACGAAATTTTGGATGCTATTAATAAATTTATCATCCAGGCCTCAAATCATTGTCGTCACCTTATCATAGTTACCAATGAGGTTGGACTAGGGGTAGTGCCTGAGTCAGCCATGGGGCGTCAGTTTCGTGATATAACGGGTTTTGCTCATCAACTTATTTCAAGACAAGCCGACCATGTTTATTTCGCAACCATGGGGTTGATTCAGAAAGTTAAACCTGCTGCGAATTTAGTGGTGGAAGGCATGGTCTGATGGATATTTGGTTATTGATAGTAGCCTTAGCGATTGATTTGACGATCGGTGAGTGGCCGAACAAATTTCACCCAGTTGTGTGGATTGGTAATTCAATCAGTGCGTGTAAAAAGTGGATGCTTATGGGTAGCCCCGCAGCGCAAATTCGCAAAGGGCAAGTCATAGCGATAGGTTTACCCACCTGCTGGGTTATGATTGTTATGGCCATAGATGAGTTGCTTGGTTCTGTCAGTCTTGTGCAATGGATATTTTCGGTATGGGTGCTCACATCAATGTTTGCCTTGAGTGCATTAGGCAAAGCAGCCATGGTTGTCCATAGACATTTATCTGCCAATCAATTAAACGAAGCGCGCAGTGCGATGCGGGCTTTATGCAGCCGAGACAGCAGCAGTTTGACCCCTTCGGAAATGGTCAATGGAACAGTTGCTTCTATAGCTGAAAATATTTCTGACAGCTTTATTGCGCCATTATTTTTTTACATGATTTTCGGATTACCCGGAGTGGTCTTTTATCGGGTGATTAATACCTTAGACGCAATGGTTGGTTATCGGGGTGAATGGGAGTATGCAGGTAAAGCATCAGCTAAGCTAGATGATATTCTGAATTACATTCCTGCTCGCATTACAGCTATTCTACTATTGTTAGTTGGTTTCTTGTATAAAAAAGATTGTGCTTCTGCCTGGAATATCTACCAAAGAGATCGACATAACACGCCATCCCCGAACGGAGGGCATCCCATGAGTGTTATGGCCGGATTACTGGAGATGCAGATCGTCAAAAAAGGAGTTTATACTTTGGGGGGATGTTTCTCCCGTGAAGGTTCAATCGGTATCGAAAAGATCAATCAGGCATGGGTTTTGGCATTGATGTGTGGTTTTAGCATGATTGCGTTATGTGTTGGATGGGTGGTGTCATTTCAATGAAACAACAGAAAAATGACTATCATGGCTTTCGCTTTCATGGTGGCCCTGAAGGCGATAAGAATCTATGTGACCTGATTGATTTTAGCGTGAATACGAATACCTGTGGGCCTAGCCCTGAAGTAGTGAAAGCAATCCGAAACGCCGATTTTGAAGTTTATCCGGATCCTACGGGGCTTTCTCTAAGAGAAGAAATAGCCAGAGTTGAACAAGTTAATCACGATCAGGTCATTATAGGTAATGGCGCTGCCGAGCTCCTATGGACCTTGAGCAGAGTGATTATTCAGCCAACTGATACTGTATTAATTGTTGAACCTACTTTTTGTGAATTTCGTAACGCCTGTCAGGTGATTACCCATCATGTGCTAGGTTGGTATCCCGAAGATAATTCTGGCTTTAAAGTTGATCTGGAAAAATTGTCTGTAGACATAGGTTTAATCAAACCAAAGGCAGTTTATTTATGTAACCCTAATAGCCCGACGGGCTGTTATCTAGATCTCTATCTTATTATCGGGCTGGCTGAATCCCACCCTAATGTTACTTTTATTTTAGATGAAGCTTTTCTCTCCTTGAGTGACCACTGGCAACAGACAGCTGTTGGTGTTCCGGATAACGTTATAAGGGTCAGATCTTTTACTAAAGAACATGCAATTGCTGGTCTGCGCTTAGGATATATGATTTTGCCAAACCAAATCAGATCTGCGATGGAGAAGACACGTCCCTGGTGGACGATTAATTCTCTTGCTCTTGCTGCAGGAATAGCAGCCATTGGCCAGGCGCAATGGGTGATAGATAGTCGTAAAAAAATGTTGATAGATCGAGATTATATGGAATATCAGTTGGGTCAGATTGGACTTACATTTCTGCCATCAACGACAATATTTACTATGGTAAAATTAGGTGATACTGCAAAAACATGCCGTTCACTGCTTTCCTCTGGTTTTTTAATTCGTGACTGCGAATCCTATGGTCTAACTGGTTGGGTTAGATTATGTGCAAGACCACAAAATGATGTTGATCAGCTCATTGATAGTATAAAGGAGAACGTTGAATGAGTGATGGTAACAAACTTGCGCCTTGTCTTATGGTTCAAGGAACTTGTTCTTCAGCCGGTAAGAGTATGGTTGTCACTGCCTTATGCAGGTATTTTAATAAATTGGGCTACAAGGTTGCTCCTTTTAAATCTCAAAATATGTCTCTAAATTCGGTGGTGACTCCGGAAGGTGATGAGATAGGAACGGCACAAGGGGTTCAAGCAGAAGCAGCGGGAATAGAACCGCATGTGGATATGAATCCTATTTTACTCAAGCCAGAGGGACATCGGAAGTCCCAGGTGGTAGTGCTAGGAGCACCCATAGGTAGAATGTCTGCTGTCGAATATCATCGCAAGAAAGTTGAGTTGAAACCTGTCATTATCGAATCATTAGAACGATTGCGAACAAACAATGATATCGTCATTATCGAGGGTGCGGGCAGCCCTGCTGAAATAAATTTGAAAGCTCATGATATTGTCAATATGTATGTCGCAGGCCTGGCAGATGCAGCTGTTTTGTTGGTGGGTGATATCGATCGCGGAGGGGTGTTCGCTTCCCTGGTTGGGACAATTGAATTATTGACGCCGGAAGAACGAGAGCGGGTTGCTGGTTTTGTGATTAACAAATTTAGGGGGGATCCTACCCTGCTATCTCCCGGTTTTGATTTTTTGCTGGAGCGCACCGGCATTCCTGTTTTGGGCGTTTTACCTTGGTTGGAGAATCTGGGGCTGGCTGATGAAGATAGCACGGGATTAGAAAAACGTTTATACGAGCAAAAAAAGAGGCAGCAGACGAAGAGTCACCATCAAGCTCATTTATTTATTGAAGTGGTTCGCTTTCCCCATTTGTCTAACTATGACGAATTTTTATTACTTGAAGATCAGCCAAATGTAACTTTAAGCTTTGTCTCTGATCCTGAGAAGAGCAAGAATCCCGATCTACTTATTTTACCTGGCTCGAAAAGCACGATTAGCGATCTTGGGTGGTTCTTGGAAAGTGGCTGGAAAGACGTCCTTGAGGCTTATTTGGCTCAAGAAGGCCGTGTTTTAGGGATTTGTGGTGGTTGTCAGATGCTGGGGCGCTGGATTGACGATGAAGCTGCTTATGAAAGTGACGGGGACAGTATTCCTGGATTAGGTTTCCTGGATCTCTATACCAAGTTTCACCAGACAAAAACCACTGCGAAAGTTGAAGGATCCTTTCTTCAGGACTGTTTCTTAGGGAGGGCTGGCTCAGCTTTTAGTGGGTATGAAATTCATATGGGTACCCCTTTTGAAACCAAGTCGATCACAGAAAAAAGTTCTTATATGAAGATAACCACTAGGAATCATCAGCTGGTTAATGTTTTGGATGGTGCTGGCGAAGGTCGAGTTTTTGGAACTATGATCCATGGCTTACTGAAGGATCCTGAAATATGCTCTTTCTTGCTGAAATTCTTGGGGGGAGAGGTAGATGAGTTCAAAGATAGGACGCAACAGACTTATGACCGGTTAGCGGATTCTATCGCTAGTTCTCTTGATGGTGAGGCTCTCCATCGGATGGTCGGTATAAAAGGTCCTCTTGCCACGGACTGATAACCACAAATTTGATTATTAGAATCGAAGGAAATGCATATGACTAAAATTCAAAATGAGACGCTAGCTCAATACTTTGATATACCGCTATTATCAGACAAGATGAACGCCAATATTGAGCTGGCTATGAATCAGAAAACTAAACCTCCAGGATCCTTGGGTAAGTTAGAGCAGATAGGTATAAAGTTAGGTTCGATCCAAAAGAGCCTGACTCCCACCATTGCTCAGCCTGAAATTCTAGTTTTCGCAGGTGATCATGGTCTATGCGCTCGCGGGGTAAGTCCTTGGCCACAGGAGGTGACTCGGCAAATGGTTCTGAACTTTGTTAGTGGTGGTGCTGCGATTAATGTGATGTGTCGGAGCAATAATATTGGGTTATCCATTGTGGATGCAGGTATCAAGGGACCAAAAATTTCATCATCACGAATCATTGATGCAAGAGTTGCTGAAGGGACTAAAGATTCGTATTCGCAACCTGCCATGTCTTGGGCGCAGTTTGAACTTTGTATAAAATCGGGAAGAGAAATAGCACGTAAAAAGATTCACGGTGGTTGTGATTTGTTAGGCCTAGGGGAAATGGGCATAGGTAACAGTTCTGCGGCTGCTTTGATCACGGCCGCTATTTGTGATGTCGATTTAACTAAAGTTACCGGTCCGGGCGCAGGTAGCGATGGTACTCAATTAGAAAAGAAAAAGCAGATTTTGCTTGATGTGCTCAGTAATCATGATCCCTCTGCTGATGCTTTGGATTTGTGTCGGCGTTTTGCTGGGTTTGAAATGGTTATGGCCTTGGGTGCTGCACTTGAAAGTGCTAGTCAGAACGTACCAGTGGTTGTTGATGGCTTCATCATTTCTGCGGCAATTTTGGCAGGTATCTCTGCCCAGCCGAAATTGAAACCATATTGTTTGTTTAGTCACAGAAGTGCTTCTCCTGGTCACAGGTATATTTGTGAAGAATTGAAAGTAGAACCGATACTGGATTTGAATATGCGTTTAGGAGAAGGTTCAGGCGCAGCCATGGCTATTCCCGTTATTAGAACAGCTGCAGATATATTGCGTGAAATGGCTACTTTTGAACAAGCAGAAGTGAGTGATAAGTTATGATTACCAAAGAGTTTCAATTATTTAAAGCTGCGGTCAGCTATTTTACCCGTATCCCGGTTGAATCTAAGTTAAGTAACACCCGTGCTTTAGAGGAGTCTCTAAAATTTCTACCTGTCATAGGTCTGTTGGTTGGCTTAACTAGTCTTGCTATTTTTTTGGTTTCATCTCGTTTATGGTCTGTTGATGTCAGCTTATTGTTAGTAATGATTTTTCAGATCGTCGTGACCGGTGCCCTGCACGAGGATGGATTGGCTGATTTTTATGATGGTTTTTGTGGTGGCTATCAAAAAGAAAAAATACTAGCTATTATGAAAGATTCACGAGTGGGTACTTTCGGTGCTTTGTCTCTTTATATTACTTTCTTATTAAAATTTATGATTTTGCGAGATTTACCAGTTGCTATATTGCCTCTGGCCCTGGTGCTGGCTCCCTGCCTCAGCCGAGGAATCGCAGCATCTATTGTATCTACGGTGCCTTATGCCCGTGAAAACCAGACTTGGACTAAAACTGTAGTGAATAGTCCGCTGCGAGGCGGTAATCTTTTTTGGTTAATCTTACTTTCTATTGCCCCTGTTGTGTTGTTTGATCCCCTGCTAATACCTTGGATCTTAACCGTTGCTATTCTGGTGCGTGTGTTGATGGTCCTTTGGGTGCGCAAAAAAATAGGTGGATACACGGGAGATTGTCTTGGAGCCACGCAACAAATAACGGAAGTGGCAATTTTTTTGGTTATAGGAGCATGGTATGGCCTTGACATTGATCCGACATCCGCCGGTATATAATCCGCGAGGACTGTGCTATGGGCAATATGAAATACCTTTAGATCGCAATGTTTTTGCTGATCATGTTAGCAAAATAAAGGGAGAGCTAGAAGTAAGGGCTAAAGAGATAGGTGATTTACCTCTGAGAGTTATTTCTAGCCCATCGAATCGCTGTCGGATTTTAGCTGAAAAAGTATTTACCGAAAGTGAGATAACTTATGATTCCCGGATCAAGGAGTTAAATTTTGGGGCATGGGAAGGACAGCCATGGGATAATATATCCCATAAGGATGTGACTGCATGGTCCCATGATTTTGTAAAGCAAGCGCCTCCAGAAGGTGAGTCTTGGATTGATTTGGCGGAAAGGATCGATGTGGTCCTCAGTGAGACCCAGGAAAAACCAGAATTTCATTGGGTCTGGTTGACACATGGTGGACCGATCCGTACTGTTTTTTGTTTACTGTCGAATAAAGACTTACGTGATGGCTTTAACTGGCGAGTTGATCTTGGGATGGTTTGTGGTGCTGAGAACTTTGCTCATTATCTGCAGAGTCATCAGTAAAATTTTTAAGGTCTTCTAATGAGAGTTGAATTTTGGCGGAAAGATCCTCGATATGTTCGAACAGTTGAGACGCCGCTTTTGAATGGTCATCACTATTCGTCACCGTTGACTCTGAAATAGCTAAAAGATGGCTTATTTCATCTTGATTTCCATAGATATATTCTTGTAACTCCTTGGCTGCATTCCCTGAGATGCGAGCAAGATTACCCACTTCTTCGGCCACAACAGAGAAACCTTCTCCTTGGTTCCCAGCTCTTTCTGCTTCTATTGCAGCGCAAAAGGATAATAATTCGGTTTTAAATACAATGTCATTGATGATCTTGGTCTTGTCAGCAATGATATAGGTTGTCTTAAGGATTTCTTGGATATCTAGGCTCCACTTATGCAATTCGACTAGACTCTGATTGAGTTGACTCATGAGTTCATTGCCCTCCTGAATCACTTTTTTCAAGTCAATGGTCTGCTCGTGTGCATAAGATATTTTTTTCAATCGCTCATTTGACCTGTTTTGGTATCTCGATTTTTCATGAAAAAGATTTGCTTCATTTTCTGTAGTCTTCTGCCTTTCGAGATGGAGCTGCCTATTTTTGGCTAGCAGATTATTTTTATAGTGGAGGCAGGACAAGGCAAGATTATTGGTTGCATTATATAGTTCTTGTAGTTCTTTCTTCTCGGGATATTGGCCGGGATAGCTGAAATCACCAGCTGAATTTTTGTTTAGTGTATCAATAATATTTTTTAGTGGAAAAAATAAGTTGCGGTTGAGGCTAGAGAGAGTAAGGGGAAAGCTTATTAGTAAAATGAAGACCATTAATCCGACAGCCAAGCGGATGTTGTTTTGATCTTTTATCAGCGATGATTGATAGCCCTTAATAATCACTTCAGATGTGTCGATATGGGCTCTTAAATTTTGGATGAGGTCCAGATAAACATCTTCACTAAATTCTTGTTTCAGTTCCTTGATCTGGTTTTTAGTTCTTTGCGCAAGTTTTAGGTTCACAATGTGTATATCTGCATATTCGCGATCAGAGATGTTCCAAAGAGCTAGATTATGCTGATTTTCCTTAATACGCATAAGATTGAGTCTTAAAGCCGATACAAATTGCTCTTGTGTATTGATTTTCTTGTAAATTGACTGTGCTTTTGTGCTCTGCGCCCAGATATAATTGAGTGATCCCAAAATTATACATGTGGTTATAGCGAGAGGTACTAGCAATTTATATTTGAGCGAACCAATAAAATTCAATGAAATTCCTCCAATAGAACAGTTTTTCTTCGGCTATAAATGTAAAATATTCACGAAAATAAGGATAAACTTTCGACAAAGGAAATATTAACTGTATTTTTTAGTTGTTGGGTGGGTTGATGTAAATATTGCCAACGAATTTTTGGCGATTAAATTTATGGATGGATACAGAGAACTTGGTAACTAAATCGATATTTAGTGCGCTTTTCGGTGGCGATTTTGGTAATAGCCTTATTGATATTGACGGATTAGTTAATTGCACCAAAGTGCTTTAGCCGTTATTGGTTATGCCATATTTGTGATCTTTTTCTTGATGATATCTCATGATATATATTAAAAATATGAAATTTTAAGTAGTTACAGGAAGGTTGTTGATGAGTAAGTTTGCTTTAGTGACAGGTTCTTCATCCGGTCTTGGGTTAGAAATAGCCCGTCAACTAGTTCATAGCGGCTGGCGCGTTCTTGGCTGCAGCAGAAATGAGGCTGCAATTGACGATTCCAACTATAAGCACCTTAGCCTTGATTTGTCTAAGCCGGAAGATCAAGAGGAATTGATATCATATTTAGAGTCAATGAAAGATGAGTCTTTTAATACTATGGCTTTGGTAAATAATGCAGGAACTTTAGGGGCGGTAGCATCTATTGGTTCATTGGCTATTGAGACAATTAGTGA
This sequence comes from Pseudobdellovibrionaceae bacterium, assembly GCA_002725955.1. Classification (GTDB taxonomy): domain Bacteria; phylum Bdellovibrionota_B; class Oligoflexia; order Oligoflexales; family Oligoflexaceae. Next base: position 26,185 of record PBRN01000178.1, read on the forward strand.
AACCTACAGCTTGAATGTTCATTTACCTATTATGTTAATGAATTATTTTTTACAAACATGGCAGCATAAAGCAGAGTTGCGGATTGTTAATATCAGTTCTGGGGCAGCGAAAAAGTTTTACTCAGGTTGGGGTTTATACTGTTCAACCAAGGCTGCTTTGCGTTCGGCCAGTCATGTGTTGGCAAAAGACTTAGAATATCAAAGGTCCAGAGCATCTCACTCCGTCGGCTCTGTTGGGATTCTTGTCTATGAACCTGGTGTTCTGGATACTCCTATGCAGGAAGTTTTAAGAAGTAGTTCAGAAGATTCTTTTGCTGAATTAGCTAGGTTTAAAGCGTTACATGAAAATGGTGAGTTGGTGGACCCAGCCCTCCCTGCGGCTGATGTCGTTGCACAACTGTCCTCAGATCGCATGGAGCCTTTTAACGAAATGCGCTATTCAACTTAAATCAGCTTATGCAGTTTAGGTGCCTCTTAGAAACTGCATCCAGATGGTATCCATAATTGCATGGATGATGGCTGCTGGGAAAATTCCACATTTGATCCAGGTTTTACCGTAGAAATAACCTGCCACTGAAGCAAAAAAGATGTAACGGATATCTGGTATCGGTCCTCCTGGATAAGCATCATTGTTGAAATGACCGAGTCCAAACAAGATAGAGGCAAGAATGAGTGCGTGGTGTTGATTTTTCATTGATTTTTGTAAAAGGTTTTGGATAAATCCGCGAAAAAATAGTTCTTCGGGAATGGCTACCATTAACAGGATCCCGAGAAAAGTCGAGATAAACTGGGTGATCTCGAATTCGAGTGGTGCCCAGCGAACAAACCCAACGACAAAGCCCAGAGGAATGATGCATACCGAAGCTAAGTTCAAATTAAGGGACATGATTTTCCAGTCTTGCTTTTGAACTTTAAAATTATAGCGGACACCCTCTAAACCACGAACACCGATTGCTAGCATGATGGTTAGGCAAATTGCTGTAGTATTGACATAGGCACTGGAGCCTTGCCCGAGAGGCCAGTGCCAAGCTTCCTGAATCAGGACGCCATCTATCGGTCCCCAGATTGCTAGGACAAATGCTAGGTCAGACCAGGTCATTTTTTGTACACCACCAGGAGTGCTCATTGCGCAAAAAACGGGAAGCCAAAGAAATAAAGATACGTAAACTATATGGATGAGTTGGTTTTCCTTAGTACCGAAAAAGTAAATCAGATAGGTAAACAGCAGAGGAAGAGGTATTAATAGACTCCGGGCCTTGTGCCCCTTGGTCCACTGCTGTATCTTGTCTGTCAAATTAGTTGTTCCTAGAGCAAAATAGAGGGCAAAAAGCAAAAATAAGCTACTTAGTCCAGCCCAGGCAGTGGGGCCGCTGATATTGTGTTCCAGCAGGAGTTGGTTCAGTATTAAGCAGAAGATGGTCGCGGCGACGAAACTAATAGCGAGCCCGGCTTTATTTTTGTGACTTAGGAACATAGAAGAAACCTTTATGCAAAGCCCCTGTGGCTTGAGATCATGATCGAGTAGTTGTATTGGCTCGGCTTAAATG
>PBRN01000179.1 GCA_002725955.1 Pseudobdellovibrionaceae bacterium
CAATAAGGACTGCTTGTGGATGATTCTTAGTAATCGAAGAAGCAATATTCTGTAAAAGAACCGTCTTACCNGTACGAGGCGGAGCAACNACGAGAGCCCTCTGNCCTTTACCAATCGGACATAGTATATCAATGATTCTAGTNGAATAGTTGAAACCCTGCACTTCCATCTTAAACTTTTCCATAGGATANAGAGGNGTCAGGTTATCAAACAAAATCTTATCGAAGCCCACTTCTGGCTGAACCATATTAACCGATTCAACTTTCANCAAAGCAAAATATCTTTCACTGTCCTTAGGGGGNCTAATCTGACCAGAAACNGTATCTCCAGTTCGCAGATTAAATCGACGTATTTGAGAAGGTGAAACATAGATATCATCAGGNCCTGGCAANTAATTATAGTCAGGAGCNCGCAAAAAACCGAAGCCATCAGGTAAGGTTTCAAGAACCCCTTCACCATATATGACCCCTCCTCGCTCNGCCTGAGCCTGGAGNANAGCAAAGATCAANTCTTGCTTTCTCATATTACTAGANCCTTCAACNCCGAGATCCCTAGCGACTCTGTTNAGGTCTGATATGCGACGNTCTTTTAATTCTTTAAGATTTATTGTANNNACCTGTTCCGAGCTATCCGCCGGCTGACNTTCAGATGAGGNTTTTTTTCCTTGATTACGACGAGGCTTATTTTCTTCTAGTTCAGCACTTTTAGACTTCTGAGTCATTGATTACTCTCTTTTTTGCGGTAGGTAAAATTAGATGGGATNATCCANTTATGGGAACATAATTAACGGNTTTTCAAAGGTAGATTCATGGCTGGGATGCCAGTANTTAACTTAGATCTGGTCATCNTCCTAGTTCGAAAAATCCGTCTCCNTACAGCACTTTTAATTTAACTCAAGCTCTTTGTCAATATTATTATGNGCTTTGATANGTTAATTATCGAAAANCAGACGAAAGANACCTCNCAATACATTCCATTAGAGAGACAATACGGTTATANTGGATNTATAACTCAGATATTNAACATGTCATTTTATTAAGGAAACAGCATGATCCGNACTTGGGTTTTNGCAGCTTCGATCTTAGTAACAGGGTTATTTAATTTCGAACAGACCGCAAAAGCAATTACAACTGAAGATAGNTTTCAAGACCTTTTCCTAACTGCNGGATATGCTACAGCTTTTGGAGCNGCTTTAGGAGCAGCNGCANTAAGCTTTCAAGATCAGCCATCNAAACACCTNCGCTTTGTTGCCGTAGGNGCTTCCCTAGGCTTTTTTGGCGGNAGCGTGCTNGGNACCTANGTNATTTTCAATCCAATGTTNGCAGAAGANTCACCNAANANGGNCACCGATTTACTNGCCAANCACANATCAAANGGNCTAAGATTAATCCCTCANTTTGACAGCAAGGCTAAACTTGTTGGTATNGGNAGTAGCTTAACTTTATTGGAATTCTAACCATCTTTANATCAATCAGCATATAGCTGGTCNANTAACTGATAAGCCCGACGCAGATGCGGAATNGTAATNCTACCTCCTACGACCATAGCAACATCTATTGACTCTCTAATAGCTTCAACCGATTGNCCCAAGCGCCAGGCTTGGATAATATGATAAAAAATGCAGTCATCGCATCGCAAGGCCAGCGAAGCAACCAANCCCATGAGNTCTTTAATTGANGCAGGAAGAACTCCCCCCTCAAGATAGACATTATGATCTATATTATAAAANCGCTTNATCAGCTTATTATTTGCTTTATCCACCAATTCATTCTGNTCTNTACGNCCTTTNATAAANGAATCNGCTAANCNGCTTTTNTCGCAAGCATCCTGTTCTGAATACAGATATTCAGGTTCTCTAATCGATTTCTTCAATGATAACTCCCAATTTATCTGATCTCAGAGCTTTNAGCCGATTAGTACTTCGCAGCNACCACCCGACCAACGAGGTCATAGTCATGCGTTTCCACAATCTCAATATTTTGAATTCGGCTTGGCTCCAGCTTACCATCATTAATATATACGACCCCATCNACCTCAGGAGCNTGNAAGGCAGCTCGCCCCTCTCCCAANAGATCNGTCTCTTCAGATAAGCCATTTACCAATACNGGAACTATCTGACCAACATAACCAGANANCCGGTCTCGAGAAATGTTCCTCTGTTGNTCCATAACAGCATTTTGTCTGTNAAGCTTCGTCTCTTCATCAATTTGATCGACCATTCGACCTGCNACCGTGCCTTCNTCTTGGGAATAAGTGAAGCANCCTANGTGATCGAACTTCANAGACTTAACAAAACCCATCAAATCCTCAAACTCCGACTCCGTTTCNCCCGGAAACCCNACCATCACNGAAGTTCTGATTGCAACTTCNGGTATACGNGCTCTTAACATGGAAATCGTTTNTTTCATTTCCGCTTGAGTAACATTTCTNTCCATACGATCCANTACAGAATCNCTTCCNTGCTGCACCGGTATATCTAGATACTTTACAAGCTTTGGCTCAGAGGCAAAAAANTCTATGAAGTCAGCNCTGATATTCTCTGGATACATGTAAAGNAGNCGAATCCAGTTAATNCCTTCAATTTTCACTAANTCTCTTAACAATTCGAGTAAATCAGCAGTNCCAGTATCNCTGCCATAAGCCGCCANGTCTTGAGCNATCAAATTCAGCTCCTGCACACCTTCGCCCGCTAATTTTTTCGCTTCNGCCAATACGCTACTTACAGGCCTAGANCGTAATCGCCCNCTAATNGCTGGGATGATGCAAAACGCACAATTATGCTGACACCCCTCAGAAACCTTNACATATGCTGATCCCTTGCTCAGGGTATTTTTTTTAGGCAACTCNCCNCTGTATAGATAGTTNGTTCGCTTTGCNTTGACAGAGCCCTTCGGCAAAGGCTCNTCTAAGTAATCNGCTATTTTCGGAAATTCATCAGTACCAAGAAAGAAATCNACTTCTGGCATGCCATTGCTTAACTGGGTTTTATACCTCTGAGATAAACAACCGGTCACGACCAGCTTCATTTCTGGNTTCGCTTTCTTATACTCAGCTACCTCCAGAATTGTATCAATACTTTCCTCTTTTGCTGGACCAATAAATCCGCAGGTATTGACAACAACTGCNTTGGCTTCAGTNGGCTGATCAGTGATTTCCCACCCACCATNAATCATACCTCCCAGCATAACTTCTGCGTCCACACGATTGCGGGCACAGCCAAGAGAAATTAAATGAACTTTCCTAGGNGACGAAATTGTGAGATCCATAGNCTTTGATTCCTGAGTCTGGTCAGCCCGGCTCATTTGAAATATAGACTGACTAATATTATGCTTGATTCGCATAACAAGGATGNCCCTATTAACATCAATATTAATATAACTCAAGGAATATAATGAAAGGCCTTATTTCTGTTAATAACAGTATATTNAAACCAGAAGAAGCAGCNGTTCCAGCNCTTGATCGCGGACTATTATTTGCAGATAATGCNATCGAAGTCATGGTAGCATTTCANGGNCAGATTATCGATTTTGANTCTCATATCAATAGGTTAAGNTCATCNGCCTCNGAGCTGGANATTCCNNTACCTTGGACCGATGAGGAGTTCAANTTCGAAATAGAATCACTNCTTGAGNCTCTATCNATGTTAAAGGCGAACATTCGCATTATGATTACNAGGGGTAACGGAATAAGCNTNGATGTCCCAGAAGGNCTGATACCAAACAAAATTATTTGGTGCTATCCAGCTAAANTCCANGACAANCNAATATACGAAAACGGCATATCTCTTAAAAACAAACTGTTGCCTTATACGAATCGCGGCCCTGCCCCAAAAACAGGAAACTACCTGCGAAGCATNACCGCTCTNAATAAAGCNNAAAAAGAGTCCTTTGATGATGTACTTTGGGCTAACTCNAGTGAAGANTTGACCGAGGCAACAACAGCAAATATATTTTTNATTGGCAGACAAGGGGACCTAGTNGANATAGCNACNCCACCNNCTAACAGCGGCCTCTTAGTAGGNATNACNCGNAACACAATAGCAAGCCTTCTNCGAAGGAGCCAAATANCNGTCACNGAGAGAATCATTTATAAAGATGAGATAGCAAGGTTTGACGAAGCATTTGTATGNTCAACGGTAAGAGGACTAGTACCAGTATGCCGCATAGACCNACATCGCATGCACACAATGAGAGAAAACTCTACATTCCGGCATATAAATAGACTCTACNTGACNTGGATCGAGTCTCAATTAGGCTTCAGGGTAGACTGGAATGANGGCACTGCCGTAAAGTAAATGATACGTTTTTAGAAAAAATCTAATCACTGCCACTTGANTTTTCCAAGGCTANTTTGGATTCNTTAACCTTATTGATAACTTCTTTAATGGCTTCAGTATCAGCAACCTCAGTCCTTTTCTTAACTTCTTCCATCACNTTNTGNCTGGTAGTNAACTGCGAGTTATTAAGAATNACTTGCCTGCCTTTTCTATTCTTTAGNTTAAAGACTANAGGAGCCTTCAANTTCGCAGTCATNTTTTGCGGNTTGCTTGGCATAGTNATAATAGCNGAAATAACAGCATCTTCTTCGTCTTCTAAATCTAATTCACCAATTTCGGCCTCACTCACTTCAACAGTATAATCAGGCATAAACAATAGCGGGTTNATTAGAACAAATGCNATNGCACCATCNTCNAATGATTGCAGCCACTTAAATGGNCTCTCTTTGTCATGATCTAACAAAACATAGCGCTTTAGCTCCGGAAAGCCNATCAAACCCGCTGGAAGCTCAATGACATCCTTCTCAACTACGTCGATTTCACCAAATCGTGTCGTTTTCATGCTAATCAAAAGAAAACCCCCTTGCTCAAGAANGGATGCCAAAAGATAGATAACTTATAGTGCTCTGTATGNTATNAAGCTNACTTTACATCATATCTTATGAATCAACATCAAATCAACTNCAGGCAAACTAATTATCCGATTCACCCTTTCTGACATTTCTCCTCAANGGAGATTTAGTTCCTGGAGNAATTTGCCCATCACCTATCAGCTCTGAAGCTGGACCTAATGCATCTGCAGATGTAGTTGAAGCTTGAGCATTCTCATCTTGAATGCGTTGATAAACCTCTTCTCTATGAACCGGTGTATTCGGNCTAGCCTTTATACCTAATCGAACCTGCTTTCCTTTTANCTGCATTACGATAATTTTTACATCATCGCCTATCGCAATCCCTTCTCCGACTTTCCGAGTCAATACTAACACCCCTAACCCTCCATGGTAATGGGAACTACTGCATAAAATTAAGTAGTGACGGCTGTAAAAGCTTATTTGATGCCATCAATGTACTCTGCAGTATTGTTTCAGTTTTCTTAAACTGAGATACNGACTTATACATATCAGCNTCTTCTACTTTCGATAAATTNTTCTGGGTCAANTCTTCACCTAGTTCCAATCGCTCTCTTGCATCGTTAATAGCNTTATGAATGGTTCCAAGAGAAGCTTCATANCTTGCNGNTTTCTGNAGCTGNAATTCAAGCTCATCCATCGCTAAGCGNATAGATTCAACATTATTATCTTTTAGACCATCATACAAAACCCTCAGCGACTCAATCATNTCAAAGTGNCTAAGNTTTCTNTCATCTTCAGAAGCCTCAAACAAAGACCTAGCNTGAACATTAATCNGCCTAAAAGAATTTTCATCAATCTGCATATAAAACGCACCNTCATCCCCCAAGTAGCCGCCATCTCTGGCTAGAGGAGGCGTCTGCGTCCTAAATCCACCAAATACATACCTATTTCCATATGTTGTATTGCCCAACTGAACAACGGCATTCATGACCTCTTTTACTTCTTCTGAAACTAATTTCCTTCCTTTAGCATCGTAGGTAGCATTGGACATGCCTACAGCTAATTCTTTTGCNCTCACCAAGAAGTCATGAATTGACCTTATAGAACTCTCTGCCTTTTCAATATAACCAACAGCAAAATCAATATTTTTTTGATACTGCCTGTAGGACTCTATTCTCTCCCTACCTCGAATCACTCTCGCCGCACCAACGGGATCATCCGANATATGATTNAGAGTCTTATTCGTCGACATAACTTCAAGCATTTTCGAATTATTTTGCTTGGCCTTTTCAACCCGATTTATAGTTGTGTTATATCTCTGTTGTTCTGATACACGCACTTAACTTACCTCTTTAAACCNAGTACNGTTTCGAGCATTTCATCAACTGTCGTAATAACCCTAGATGATGCGGTAAATGCTGTNTGCCAGCGCAATAAATTAGCCGCCTCTTCATCAAGGGAAACACCAGCCACAGCTTCACGCCTAGATTTTAAATCGGCACCGATAACTTTATTAGCCTCATTAGCATTTCCTTCCCTTACCACTTCCAAGCCGAAAACAGAGACCATNTTAGCATAGTAATCGTTGAATGTTGCATTACCATTTGCCATCAACTTATCATCTTTAAGTCTCAATAAATTATTTAGGTTAATATTATCTCCAGGAGCATTTGGCCTTCCCGCAGCTGAAATAGCATCGGTGGAGCTCATAATATAATCTGATAATCTAAGCTCTCTCACTGCATGATCAATTTGNTCATCTGAAACCTCNACAAANAAATCTCTACCAGTATTTTCAGAAAAGGAATTAATCCCGTAACCCTGCCTATGAACAGCATTAAAATTTTTGACAAACGAATGNGCTAAAGTATTATTCTGACTTAAAAGTTCCTCGATATCGTGATCNCGCACTCGAACCAGACCATGAAGACGCCCTTTACTATTTTTCTCNGTAACGATAGATGCCACTTTACCTTTTGANTCCACAACAACAACATCGTACANAAGATCTTCTGCNCTGTTATGTTGGACATGCATACTTGCTGACCAATTCCTATCAACTAANAACCTATCATTAGGGCCATGGACAACTAATCCACCCATATCTCCCCGATAGTAATTTATCTCCATTTTATGAGATAACTCTCTCAGCAAACGATCCTGTTGATCACGCAAATCATTGGCTTTCTTAAACTGACCAGCCTCAGCAGTATTTATTTGTATATTTAGTCTAGCCATATCATCTAAAATTCTATTGATCTCTTCCGTTTCCGCTTTCAATTTAAAATTAATATCATTCTGATACTCTCTTAACCTNGTNTCCACCCTCTTAAAAGAATTAACGAGGTTTTGNCCATACTCCTTAACAGCTGTCCTCACNGTAATTTCNTCAGGAAAGGAGGATAGGTCCTGAAGTGTGTTAAAAAACGNAANCATTTCNTCTGANATACTCGAACTCAATTCTGGACTAAAGATTTCTTCAATAGACTTTATTTCATCATGCCTNGTATTNGANTGNCCTAGTGTCTGATTATGATCATTNATCTGATTTTCNAAGAACTTGTCATGTGCGCGGGTTATATTACGGACGAAAACACCATTTCCTAATAGAAGTCCNCTGATCTCCTGAGGAAANCGCTGCTCTAGGTTCACTCTCTGTCGAGAAAACCCTTCTGTTTGAGCATTAGCTATATTATGACCTGTGGTATCNACTCCTTGCCTATTAGCAAAAAGAGAGCTAGCACCCATATTAAGAGTATGAAATAAACCAGCCATACTATGCTTTCACTTGCAGAACTGCAGACGACTTAAGTTCTTTTGATTGACCACCGGAATCATANCCTGAAGCAGAGTTATCTATTAAGTTCTTCCAGAACATAATAGTCTCTCTATGATTATTTAGAGATTTTTGAACCAAATACATATTCATTTCAATTTTTGGTTGAGAATCTTTACGCAAAAGANAGAGGTCTTTNACCAATTGTCGACATTCTTCTAGAGATTTAATATAAACCTTACTTTCTAGATCTTTAGACCGATCACCAACGACANTCCCAAACTCAGAAATAATATCAGAAATACTAGTAATCGAAGTATTAGCGTCNTCACTNAAAGGATACAACACTCTNAATTCACTTAGNACCGAATATATGCTGTTGGTTGATTCCTCAATTTTCTGTCCNATATCAATTTTTANGCAAGTAATTCTTTCTAACTGATCAAGATCCGATTCAGCAACAATTTTATGTTCATCNTCAATCAGGTTTGCCAGCTGANTCATACTCAATAACATTGNTTCGATGTGANTCTTAAATCTCATCAAAAGATTTACTGGAAGATTCATAGGACCCTCTCAGTTTCTTGCTCTGCTGTTACAGCTACAGACTACCCATAGCTAAATCACAAAAANACTCANTTTTATTCATCAACAGCAAGAAAAAGCATAAAATTTNNGNTCNACTATAGATCAGTAGAAANTCTATCTTTTATCGCTTCCCGAAGCATTCCNTCNGCGATTTTCCCNGAATCNATCTGATAATTTCCNGCTTGAATTCTTGCCTTCAGTTCATCAACCCGATCTTGCCTTATNGCTGAAGTATTCCTCGCTATTTCCATTGCNTTAGCTAACTCTGCAGAGCGGACCTTTCCCTGATCAGAAAANTCAACATCAAAGCTACCTTGCTTCTTGATATCTTTATTCTGAAGNTCCTTAAGCTTTTCNGCCTCTTCTTGAGANACATTGTTCATTCTAGAAGAATTTAGNGCTCCAGATATACCAGAACCAACTTTTTGTGTATCCATNTTATCTCCAATCTNCANTGTAAATTTATCATCTCTTAGTTTTAATCATCGAAACATCCGGCTTTGCACCNTGGTAGTTCAATAGAATATTTTTTTTCGATATATTTTCTTGATTNCGCAGACCCANTAGATGTGACTCTATTGCGTCAGCTATTCCAGAACTCCTCTGGGAAGACATTTTTTTAGAATATTCTTTNTCNAGCATCCCTTGGAAAATATTCTCCGCATTCCCNCCATCAACCAGGCCCGATTTTTCCACGGAGTCCCGCATAGATTTTAGCATAATTTCGAGGAAAAGTGACTCAAATTCTTCCGAGAGATCCTTTATCTTCTTGACATCTTGATTTTCTAATGCNTTCCTTTGGAGTCTCTCAATATCTTTAACAGAATTAAGNCCAGAGGCCATTTTTACTTCTAACATCTCAACATCCTANAGAAATTTGAGGTCCGCATTTAAACCTCCAGANGCATGAATAGTTTTCAAAATACCAACTAAATCTTCTGGCTTAACACCTAACGAGTTTAAGCTTTTAATTAAATCTCCTACACTAGTNCCTTTCGTAGCTANNGTAGACTCTTNCTTAGTTTCTTCGCCCTCTGCTCCGCCCTCNGCCCCGCCTCCACCTACCTGAATACTTAAATCNCTATGAGAAATCACGACTTTAGCTACGGTAACNTNAGAGCCCANNACGATCGTTCCACTTCTNTGGTTAACGACTACAACAGCTTTTTGNTCTGCNTTCACTTTCAGGTTTTCGATTTTTGCNATGAAGCCAACAATATTATTATTAAAATAATCNGGAATATTCACTTTAACCAAAGAAGGGTCACTCGGATCTGCATAGAAACCTTTNAGCTCTGNATTAATCTTCTTAGCAATCCGCAGGCTTGTTGANTAATCNCCTTTATTCAAGTACATATGAATTTGATCATCAAAAACAATCTTCGGATTAAAATCNCGCTCAACTGTACCAGCTCCTGCTAAATAAGCTCCCGTCAGNGTCTGATTACCATCTCCTCGAGCTTGNCCCAAAGTGATGGCNCCCTGGGCAATAACATAAACTTTGCCATCAGGACCTTTAAGAGGAGATTGCATTAAAGTTCCACCAGCTATACTNGTNGCATCACCTATCACAGATACNTTAATGTCAATTTTATCACCGTTCTTTGCAAATGGNGGTAGCTTAGCCGTTAGAACGACAAAGGCCACGCTTGGCGTAATAATATTAGCTTCAGGTATATCCATACCTAGCCTTTCCATAAATTTTGTAGCCGCTCTAGTAGTAGCGAGTGACTGATTAGTATCACCGGTACCAGCAAGCCCTACAATCAAACCCAAACCAATCAAATTATTAGGTCTGTCTCCCCGTATATGAACTAAATCTTTTATTCGTGATAATTGACCATAGGCATCAATTGCTATAAATATTGTAAAAAAAATAGTTAGAACTAGCTTACTCATTTGAACCTTCCCTCTCGAGTCTTTCTTCTTCCAGAATTTTTTCGAGTTCCTCAATCTTAGCCTTTTGCGCTTTTATTTCTTCTTTCTGAGTCGTAATAGTGGAGGACAAATTAGAAACCTCATCAGCAGTTTTTTTCTGTTCCTCAGCTAGTTCTTCCCGGGCTTTTGAGAATTTTGACCTCTCTTTAGAATGGGCCTTTATCCGGTTAGATAAATTGTTTTTAACCTCTTGCAACCTTTTACGTTTATCGTCTAAGCTTATGGCTTGTCTTGATTTTGCTTCGGAGAACCCACTAAGACGTAATGTGTATTCATCTTCCCAGTCATTAGACTCTCGATCAATAATAGCTCCATCATTTGATTCAGACCACTCTACTTGACTTAAATCATCTGTAGTAACTGCATCTTCACCTTCTAAAATGGCCCTAGGCACTTTAGCTCTAATATCAATAGAATTCGTTTCACCTTTATTTTGTGATAACCGATTATAGGCGACTATAGCATCACCATTTTCATCACGATCAACGATTCTCATCTTCATTCGGGTCATAACAACTGGATTCTCTTGTCCTGGATTTAACGAAGGTAAAGACTCCAATAAAGATTCAGCTAATTTTTCTCCATCATCATCTTCATTAAGATCTTTCTTCTTTTTCTTAAGTTTATCCAATCTCGAAGAGTTAATCAGAACCGTAATATATGAACCGATCCTACCTGGTCTCGGCTCCATATATAGGTTAGTTTTAGGATCATCCAAAGAAACCAAAGACCCTGAATTAGACAAGGGCTTCTTCTTGGAAATTTGTACTACTTTCTCTTCATAGAACTTTTCTTTAGGTACTGAACCGCGAACAATTGGTCTTGTTCGAGTCTCATATGTTGGTGACTTATCTTTCTCAGCAGAAATATACCTTTTTCGTATAACATTAAGTTGACGACCGGGAATACATGCGGATATTTCGAAAGCCATTAGAAGTAATATTATTTTTTTCACGGATGCCCCTCAACTTGCTTATCTCCAACCACATGGCCCAAAACAGTCTTTTTAGTAGGAAGATAAAGAACAGTTACTTTATCACCCATTGAACCATTACTCAGAGCCTTGGCCTTTCCCTCTAATTTCAAGTCACCTATCACCATTTTTAAATTGATTATTTCACCTCTTTTTACTAAATTAGGAGGTCGAATTTGACTTTTCTTGAGTGGTTTTCCCACTGATATTGAAGACTTAATATAATATCCTCGAAATTTATCAATATCTACAGCCCAACTATAATAAGAGCTAGCTAGCTTTAGCCATGCAGGAGCAAAGAATTGAGGATCTAACAAGCCTCCTCTCTCTATATTCTTAATAGCAACAGGGGCTTGAATCTCCGCCCTCATTTTAATCCGAACATGCGTAGAAAAAACGACCCCTGTTTTAAGGCCTTTGTAAATCATCCTTAATTTTCGAGTCCTACTCAGATTTAAAGCCAACCAATCAGTAGAAAGAAATCTTCCTCGATCCAATTCTGGAAAAGACAACTCAAAATCTTCCGGCAGCACGGTGATCTGCTTGTAAAGTCTCACTTGTTTAACGATAACTCTTACTTTACTCGGTAATTCTAAATCTTGAAGCTTTGAACGAATTGCAGAAAACACTTCCTGTTCGGAGATTTTTTTTGCAGCCGTCTCAATTAAACACCTATCCGCACCCGACACACTTATCTCATAACCTTCTAATTCAGAAATTAGAATATCTTTCAGATTTTCCGAGGTCATTTCCCAAATTTCGCCCGGATCTGGAGACATACCTAAATCAATGCCATATATCTCGTCACAAGCTGCACTATACCCCTCACAGGTAGCAACTTCATTTAACCAGATCCTTTTATTACTTATGATAACTTTGTTCTTCAGTTTAAAAATAAGGGGAATTTTTACTTGAGGTGCTATGAGATCTTGCCCTAATTTAGTTCCTCCCATAGAATTGGAGGCCGCCATAGAAGAATCTATATCTGCTGCAATAGCAACAGATATAGATAATATAAACTGAATGATTTGTGGCTTCAAAACCAAATTTTTTACCTTATATTATTAGTCTGCTGCAACATTTGGTCACTAGTTTGAATGACCTTAGAACTAATTTCATAGGCTCTTTGCCCAGATATCATATTTACCATCTCTTCAACTATATTCACATTTGAAGACTCCAACTCACCCTGACCAATCCTACCAAAACCCCTTGCATTCGGCTTTGAGATCACCGCATCACCACTAGCAGATGTCGATCCGTACATGTTTCGCCCCAGAGAGTCTAGACCAGTAGGGTTTATAAAGTTTGCAAGTAATATTTCTCCAATTTCCTCGGTATTACCACCTACCTTTACACTTACAGTACCATCTAGACCGAAGTGGACTTTGTCATGAGTAATGCCTTCAGGTATTACAATTTCTGGGACTAGTGGAAAACCCGATGAATTAACCAGCCTTCCAGTATTATCGAAATTAAAAGCACCGTCTCTCGTATAACCAAGAGTACCATCATCTTTTTGAACACGAAAAAAGCCCTCACCCTTGATGATCAGGTCAGTTGTCTTATTGGTAATTTTAATAGGCCCCTCTGAAAACATCTTTTCCACAGAAGACACCTTAGAACCAGCACCAATTTGAATTCCACTGGGAGTAATACTACCTGCTGTACTATTCTGACCAGGAGATCTAAGTGTTTGATATAGAAGATCATGAAAATTAGCACGAGACCGCTTAAAAGCAGTCGTATTTACGTTAGCAAGGTTGTTAGCAATAGTATCAATAGTAATTTGCTGGGATTCCATTCCAGTCGCAGCAGTGAACAATGACCTCATCATTTTTTAGTCTCCCATATCTTATACACGTAAAGTACCGATTGTGTTTGATGACTTTTCCATTACGGAATCAAAGAATTTTACTGCCTTTTGATAGGCTTCATATGATCTATGAGCAGTAATCATAGCCGTTAAATTTTTAATAGGGTTGACATTAGATCCTTCAATATAACCCTGTTTTATTGAAACCGATTTGGCTTTAGAAACGCCCTCCGGCACACCACCGTAAAACATAAGGTTCTGGCCTACTCTTTCTAGGGCCGAAGGATCCTTAAACTCAAATAAGTTAATCCTATCAACTAATTTTCCATCCTGAAAAATTTCTCCTGATCGATTAATCTCAAACTGACCTGATCTGAGGAAAACAGCTCCCTTCTCTCCAAGCACTGGATAACCTGCCTTAGTAGTCAAAGCTCCTTCCGGGCTCAAACTCAAGTTTCCTGCCCTCGTATATCGAGTACCTTCATCTGTATGAATAGCAAAATAGCCATTACCTTCGATCATTAGGTCAGTTTTATTTCCTGTTTGGACTGCCGGCCCTTGAGAAAGGTCACGCTTAACCTCAGCAACACCAACATAGTCCATGTCATTCCCATGTAAATTCTCTAGATGCTTGAAGTTTACTTTGAAATTAGCTGGGGGCACCGGACTCTTATAATTCTTAAATGGCTCTGGCTCTAGGAGAGTAAAGGTAACCTTATCTCCCTTGAATCCAACTGTATTCATATTCGCCAAGTTATTTGATACTATTTCTAAAGCACGCTCTTGTGCGATTGCTCCTGATGTCGGGGTATAAATATTTTTAAGCATATATTTCTACTCTCACTCAGCATAAAAATTCACTCAGTCTCTTAAAGCAATATTCAGGCCAATAATTATTAAAAAAATCACTCCCCATAATCACAGCAAAAAGAGGATTAATTCTCAGAAAGAGAAAATTTTGATCAAAAATAAAAGGTAAATTTTTCCTGCTGTCAAAAATCAGATGTCACATAATTGACTAATCCAGTCAAAATAAAGACACGAAAAAATTAACATCGAGTCAGAATAATGGCAGCAGCGTTACCGCCAAAGCCAAGAGAAAGGCAAAGTATATTATTGCATTGATCTAAATCAATCGAGTCACTTGATATCAGGTCTCTGTGGTAAGCATAGGGATGGCGAGGCAGTTTAGGAAAATCAAATAGCTCAGTAGCGACAATAAGGGAATATAGTGACGATGCCCCTAACATATGACCCGTCATCCATTTATGCACACAAACTGGTGGAACACAGCCTTCAAAAAAGCTATTACACGCAGCTATTTCTCCAAAATCACCTCTTAATGTCCCAGACCCATGTCCAACAACGACATCAATATCCGCAGGCAAAACCCCAGCATCTTTGCAGGCCTTTCCCATAGCTTCGACTAATGCTGTGCCACCATCAGACACCCCTGTAAGAGAAACCCTTTCAGTTGCAGCACCATATCCTGCAATAGCACAAATAGGATATGCACCCCGTTCGTTCGTCAGGTATATGGCACCTGCTCCCTCGCTTAAGATCATTCCGTTGCTTTGATCAGACCAAGGTCGGCACGGAAATTCATCACAAATGCCTTTCCCGTAGACTCTAGCTTGTTTCAACATATTTAATGTGAAACTAGTTATGCATGACTCCGAGCTAAGGACCATCGCTTGCCCACAATGCCCCAACCGAATCATCATACTCGCAATACCGACTGTATGCAGGCCTGTCGAACATGCCGATGATATCGTGAAGCCAGGGCCATGAAGACCATGCTCTCTAGAAACCGATGAAGAAAGAATCCCAGAAGTTGTCAAAGGGCTAGTTTTAGGTGAGATACGCTCACCTGATTTCCACGAGCTGTAGGACAGCTCCAGTAAATCGGCGGCTCCACGAGATGACCCGGCAACGACCGCACACTCGTGTCTATTAAGAAGAGAAAGACGATCTTGACTAGATTTCAAAGCTTCGGCACTAACCAACAACCCTAACTGAGCAGACCGCGGTAGCTCTTTACATAATCTCGATTCCAGTCCTGGAATCTCATCCAATATACGCCCAATTGGCAAGGAGTCCAGTTCAGTGAAATTGGTAAAGGACTCTGACAAGCTCGCCAAATTCTGTCTGAGCGTCAAACCGACGGGAGAACAAACCCCTCTTCCCTGAATATAAACGCTCACTAGCTACCACCTCCTTCACATCAGGAAAGAGATAGCAGAACAAACCTATTCAAGCAATTTAAGTGCCATAGTCGGCAGCTGATTCGCTTGGGACAGAACAGAAACACCTGCTTGCCTTAATACGTTATATTGGGTGTATCTGGATGTTTCTTCAGCAAAGTCAGCATCTTTAATACGTGATTTTGCATTATTAATATTTTCCATAAAAACACCAAGATTTCGAGAAGTACTACTCAGTCTATTCTGCTTGGCACCGATAGTGGCCCTATAGTAGTTGACCTTATTCAAAGATTCATCCAACTGATTGATAGTAAGCTGAGCATTTTTTTTATTATCTATTCTTGTACCATTTTCATCAGAAGGACTACCCAAACCAAGCCCACCTTCGCCGCTAGTTGAAGCATTCATATCAGCAAAGTTGACGCGTATTATATTTACCGGGTTTGGGGAAGATAAAGAATCCGAAGGAAGCATGTAATCTTTACTAACCTGAAACTCTAAAGGACTCTCATTATGGTCCTCTAGCAAAGCCGGGTCCACCTCCTTCTTACCTATCAATAAGCGCGTGCCATTATATTCTGTACCTACTGCTATACGGTCAATTTCATCCTTTAGTGACATAAACTCCAAATTGAGATAGCCTCGTTCCTCAGCACCCACCGTATCAGTAGCAGCCTGCACCGAGAGTTCTCTTAACCTAATAATTATATTTGTTATTTCCTCCAAACTGCCCTCGGCAACTTGAAGAAGAGATATACCGTCATTGGCATTGCGCTTAGCCTGAGCTAATGCCCTAACATCAGATCGAAATTGCTCCGAAATTGATAACCCTGCAGGATCATCCGCAGCTTTAGTAATACGATAACCTGAAGACAGTTTTGCCATACTGCGACCAGCACCTTGAGTGGATAAACCCAAGTTCCTTTGAGCAAACAAAGACTGCACGTTGGTCTTAATTCTGAGACCCATAATTCTCCACAATTCTGTTGGAAAATATTATTTGCGTTTTACTTGATATTCTAAGAATACATAATTATCGACATTACGGGAAGATAGCAGACTCATCTCAACTGCATTCTCTAGATCAGGAAATATGAGATAGGGAGCATCCTCTCTACCAATAAACAAAGGAGAAATAGTCAGCTTAAGGCTATCTACCAGATTTTTTTGATAAAACATTTTATTTACGATACCGCCACCAAATAGCAAGACATCCGATAGCTGTGCTTGACTCAGTGCCTCAATTATAAATTCTGCAGGATCGTGATCTGAATAAACTAGATTCTTGACCCCCGAACCATCCTTGATCGGCAAAGGTTTAGCGGACACTAAGTATCGAGGAATATGCTTCTGATTCCAGAAACTTAAATCAAAAGGCAACGGACTCTGAGACAAAACATACCAAGCAGGGAATTCACCATTCTTACCTGGATGACTCAAACAAACACCGTTTGACCGTATAGAGCCTGCACCGACAATTACAGCCTCAGCTTTCTCAATTTCATTTAANAAAAATGCNCGATCTGCTGGCGAGGAAAGATTTGATTTCTGACGTTCATCGTCNCTTTCAAGTCTTTGAGAAGCAATACGCCCATCNAGGCTTGCTGCCATAACATTGGTGATCTTCATGGCTAGACCTCAAGAACTAGGCTTTCATCANTGCATCGAGCTCTTCATCGACAGCTTCAGTTGACTTAGACTCAGCNGCGCTAATTTCAGTAATAATTCTTTCTCTGGCTTTTTCAAGCATCTCTTTTTCACCAAAAGAAAGATCTTTTCCTGTTTTTTGCTGGCTCAANTCCCTCATGACTTCNGCTATTTCATATATAGAACCAGACTTGATCTTTTCTGTAAATTCTTTTTTTCTACGATTCCATACCATCGAATAGTTCTTTGGCGGGCTTTGTAAAATCGCATAAACTTTTTTAATTTCATCATCATTCACTANGTTTCGAACGAGAGATGTTTCAACANCNTTTGGGAATCTNACCATCAACCCTGATGCTTCGATACGCAACAAATAGTAGTCTTGTTGGCCAGCTCCATANTTCTGAGCCTCGATCCCACAGATTGTTCCAACCCCNTGGGTTCTGTGAACCACTTTAGATCCGCTTTCAAAATTCATAATTTTGTGACTCCAGCATGAATTGCAGAATGTTTAATTCATNNATACCAATGAACAAACTTCTGGTGATAATACCGGGCTTACCGAAAATGCCATTTTTTGAACGAGACAGAAACAAATAGAAGACAACCTAGGCAAATAGCAGATGCCTTAAGCTTAAATTTAAGACATACCCCATAANCAGGGTGAGAAAATNGCAAGCCTAACTAACTTCTGCCAATCATAGAGGGTATGACAAAAATGTCAACNCTTAATTTANAGAATATTAAAGTTTCNACTAAAANTNNTTTATTTACNGATACTTACAANGANNNGNNTNTCAATCTATTTCTTGCAAAGCAACAATAAATCAGATAGTCTCCNTCGGTTATAAAAAGTCTAGAAATCAGGCTTTTTGAGGATAGCGGCAGTCGTCAGTGGCATATTCCTTATCAAAACGAAAGTTTAAGTNAATCCCCAGNAAAGGATTACTCAAACCTTCCCCAATTATTAATTGACGTCATTACATTTNAGGAGGCCAATATGGCTCTAGGAAAGACCGAAACANCTGANATAATNTCTAAATATGCNCGCAAACAAGGGGATACAGCTTCACCAGAAGTNCAAATAGCTTTGCTAACAGCGAGGTTAAAGCAATTAAATACTCANTTTAAGTCTCATAAAAAAGATAATCACTCCAAAACTGGNCTTTTGCGATTGGTTGGACAAAGNAAGAGACTNTTAACTTATCTTCGANGAAAAGATGATGAGGCTTATAAAAAGTTGATTACTTCTTTAGGCATCCGGAAGTAGATTTAGCCTATAAAGCGCCTTTATCTCCCGCNACTATCCTGATAAAGTGGCGGAGAGTAAAGGCGCTTTTTAAATTATACGGCCAATTGTGGCCTAGATGTGGAGAATACACTTAATGTCACTAACAAAAGAAATTACCGTCGGCGAAAAAGTTATTCGCTTTGAATTCCAAAAATACGCCAAGCAGGCNAACGGTTCCTGCCTNATATCATCTGGCGATACTCAAGTACTCGTAACAGTATGTGCTGCAGATGAAGCCANAGAAGGAGCTGANTTTTTCCCNCTAACAGTNGATTATATAGAAAAATTTTACGCCGCAGGCCGCATNCCTGGTGGNTTNATAAAGAGAGAAACAAAACCNAGTGATCGTGAAACTCTCACNGCNCGAGTGATTGACAGNCCACTACGNCCAAGTTTCCCCAAANACTATCTAAACGATACTCATGTTATCGCAACAGTATTGTCGGTAGATCTTGAAAACCATCCTGCACCCTTNGCAGCAATTGGCGCATCAGCAGCCCTGATGATTAGTGATATTCCTTTTAACGGTCCTGTTGCAGCNCTCAGAGTTGGAATGAAAGATGGCGAATATTTTCTAGATCCCAAAGAGGGAGAGTTAAGTGATTTAGAGTTAACTATAGCAGCAAATCCAGATGCNGTNCTNATGGTAGAAGCTAATGCTAACTTCTTATCTGAAGANCAGATGCTAAATGCTATCGACTTCGCACACAAAACTATGGAACCTATTTTCAAGTTCCAAGAAGAAATGAAAAATGAAATTGGNGTTTCCAAAAGAGANGTTCCNGAAANNAGTCTNGATCAAGCAATCTATGACGAAGTAGANNGTNTNGCCAAAAACTTGGTCCTCGANTCTTTTGCNATCAAAGACAAACAAGCAAGAAGCAAATCACTAAAACGNTTAANTAAGAAAATTAAAGCGGACTTAAATCCCGACAAAGATANTACNAGAGATTTTCAACTGAACNTAGCCTTCGAAAAACTNGAATATAATCTCATGCGATCAATGATTCTAAATGAAAAGACCAGAATAGATGGCAGAAATTATGACGAAATCCGACAGATCACCTGCGAAACAGGCAATCTGAAACGAACCCATGGGTCCGCNCTCTTTACCAGAGGCGAAACTCAATCNCTTGGCGTCGTTACCTTAGGTGGTGGGGATGATGAACAAAGGCTAGATACAATTTTAACTCCTAGTGCATCTCAGAATTTCATGCTGCATTATAACTTCCCCCCATATTCAGTGGGTGAGGCTCGATTTCTTCGAGGACCAGGCCGTAGAGAAATTGGACATGGTAACTTAGCTTGGAATGCGCTCAATCGNGTAATTCCACCAAAAGAAAAATTTAATTATACTATTCGTTTAGTATCAGAAATTTTAGAATCTAATGGTTCATCATCTATGGCAACNGTTTGTAGTGGTACTATGGCGATGCTAAATGCTGGNGTACCTCTTACTGAACCTGTNGCCGGAATTGCTATGGGACTTATTAAAGANGGAGATGATTACGCCATCCTATCTGATATACTTGGCGATGAAGATCACCTCGGCGATATGGACTTTAAAGTNACNGGTACAAATGGCGGNATTACAGCTCTTCAGATGGATATCAAGATTTCCGGTTTGCCACGAAAAATCATGGCAGAAGCTTTAGAACAAGCTAAAAGCGGAAGACTGCATATCCTAAAGAAAATTACAGACACTATAGACAATCCTGATGAGTTAAGTGAGTATGCTCCGCGTATTTTCCAAATAAANATAAAAACCGATAAAATTAGAGANCTGATTGGCCCAAGTGGCAAGACNATTAAACTGATAACAAGCCAGTGTGATGTTAAAATNGACATCGCAGACGATGGNATGGTTAACATTTTAGCGCCTAACACCACCAAAGCTGAAGAAGCTAAAAAGCTTGTACGCTCAGTAACATCAGACCCTGAAGTCGGCGGCATCTACATGGGTAATGTCAAAAAAGTAGTCGATTTTGGAGCTTTTGTTGAAATTAANCCCGGCGTCGAAGGACTGCTGCATATTTCTCAACTAGATGAGAAAAGAGTCGAAAAAGTGACCGATATCGTTAACGAAGGCGAACAGGTACTCGTTAAAGTTCTNGATGTTGACAGACAGGGTAAAATCAAACTAAGCCGAAAAGAAGCCCTCGGAAAAAAACCAACCGTATAATANAAGATCCGGCTNNAAGCCGGATCTTTTAACACAATGGAATCTCTAAATGTTCAAGCTGAAGTGGAATCACGGATGTGAGCCCAAGTATATGANCGAATACAGTGCNGCTTGTGATTTAGTAGCACGAGAAACAGTTCATCTGNCNNCNGGCAAAACGGAAGTGATCCCTACCGGCGTGTGGATTGAAGATGTCATNTGGGATCTNGTACCACCAAATAGTTTACCTGAACTTCAAATCCGAGCCCGATCAGGATTAAGNTTAAGAAATGCTGTCACCCTGGCTAATGGCATCGGTACGGTAGANGCTGATTTTAGGGATGAAATATGCGTTATCATGACAAATCATAGCATTGAAAATTTTGTGGCGAAAAAAGGTCAACGAATCGCCCAAATGGTNCTNAATACNATACAAAGAATACCTAACATATCTGTAANAGGCACANGAATNGGNGGATTTGGTAGCACNGGGCTTTAGGATGGTNACAAAAGACTTTNCTAGGCAGGAAGTTTAAGCTGCTGTGCATCTAGGGCCTTAATAACCATTTCTCTTCCTTCTTCATATTTACCATCTCGCAAATAGAGCTGCCCTAANGCCATATCAATCACTGGGTTGGAACCNATCAACTCCCTTGCTCTCTCCAATACCGGGATCGGCACCCTAACATTATTGCTCTCCAAACAAGCTTGCGTCAAAGCAACAAGAGTCTTTTCATTTGCNTTGTCATACCCCAAACTCTTTGACAGCCAATATATAGCCTCATCNGTCATCCCAACACGTCGGTGCACCAAGCCAATACCCCGATAGGCCTCCGGGTTATGAGGAGAACCCACTAGTACTTTTTTATAAAACTGCAATGCTTCTTCATGAGAATGGCTAAAAAAAGAAATTTCNGCTAGTCCAAGATTAGCTTTCCAGTTTTCCGGATCAAGTTGCAAGCTCTCACCATAGCTTTGTGTAGCTTCCTCAAATTTCGAGAGNTTAAAAAAACTATCACCNCGCACTCTCATAATATCCGATCTAATCTGAGGNAAACCATGTATTCTCAGCAAAAGATCTTCTGACTTTTCCAATAACAATTCAGGAGCTNTACCCTCTTCCTTAAGTTCGAGATATAGCTNCTTCACATAGTCCTGAGATGAAAGGCTGTCAAGATTGTCTGTNATTTCTAGCAGGACAGCCTCAAAGTCATTTTGACCACCCTCAGCACTAAATAATTCATCTGCTGCCCTGCAACATTCCACCTTTGAGTGATTAAGCTTTTTACGGTCAGAGATTTTGTCAACAATTGCATCGTAAAGTTGTGTACAACTATCATCAACCAAGGCAACACCTAAGTCACCAAGATATTCGGCCTCAGCAGTTCCAGCAGTAACCAATGGGATGGCACCGCAACACACTGCATCAAAGACCCACCGCTTCATTTTAGGGCAAACTGATGGGTTTATTTCTCTAAGCGAAACAAAAACATCACAGGCACAATATAAGTCGTGAATAAATGGTTCAGGGTCTTGCTGCAAAAACATAGTTAAACTGCTTAGNCCTAGATCGGAAGTCAAATACTTTAGTTCTTCAGATTCAGGTCCTTCACCTACCAATATTAGCCTNGTATAGGCAGCTACCTCTGGACTCCGTTCCTTCAAAATTTTCATAGTGAAAATCATGTCTTTTGCCCGAGAACTAGAATTTAGATCCTCTCGGTAAAAGATAAGAACTTCCTTCTCACTCACACCAATATANTCTCTAAATTTTNGTCTTTTTTGAGNACTATAAAAAAATCTATCACGATCTAANGCTGGTGGAAACTTTCGGATCTGTTTTTCTTTGACACCCTCTATAGCCAGCATTGATCTTGAAGACTCAGATGANACNAGNTAGATNTCACACTTGCTAATAATCTCATTNTGAAGTGCCTTGACGTCAGGGAAATTTCGATAAAAGTCAGGGTGATACTCATCAACCATNACTANAATAGGAATACTCTCTTTTTCTGCTATACGCACACATTGAAATGTCGAAAGCGTNGANGTCTCAACACTAATAATCACATCAAAACCATCAATGAGAGATTCCAAACCTCTCATATAGCCCGGAGTATCAGCCACCTCTTCAAAAACNTGTATTGGGAANCTCGANCGAAAATTNTCCAAAGTATTTTTATATTCAATAGCAAATAAAGAAACTTCAAAATTTTCNGCAAAATTTTCAAAGAACCTTATCAAATAAAAATCTTCCAGNTAGCCTAANACTACCGCAACTTTTATTTTCTTATCCATCAGCTNTCCTCTTNNATTTATCGACCGAATAGATTTGATATTTTCTCTTTTTTCATATTTGGATCGGAAACAACTANCATATGNTTCTTAATNGGNTCNGAAAATTCGTCTACCGANACCCTAACGCCAAAGGAAAGACTCTTCTCTGCTATGATTTTNCCTGATCTAAAAGGAAAGNTAANATACCTACTNCCCTTCGNCTTAATAGTAGAAACNCTTTTAGAAAGANNCCTNAAGTTNAATTGCTTACCGGATAGNTTTTGAATTTCNACCTTTAAGTTATTTGCCGTNATCTCNCCTNTATTTTCTAANAGNATCTTTATCTCACCNANTTCNCGAGGTTCAANAACTTGAGCTATCTGACCACCCTGTTCTTCCATNGTAAAATTAATACTAATNTNAGGAGTCTTNACTTGAGAAGTATCTATTTCAATATTTTCTAANGGANTAGAAAGAGGNATNGAATCTACAGCTANACCCAACTGCACAAGATCTTTTTTCTGACCAAGNGNAGTATCTACNGGCACANTTANATGNCCCTTCTTATATTCACCNGNNCGAATCGANCCNACTAGAATNTCAGTAGTATCAAACTTCCGNTCATCNCTNCTNACAAATATNGANACTCTTTCAACTNTAAANCNTTCATTATTCTTGATAGACCANGGAAGTAGAATACGCTCACCCTTCTCNNCAGAAAANGATCCNGTATTGAGNATAAGATTAGTCTTACTTCNNTCNATAAATACAGATCTNTTCTTAGACCAATCNACATCCATANTATTTGAAAGCCAATCGATCGANTTTCTATTAGTATTNNAAATTTTTTGATCGATGTANTCATCAAGAACTGAAAGCCAATANCTAGATCTGTCAAATCTATANGAATTCGGCTCATTCATTCGGTCTGANAGATTANTAGCCAGCNCAATNGCAAACTGGAGCTCTACATCTTTTTCAACATCACCAATATAATCTACTAGANCATCNTCNATTAAGTAATANGCCTTATACATTGAATTCTTANATANATTCNNATNTTGGGNANCCGATANGNGACCNAANTTATTACTTANAAACATCTCATTTTTATAACGNTATAANCCTAAAAGATTNTTATTCTTATCNGACATAGANACTGGCTGCAACCAAATNTCAGGACTGATNCCNACATTCTGTATCGAATTTCCTTTAGGNGTATAATATCTNGCTATCGTCAGTTTCAGAGCTTGATCGCCTGGTAGTTCAAAAATAGTNTGAACAGAACCTTTNCCAAANCTNGGNTGNCCAANTATTATTGCCTTCATATTATCCTGCAGGGCGCCNGCAACAATTTCACTNGCNGANGCTGATTCACTATTCATCATTAGAAAAACTGGAAAGCCAAATTCGACTTCACTCTTTTCAGCAATCTCAATTTCTTCTCGACGCCCTTTAGTAGAAACTATCTTACCATTCTCCAAAAACAAATCAGCAACGCTAACAGCTTGGTCAAGCAACCCACCAGGATTAGATCTGAGATCTAGAATCAAACCATCAAGATCACCACCAAGTTTATTTTGAGCAGAAATAATATGATTTTTGACCTCTAAGGCAGTACGACTTGAAAAGCTTTCAACCACCAAATGAAGAATACCATCTTCTACCATCTTCGATTCAACAGAATCAACACGAATAACCTGGCGTTTAATAGATATGTCCCTAGGGTATAATTCACCTTTACGCATTAGCTTTAAATCAACAGCAGATCCAGGTGGCCCCCTCATATGATTGATAAGACTTTCCAGACCTACTCCATATGTAATAACTTTGTTAATAGATATAATTTTATCGTTTTTAAGAATTCCAGAATTAATAGCAGGACTATTAGGCAAAGGTCTTATTACCGTCAAAAGATCATCTCTTACACCTACTACCACCCCTAAACCACCGAATGCTCCTTCCGTACCTTGTCGCAAATCCCGATAGGATCCAGCATTGAGTAGCGAGCTATGTGGATCTAGTCCTTCCAACATTGAATTCAAAAACTTGAATGATCCTCTATCTTCCCAGAAACTGCCCTTAGTATCGACCGGGTTTTCCTTGGTCACGGGTAAATTCTTCGATAAGAAACTAGCAATATCCACTGAAACTTCTAATAATTCCTGGTATGAGAGTTCTTTAGAATTCTCTATACGAATCACTTCTTCACCCACGCTTATATTAAAGTAGTTCTTATTATTTTGAATAATAATCGATGGGTCTCTATTAAGATTAGAAAGGGTTATATCTAACAATGATCTATTATTTATTCTTTCCTCATCAACATAATAGCTTTGTACAATACTGAGGATAGAATCCATAATCAAAGATGTTGCCATATCTATACGATCAGATTGGAACCTTTCGCTCCTAGGCTCATAGAATGGCTTCGATCTTAACTCTGTTTTTCTGTTTTGATTAAATGAAGGTAATAAGAATACAACTATCAAAGTTATTGACAATAAAACAAAACCAATGGCTTTAATTTTACTTTTTAATTTATCAACCTTTTGAGGCATAGCTCATCTCCCGTAAATTAAGTTATCGGGAGACGACCTCAAAAGATTAGCTATGAGTTTAAAAAAGGCTTTAACTTAGATCTTAAAATAGAAATTTATTAGATCATTGGACTTTCCACTTACAAAAAAAAATCTCATCGAAAATATATCTATCTAGAATTATACTACTATATTTATCATTCATCATAAGGACTCAAAAAAGTTTTAATGTTTTTCTAAAATTACCGAACCTACATGTAATAGGAATCATCCTCTAAGATAAGAGGCTCTCATGAGAAAATGGCTGTTAATAAATGCTTGTGTTATAGGCTTAACAATTAGCTATTTTCATAGCCCTTTAATGGCGATGCCTGAAAAGGACCTCGAGCTCGAGTTAAAAATCTGGACAGCAGAACCGCGAGAATTTCCTCAATTAGAACGAGAAGCCACCAGATTAATACAACTAAATTCAAAATCTTCATTTGCTCATTATTTGGTAGGACACTTGTATATACGAATGTTTGCCGAAAACCCAACGAATATGTCGCTGCTCAGAAAAGCCTCCGAAATGGGACAACAAGCTATTGAGCTAAACCCCGAGAAAGATCACGGACATATTATCATATCAGAAATTCTGGACTCAATGGGACAACCTGAAAATGCACTGAAAGTTATCGATAAATCTCTTAATCCATCACTCAATGAAACCTGGAGAACGACCTTCCTAAGAGCAAAGCTACTTGGCAATAAACTAAAACACAAAGAGGTTATTGAACTACTGAATAAATCTATGCACATGGAGAATGCCCAGTGGAAAGTAGTAGTACCTTACGTTATCGCACACCTTCAATCAGAACTAGAAGGTGAAATCTTAGTATCAGAAATCGAAAAGTGGTATAAGAGGTTTCCATCAGATTTATTCTTACTCAGCCTAGCAATTAATTATTCTAATCGGCAGGAATACCTTAAAGCTCATAAGACATACCTTCGGATTCTGACGAAAAATAAGTATCAACCTGAGTCATTAATTAACGATGGAATGCTGTTATATAAGCACTTAAACCAGCCAAATAAAGCTTCGAAAAAGTTCAAATCGGCATTAAAGAACAGTAAATTAAATCAAAAGATGGAATCAATCGTACATGTTCATCTTGGTTTCATCGAAATGGATCGACTAAAATTCAAAAACTCTAGGAAGAATTTTAGACAAGCCGTCAAAAAAGCTATTAATAAAACTGAGATAGTTGATTACATCGTAAAAAATATTCAACAAAAAGAGAAGTGGAATGAATTTGAAAAAGTTGTTGAGATCCTAAATGAAGAGTTTCCTGGTAATAGTATTCTGTATGCACTTCTGGGTGAAGTACAGTCAGCGAAGTTAGGAAAGCATAAAAGAGCTATCGAATCATTTAATTCAGCTATTGTCTTGGAACCCAGCAGGAGTGACTACTATAATGGGCTTGGACTGACGTATTATCGACTCAAAAAGTATAGCGCTGCTATTCAATACTTTAGACAAGCTGTTGCAATAGACCCCCAAGATGCGACAGCCCAGTATAATGAGGCATGCATGTTATCTCTTTTAGGAAACACCCAAGAATCATTAAGCTCACTGTATAAGGCCTTGTTGCTAAATCCAAGTTTAGCAGAGAAGGCAAAAGGAGATCCCGACTTCAACAATATCAAAACAAACAAAATATTCGTTGAGTTAATTTCAGGAGGAAAGCCCGAAATTAGCCACTAAATTTCAACTTTATATCGCACTCATTTTACGGGGATACAGTAAATAACCTTCTACTCTATCAATCCATTCAGAAACACCACCATTCCACCATGGATCACCGATCGAGAAGTCTGCTGACAGCAACCTGTCATCAGCCTCGGGATGGCCTATGATAAGCTGAATGGGAAGATGCTCATAGTCGTATTCATATCCTTTATCAGCCCAACAAAAATCACTACCACCCTGCTCAATCGAAGCTCTCAAAATTGCTAAGCCCAAAGCAAAGCTTCTCATGGATCCAGGAGAACGAACATGTATCTGTAGCCCATTACAAACTTTTCCCATCCATTTCTGGGATGTTGGCTGGAAACTCGTTGGCCGAACTATAATATCACCGCTAGGGCCATATAACTCGATTACCCTCATGCAAAACTTAGCACTATCCTTGATATAGGGAGCACCAATAAACTGAAAAGGCAGACCTGTGCCTCGCCCTTCAGACACATTCGAGCCTTCAAATATCACCGTACCGGGATAACTAAATACTGAATTGATATTCGGTAAGTTTGGGGAAGTCAGAACCCACTCTAGGCCTAAGTTATCCCAGCAATCTGAAGGATTCCAACCCTCCATCGAAACTATCTCTAAATCCGCATCAACAGATTCGTTGAATAGCAATGCAGCCTCCGCTGGAGTCAATCCATGCCTCATTGGAATTTCGAACTCACCTACAAATGATTTTCTAGAGAGGTCTAAAACACGCCCCTCGACATTGACCCCACCAACGGGATTAGGCCGATCTAGAACTACAACCTTTTTACCAAACTTCTTGGCCGCTCTTAAGCAGCCAGCTATAGTGTATTTAAAGGTGTATACACGGCAGCCAACAATTTGAATATCAATTAGAATCGTATCAATATTCCGGACCATCTCTTCAGTAGGTTCTCTTGTTTCAGAATATAGACTGTATATAGGAATATTAAGGTCAGGATGTGATATATGACCCGTTTCGATCATATTATCTTGAACAGTTGCAACAAAACCATGTTGTGGACCAAACAAGCACTTTAATTTATCCGAAAACAAATCTGTCACTACCGACAACGAAAACTTAAAGTCTGAAGTATAAGACGAC
Organism: Pseudobdellovibrionaceae bacterium; assembly: GCA_002725955.1. GTDB lineage: Bacteria > Bdellovibrionota_B > Oligoflexia > Oligoflexales > Oligoflexaceae. The sequence continues at coordinate 27,918 of PBRN01000179.1, forward strand.
TGATTGGCCAAAAACCCTATATTACCCCAGTTCTTAGCCAAATCTGGACTCTCTCTGAGTCTATCAATACCAAGTTTCAAAAGTTACTCTCCGAGGCTTAGCTATATCAATATCCGGTTTACCTCGTTCAATCGGGATTAGACTTGACAACTCAAATCAATATATCCACAGCATTTCGAAATCAGGATTCTATGTGCGAGAAGAGATCTTTTTTAGTATACCGTTAAGACATTCTTCTACGCTCGAACCTGAAACAGATTCAACCACAAAGTTTTTATCTGTCGAATGCTCCCCATGCACAGTCACCGTTCCATCAGGAGATTCATCAACTTCAATAATAAAGTTAATGCCATTAAAAATATAGGTGAAGTGGGAGACCCGGACAATCCTGCCTCCGGGAGGAACCTGAATTTGATCCCAATTCATAGTAATCCCTCTTATCCTAGTTATTTAAGAAAAAATAGATACATAGAGAAGCCTAGTCGAATATCGCCAGCTAGTCCAGATTTAATGACCTAATTTTTTCCTGATAATTTTTAACTTCTCTAAGAAAAATTCGGAATCAATTTCGCTGGCGACAAGCCTATACTTTAATCGACGAATTAACACATCAGTTTCTGCTTTCTCCGCTAGCAAAGAATGCATCCACAGTTCATTAGCTGACTGGATGGTAACCTCGGCTCGAGTCACACTCAGAGCAGTTATAGGCATTGCCCACAAAAAACACAAAATTATCATAATTCTAAATGACACTTAATATGACCCCATAAGAACCTCAAGCAGCTGAGCTAAGAAAACTTTCTTTGCTCCATCCTCTCAAGTCCTCTAGGCAGGGTGGCAGGGTCTAGTTGTTTTGAAGATTCGGAAAAAAATGAAGATTACTTTAACGGTTAGTAAATTAGGCCACATCACCAGAATCTTCTTTTACTTCAAGGCACTTAGAGTCGACAAACTTTCTAAGTTGAGCTTCATTTTCACTATCGATTTGAACTATTTGAATCGCAA
>PBRN01000180.1 GCA_002725955.1 Pseudobdellovibrionaceae bacterium
AGGTTTTTTCTGATTTTTTTATAGGAAGTCGCATTGACTTGAGTGAATGATTTCTGGTGATAGTCGAATTTTTCTGATCTTATGAAAGACCTTTCTAATAGATTAATTATTCTTAAACTACTATCTATATCATGTTGCCAGTCGATCAGTTTAACATACTGTGTGGTTTTCTTGATTTGGTGAGGTGCTTTTTCATTTTGAATAAGATGTATGATTGACAAGATTCCGGCAATTACCAAGCTCATATAAACTAAGAAAGTCTTTTTCATTCAGTTCACTCTGTTGAATAGATTTTTGATAAAAATTAATGACTTAGCTATCGGTTGTTTCTGACTTTAAATTATGAAGATTTTGAAAGTTTTTAAATTGTTTAATATGTATCGTTTTTAGCTTTGCTGGTAGTGCCTTCATATACGGAAAATTTGTTTACGTTTATCGAACATATGATGAGCAAGTTTCTGCGAGTTCTATCTCGACACGCTAGATTCTTAGTTGTCTATTGTTAGATGCTCATTCCAGTTGAAGTGACGGATTTTACGATGGTAGAGATTATAAATTTAGCCGTATCATTTGTTTTATCAGTAACATACAATTTTCACGCCGCCCCTATGGCATGTCGAAGGGGCTGGTTTTTGGGTTTATGATGTAATGTTCTTGTTGCTATTTCCGATGAATATCAATAGAACTGGCCTCATAAAGTTAAACTTGGAGAATGCATGTCTTTCGCAGATCAATTGAGGGCTGAAAAAGCCAAACTAGAAGCGCAGAAACGTCAAGAAAATACTAAGAAAAAGCGTTCACCGAAGAAAAGTAGTGGTACTGGCTCTAGAAGTAGAACGGTGGAGTGGAAGTTTGAGGACGAAGTGATTGCGCTCTATTTATATCTGAGTGATGCTTCTAAGTTCTTCAAAGAGAACTATTCTATGAAAAGAAAGATTTCTGTCCGTGCCATGTCGATGAAAATGTCGGTGTTTGAGTCACTGCATAGAGGTAAGTCGCAAACTAATGTAAATGATCAAACATTAGCGGTCTATGGTAAGTATCGAGATTACGAGATTAAAGCTTTGCAGAAGGTTGTTATTTCTATTCTTCGTGGAGAACATGATCCTGCCGAACTACGCACTGNAACAACCGTTATTCGCTAGTTAAAATAANTCATATAAATAANTTTACAAAATACTTGNNNGCAGNAANCTTTGGTATTAACCAAAGGTTTCTNTGTATNNTNAGTTCTAACTGTAATCTAAGTGCTCGATCCTTNGGGTATTTAATAAGTTGGGGTGTCTNTTAGATGGNAAAGCGTTGTTCNTGGTGTGGTAACGATCCNGTGTATCAAGACTANCATGATTCGGTTTGGGGGAGGCCTGTATTTGATTCTAATGAGCTTTTCGCTAAACTGTGTTTAGATGGCCAGCAGGCNGGCTTAAGCTGGATCACNATTCTTAAAAAACAGGCCCANTATGAGAAGGTTTTTTATCAGTTTGATCCAGAAAAAATTGTGGCNAATGTNCCANGTNATTTTGANCAATTGATGGCTGATAANGGTATAGTCCGTAATAAGNTNAAGATACAATCTATTGTGACCAATGCTGAGTGTTTTCTCGCAATGAGGACAAGAGGAATAAATTTTAATGAATTTTTATGGAGTTTTGTTGATGGTCAGCCTNTTCAAAATTCTTTTACTGCCCAGNATGANATNCCTACTTCAACAGCAGCTTCTGATGCAATGGCTAAGGCATTAAAAAAAGAAGGATTCAAATTTGTTGGAACGACGATTTGTTACGCATTTATGCAAGCGNTTGGTATGGTGAATGATCATATNACNGATTGTCTAGCCTATGATATCTGTAAGNNTTTAGGTCAAAAAAATGAGATANCANGATATGTTTAATCAATGATCGAATCAGANTTNACTTACTATTTTTGAGAAATATCATTAGATCGGTCTCTTTCTGAAAATGATATCCAGCGATAGCCGATAGTTTCACCTGCATCATCCTTTGAGATTAAGCTAATATTGTCTCTAGTAGAAATATTAATCTTGCCTTTTGCTTCGTACAANCGCTTTGCTTTNCCTTCGGTTTCAGGAGTAATATTAGCAAAACGATANTACCCTTTGTCGTCACTTAGACATTCTNTTTGCTGGCCGTCACAGATTACGATATGATCAGCNCCAAATGCTGATGCAATCATTGTAAGTTCGCCATCACCATGATCTATATCGACTCTTAGCTTTAGCCCTTGATCAGGGTCNATACAGTCGTCCCCTTCTACCGCTTCNCCATCTGTNATGTTGTGNTTACCAAAGGCCTTATTAATAAGGCAGTAATCNGTTTCNGGAGTTGCTGGATTACCGTCCTCATCAGCTAGTCTTAGAACTGATTTATACGAATCGACGTAAAAGTCAGTAGTAATTAAATGTAGTACAAATAGCTCTGTGGCTAAATCGGATCCATTTTGCTTGCCATACTTCCTAATGAAACCTTTTCTCATGTCCCAAAATGCTCCACCAACAATTTGTCCCTGAATATGGACTTGCGCTTCTTNATCATTAGCTGGAGGCGCTGTGGCATTATTTTCTAGGTTTCTAATNCCATTAGTANTNCCTTCAAAAAAACCAGGAGCCATAACATTTCCNGAACCGTAAAAACCAGCTACTATGTCGCCTATACCTTCAGAAAAAGCACCATCAGGTATTCCGGGTTGTGTACCTAGATTGGCNTCCAANGCATGACCCCATTCGTGATAGATAACATCATCTATGAGTCCTGTATTGGCGCAGGNAACTCCTCCTTGGGCTGCACCTGAAACAAAAAAGTTGATNCTATTACCATCATAAAATGCATTACAAACATCAGGTAAATTAATATTTGTTCGTATCCCATTTGTTATGAGAGGAATTTGGAAATTTTCGGGCAGAAANTTAGCAATATAGTCACTAATATTTTGAACACCAGTAAAAGTATTGATGGCAACCATATCATCTCCTTCTGGAGTAATAGTGGTNGTNCCATCAGGTTCTAGTTGAGCCTGGATAGAATANACAGTATTCACGCCATTCAGAAATATTCCAGTAGCACTTTGTGGGCTAGCGAGAATAATTTCGACAGTATCTTCAGCAATATCGACGATACCTTTTGCATNAGTAATTTGGTCTGCTATAGCAGCAAAGGCTANAGGAATATCGATTTTCTTATCGAAAATATAGCTTCTATCCCANACTGAAACTTTTATGGTNCGATCTGCATAACTGCGGTTTGAAGATGCTTCGTANACTTTGGCNTTATGGTTGAAGACAGTAACGGTCCATACTTCGGTGGTATCTGATTTGCTANACTTATAACGGCTTCCCTCATAAAAATTATAGCTATTATCAGATACTACAGGAATAATAACTGCTTCTATAGATTCAGTGAGCGTTAGATCTTCGATTCCTGTTGCGTCTGCAACAGATGAAGGCTCAGGACTGTCGCTCATGCTTTCAGGGCTGAGTACTATAGTTCCTAACGCTTTATTAATCATTTCTCTCAGATGATACTTGTTATCCTTGCCTTTGGCGAAGATCAACTGAATGTATCCTTTTATTACTGGCTTTGCCTCAAATGTTCTATACCATGTGAAGATGCGCATGCCTTCCTTAGGCATTAAATTGAATCTCGGTGCTTTGGTCAAATCTGATATATTTAACTTAAGGTCTGATTGTTTTGTACTAACATAGTTTTCAGCCCAAGACTCTAGTGCATTTTCATCGACGCCTTCAGTCATATTGGTATTGAATGTTGCCCAACCTATAGACTCAGCCATTGGATCTATGGAAGCGTTATACATACTGGTATTTTTTGAGGTTAAACTTAGGCTCTGATCTTTGACCAATTTTACATGAAAACCGTTGCCTGCACCTTTTCCCAAATATTGTTGGAACTCGTAGTTACCTTGATGGACGGGTAGTTCTCTCGTAACTTCGATTTTCGCACAACTAATGAAGCTAACGAATGCTGTTATTAGTAGAATAAAAGCCCAAATTCTCATATATTTTAACCCATTTCTCAGTCTGATATAATTAATTCAGTTTGGAATATCTATAAAACATCATTGATTGTCCAGTTGCAGCCTCCGTTATGGCGGATGCCATCCCAACGTCCCTGCATGATAAGGCAGTCATCAATAACAATTTTGTTTGCAGTCGCTGAGCTTAAATCAGTATTTGCTCTATTAGCTACAAATTTGAGAGTTTCGCCTTCGTAGAACTCAACCGTCATGATCTCTTTGTTACCCGCAGGTATATTATTGGTGATTATTTTTCCGACGTCGCCAGTCATATCGATCTCACCTTGATCAGATCCGGAATTATATTTGACCACCCAATTGAGTTTGGATTCATCAAGATCAGCTAATTTATTTTTGGAAAATGTGATGTTGGTACTCTGAGCTACCGAATTTTGGCCACCCCGATTTTGTCCTCGTCGATTGAATACTTGCTTCTCCTGGCAGCTAATTATTAGAAAGGTAGATACTATTGTGAGGATCAAAGATTTCCTGCTTACCAATAATGGCATCATCGCTCTTAGATCGATCATAGAATACCTCCCAGTCATATTATTCACCCTTGCTATATATCGGAATTATCACTGAAAAGTTTAGAATATTGTTTGATAAAATAGCAAATTTTGTCGAGTGATTTATAAGTATCTAAAAGATCTATATTTTTTAGGTATTTAGACTTGGTTTGATTCTTTAAATTATAGTGAATTATCGGAGAATTAAATCGGGTGCTTTCTGCTCTCAGTAGGATTTTCTAGAGTTTAATAATATAATCTATGGGTTATAATGAAGATCTAAAAAAATCTTGGTTTGAATAAAGGGTGTTAGGACATGCTTAGCTGGAAACGTTTTGCTATTGTTGCTGTTTTAGCTATTCTTGGTACTTCTTTTTTCTGGCTTGGATCGCGATATCCCGACCTTGATGCTAAGGCAGTTATGGCCAATGATGGTTCGGTGGCAGATGTTCTCTCTGTTTGGCCACTTATAGAGGTCTCAAAAAGTGACCCATTATGGAAAAAAACAATATACTCAACAATAAATTGGGTGCATGGTAATTTACAAGGTATGCTTTTTGGAGTTTTACTGGGAACAGTTTTTTTAACTTTGATTGGTTATTTAAAAGTCTCAGAAAGACCAAAGGGTTTTCGGAATACTATATATGGTTTTCTGCTTGGCTCTCCTTTGGGGGTTTGTGTTAACTGCGCTGCTCCTGTTTTTAAAGGTATATTAAAATCTCGTCAGATCGAAACGGCCTTTGCAGCCATGATTAGCTCACCTACTATGAATATGGTTGTATTAACCATGGTATTTAGTCTATTTCCTTTCTACATGGGGATGGTCAAGGTCCTTTTTACTTGTGTCGTCATTTTTATTGGAATTCCACTAATTTCTAAGCTGTTAGGGCCGGATCATAAAATTACTGACTTTACAAATGTAGGTATTGATTCGGAGCATATGAATCCTGCTCAGAATTGTCCGATTATGGCAAAAGAAAATTTTCTGGCAGCACTGCAAGGCTGTGTCAAGGATTTTAGTCTTAACTTAAAATTTTTGGCGATCAAGACTGTTCCTCTTATGCTGCTGGCAGGATTTATAGGTTCATTATTATCTCATGTGATCCCTTTAAGTTGGTTTTCCAAGGATGTAACTTTCGTTTCGATGGTACTGGTTGCTATCATAGGTGTTCTCTTGCCTGTTCCCATTGCATTCGATGTAATTTTGGCTAATGCAATATATTCACAGGGGTTTCCGGTTGCAGTTGTATTAACTCTTTTATGTACGTTAGGCATCTATAGTATTTACTCCTTTTTTATTGTCTGGACTAGTGCTTCACGCAGCTGGGCTGTAAGCCTCTTGCTCATTCCGATATTTTTAGGTTTTGGTATTGGCTTTGTTGCAGAAGATTTTCATCACCATTTTTATGCCAAGACTAATGTAGAAGACTATCATAGATTGATGAATCGATTTGTGCCGGCAGATAAAACCGCTATAGACCAGGAAGTGATACCGGAGGTTGCACCCGAAAAGCCTAAGGAAGCGGCTCAATTTTTACGACACAAGGAAACAGAACATCTATTGGTTGAACGTGCGGCCTTTGAGCAAAATAAATCAGATAACGATTTACCTTTCAAGAAGAAAGAAGGTTATGAGATAGGTATTTCTCAGAGCTTTCGTTACGGTATTCGTGATTATACTGACCCCTTTTGGATTGGACGTGGAACTGGAGCCGGAGACTATAATAAAGATGGTTGGGAAGACTTAGTCTTGGGGTCAAATGTAGGTTTTCATCTATATAAAAATAGAGGAGGTTGGTTCGAGAAGGTTGATCAGACCAATAAAAGAATAGCAGCGCAGAAAGTCTACTATACTGGTTTTATCGATCTGAATAACGACGGTTGGTTGGATCTGTTTTATACCACTTGGATGGAGGGTAATTTTGTAATTTTGAATCAGTCTGGAAGTTTTGACTTTGATCAACCGATAAAAATACCTAATAACAATGGATTAATTACAATTAGCCCAGCTTTTGGCGACATTGATGGCAATGGCGATATAGATATTGTTAATGGGAATATGGCTTTGGGCATCGTCAGTGGTTTTGCTGACTTCCAGACTGGGCGAGCAAATTCAATTGTTTTTAATCAGAATCTAGAGTTTCGAGATGTACCTTTGGAGACTAAATCTGGAGAAACAATGGCAAGTCTTGTTTCTGATTTAAATAATGATGGCTTGTTGGATATATATTTTTGTAATGATTTTATCGTACCAGATAAATTGTTGCTTGGTACTGGTGCAGGATTTCATCAAGTTAAAAATCAAGAGAAGTTTTTGCCTGCCACACCGACGTTTTCAATGAGCGTTGATACTGGAGATCTTAATAATGACTTACTACTTGATTTGCATGTTTCAGGCACGATTAATAGACAGCCATGGGTTGGTAAAGACTCAATAGATGGTGTGGTACCAGAGCAGTATGCCCAAGAAAAATGGACCGTTGAGTGGTGTGATAAGATAAAAAACCCAGTGTTTAAAAAAAATTGTATTATTAATCGTGAAACGAATCATCTAATACCTTTTTATACAACTCGTAATCATGAGGTTACTAACTGCAAAAAACTCCAGTCAGCTGTTGAAAGGCAAGATTGTTTACTATCTACTATGTGGATGATCATTACTTCAGGGCAACGGCCCTTAAGTTGCTTAGAATTTAATTTTGATAAGCAATTGTTTGAGGTCTGTAAATATTTGCAAACTAAGGGTAAGCACTATACACAGAGTGATTTTCCTACCGCATTTTCTCAGATTAATGATAGCTTCGTATTTCTTAGTAACAAAAATGGATCATTTAGAGACATAAACCGCAAACCAAAGAATCGAAAGTCGAAAGATAAATACCGACACCCTGGAGGGTGGACCTGGAGTAGTCGTATTGTTGATTTAGATCATGATGGTTGGCAGGATATTTTTAATGCTGAAGGTACTGTCAGAGTTAATGACTATGGGTTTAATGTGTTTATGAAAAATATGAAGGGGCAGGGGTTTGAGCAGCGACAATTTAGCTGGGGTCTGACCGACGATTTCAATTTATTTGGTTATGTTATTGTGGATTTTGATAGGGACGGAGATGTCGATATCATCGGTAATTCTTCCACGGGGCCAGTTCAGGTGTATGAAAACTTTTCAACTGGAAGTAATCATAGTGTGAAAATATCTTTGAATGATCTCAATGGTAATCGCTATGGTATAGGTGGCAAAATATTTGTTAAAACTAACAAAGGAACTCAGGTTCGCGAGATAAAAAGCGGTGGTGGTTACTTAAGTGCTGATCCATCCCGCGCCTGGTTTGGGCTGGGAGAAGAAAGCATCGTCAAGTTGGTTAGGGTAAAATGGCGTGATGGTGCACAGTCTGTGATAGAAGGTCCGCTGGAGGCTGGATATCATTATCGGATAACTCGAAAGAACTAAGGTTATTCTCAACTTTATTTTGGGCTGATAAAAGAAAAAGCTCGAATTGTTTATTTTTGTGAGGGTTGAATGCGTAAACTTTCAGATTTTGTTGATGAAAACCAGGCCGTCGAGCCCTCGTCACCACCTGCACA
>PBRN01000181.1 GCA_002725955.1 Pseudobdellovibrionaceae bacterium
ACATAACACGCTCCGAGCATAATTTTTAAGCAACAGGCTGTGTCCCGTGCTATAACTACTATTCGGACTGCGAAAGCTTTATCTTGAGATAAAAATGGTTAGATATATAACCACTATTTTTAAAGGCGTATAACCATTTTCTTAAAAGTTTATTTTTTAAATCTTGGTAAGTAACTTATATCTTTGGTAAAATATGGTGGGGCTGGGAGGACTCGAACCTCCGACCTCACGCTTATCAGGCGTGCGCTCTAACCACCTGAGCTACAGCCCCATCGATTGGGAAGTGCATTTATATGCGCAGGCTATGTGCGCTGTCAAGGCATCTAAATTAAAAAGTCACCTCTAAAATTAACTTCCTTAAGCTGTATAAAAAAACAACAGGATGGTAAAAACCATCCTGTTCTTTCAGAAGGTCTGACGAGACCCTCTGCACCAATCCAAGTACTACTGTACTTTCCAGGTCTTTAAGCCCCAGTCAGAAGCGCCATAACGCTTTAACTTACGCTGTAAAGTTCTGATGCCAATGCCTAAGGCACGAGCAGTGTGAGTTCGGTTGAAGCTCTTTTGCTTAAGAGTTTCAAGAATCACGATTCTTTCGATTTCTGCTAGCTTTGTGCCAGGTGTGAAGGTCACAGAAGCAGTAGCAGACTCTAAAGGATCTACTGGATTTACAGTAGATGGCGTAGAGACCTCAACAGTAGCGGCTGTTGGAACCGGTACTGGTGTTGCTGGCGTGGTGTTAATACTTTCCGTAGTAGTCATATAGTCCTCCCAGTTGTTAAGCTGTGTCTACCTTGTCCCAGGCAAAGCTTTTAGCAAAAATGGTACCAACTTGGCTACGTAAAAATGGGATTTTTTTTCTAAAGAAAAACCAGCACCTTATGCCAAAGATACTGGTTGATTAGAATAAATGAGGAAATAGAACTGGTCACAAAAGTGAACCAGCTATTACCTGAGGAGTCCTAAAACTTGCTCTGGCTGGGAATTACCTTGAGCCAACACAGATACGCCAGACTGACCAAGTATCCTGTTTTGGGTTAATTTGGCGGTTTCAGAAGCAAAATCAGTATCTTGAATACGAGAACGTGAAGTTTCGAGGTTTTCGATCACAACTCCTAAGTTTTGCACAGTTGACATGAGCCGACTTTGTTTTGCACCAAGGTTTGCTCGGAACCCAGCGACTTTATTCATAGCATCATCCAAGACTGTTAGCTTTTCTGTTGAAACTTCGCGATTAAAGTCGCCATCGGCGTCCATCGGGCCAACTTCTTCGCCTTTGCCAAGGCCAAGGATATCGCCACTATCTATTTTAATGGCTTCGATATCGACTAGGATACTATCTCTGTTTGCTACCGAGTCATCACCGGCACTTATATGAAAATTGAGCGTGTCTAGGCCTTCGTTAGCATCAGCGCCTTTTAACAGCTTGTAACCGCCAAACTCAGTAGAATTTGCGATCCGGTCAATTTCATCCACTAATTCGACATATTCCTTGTTGGCAAATGATCGCTCTAAGTCTCCAACTGAATCTGATGATGATTGTATAGACAGTTCTCGTAGCCTTACCATGATGTTGGTGATTTCGTTGAAACTACCTTCAGCAACTTGAATCATGGAAATACCATCATTGGCGTTTCTTTTGGCTTGAGTAGAACTGCGGATCTTACTGTACATTGTGGCAGAGATAGCTAGGCCCGCAGCATCGTCTGCAGATTTGTTTATTCTATGACCACTAGATAGCTTTGTTATATTGTCTTCCATTCTAGTATTCGTATTGCCTAAGTTTCTTTGTGCTTTTAATGAACCTACGTTGGTTTTAATTCTAAGTCCCATCTCCTCACCCCTTTCAATAAAACTGTATTAACAGTTAATGTAAAAACATCTTTTCAATGACGATAATTGTATTATTAATATCGTTTTTATATATTAAAACATTAGTAAAAACATTATAAAAATATTAAGATATTTTAAACTGGTACTGGGATCACTGATTAATTTTAAGGAATTTTTAAAACTGACAATTGGGGCAAAAGTAGGTAGCACGGTTGGATATTTTTATTTCTTCAATGGGAGTAGAACATTTACTGCAGTTTTCTCCTTTGCGTCCATAGACTTGCAGTGAAATGCGGAAATAGCCTGGATTGCCATCTGGGTTTTTAAAGTCTCTGAAGCTGGTGCCTCCAGCTTTAATGGCTTTTCTGAGAGTCGATTTTATAGCTTTGGAAAGGTTGCGAAACTGCTCCAGGCTGATCGATCCGGCTGCTGTCATTGGATTTAAGCCGGCATAATACAGAGACTCATTTGCATAAATATTACCTACGCCAACGACTATTTTAGAATTCATCAAAAAAGACTTTATGTTTGTCGATTTTTGACGGCTTTTATCAAATAAATAGCCACCTAGATTTCTAGTTTCCAGTGGCTCTGGGCCCAGATGAACAAAAAACCGGTGATTTGGGAGTTCCTGATGGGTGCAGGCATTAATTAAGCCAAAGCGTCGAGGGTCAACATAATGAAGCCAAGTTGTGCATGAAGAAGCTGGGTCATTAACTCTCATAACAACATGAGTGTGGGGTAATTGAGGCTGAGGATCATCGTAGCATAGTATATTGCCGCTCATGCCTAGATGGAAAATGCCCCATCCTTTTTTGGTCTTTACCAACATATATTTAGAGCGTCTTGTAATTTGCTCAATAGTTTCATTAATAAGGATGTCTTCGAGACTTTTTGTCGGTATTGGTTCTCTTAGAGTTGTGCGGTGAAAAGTGATTTCCGATATAGACTTGCCTAATGCTACTTTACTAATAGCGCGAGATAAGCATTCGACTTCAGGCAATTCAGGCATAATTCCTCCAGGGCAGGTTCTACCCTGGAGGTTTCAAAACTACTATAAGAAGTTTCTAGAGATCAGATTTTGAATTGTGAAAATGGGCGGCGAATGAATTAATCTTCGGTTTGATCATCGTTCCAAGAGAGTCGGAATACTATCCTACGATTTTTTTGGCGGTACCCGGCAACACCGGGGTGGCCAATTTGTTCGTTTTCCCCATACCCAATAGGAATAACTCTCTTAGGGTCAAAGCCATGTTGGTCAACCAGAAATTGGTGGATTGATAAAGCGCGTTGTTGAGACTCAATCTGATTCGCATCTGATGGACCATTTTGATCGGTATATGCTTCAATAATCAATGCTGGGGCTGTAGCCGACCTTAACTTTTTGGCTATCTCATCTAGCTTCTCTATACCGCTGTCGGATATTTCAAAGTTGTTTGGCCATTGTTTAGGGTCTTCAAAAATATGGTAAAAGGAGACTTCTGTAATAGGGAAGATGGCAGAGACTTTACTAAATTTTCTCGCCTGTATCTTGATGAAGTCTTTCTCCATGATACCTGGGTATTCCGGATAATATATTTTTGACTCTGGACTGCTCTCGGTGAGTACCTCTGCTACTGCTCCATCATTGCTTAGCTCTGTGATTTTTACTTCCCCGGTCAGGGCAGAGTTTTCTAGGCTATTACCTGGCGTCGAATTTCTCCAAGTTTCGAGGATTGTACCTACCGTAAGAGTACTTGTGTCACCAGATATGATAATGCGAGTCTTATTTTCACCCTTCAAGTAGCGTGTTACATCAAGCGCAAATGCTGCTTCCCAAATTAAACTAGTTGATAGGAAAGCGATACCTAGTGCGTTCATATAGACTTGTTTACCCATGGTGATATCCTTAGTTCTTGCGTATTTTTTTTAGGACAAACTATTTATTTTATCGGACCAAGGTTAAAAAGGTTAAGCTGTTGGTTGATTTAGCTGGCAAATCATAAAATCTATTGGAGTCGTCAGATGGTTTCCTCTCAAGCTGAACAAGCATTTCCCGGAATTACGGATTTTCTAGATCAGTTTCAGCGCACTCATTCGTCAGGGGTTCTTGAATCAAAAGCTGCCGAAGTTAAAGCCCCACTAGATCTATTTTCGTTAGTGGTAGGCAATGAAAGGGGAGTCGAATTTTACCAGGTAAATCATGCCGGTATTGATGGGGGGCAAACAGCTCAATGGTTAGTGCCTTCTGGTGACATCGCTGGCTACGTGGATCACTTCCTAGCAGTTAGAGGCAAACACCAGGGCCCTTTGGTTTGGGCTGCACCTATTCTCGATGAATATCAGGTGGTATATGCCAGGACAAAAGGGGCCGACTCGGTATTGCTAAATAGCAGAGATCTAGATCTGTCAAAATTGCAATATTGTCTCGAAATGGCGAGAGAATATGACATGGAGCCTTTTGTCGTGGTTCAGAGTGAGGAGCTGCTGACGATGGCACTTCAATCAGATGCAAAATTTTTAGTTTTCCCAGTTTGTGTAAATAAAAGGCAGATATGGCAGAAGGTAAAGATAGATGCGCCTGAGAGGCTTGTTTTTGATCTTGAATTTGGTGGGAGTGAGCAAAGGGTGCCTGTCGGGCTCATTGAATCCCAAGGAACCTTTGTGGGAATGGAACTAGAGCCGAGGGTTAAATCATGGCTAGTATAGTATCACGACGGCAGGATGAACATTTATGAAGACTTTCAATGGAATTCCTGGCATTTTCCCCTAGAGTATTTCCTCAAGATGTGTTTAACAGCCTTCATCATTAGACCGTCTGGAGGAAAAAATGACCACCGATACAAAGAATGTCGATCTATATAAAGAGTCTGGAGTCGATGTACAAAAGGGTGATGCTCTTGTGGATTGGCTGAAAGTAGATAAAGGTACAAAAGATACCCGCTATGGAGAGGTTGTTTCCGGTATTGGAGGTTTTGCTGCTCTTTTTCGGCCGAATTTTTCGGGTATGAAAGACCCGTTATTGATATCTGGTACAGATGGCGTAGGGACTAAGGTATTACTGGGGCTTGATTGGAAAAAGTTGACTGGCCTTGGTGAAGACCTGGTCGCCATGTGTGTGAATGATCTTTACACCATTGGNGGTCGGCCGTTATTTTTCCTCGACTACTATGCCACNGGCGTTTTNGACGATCATCAATTCAAAGACGTGCTNTCAGGCATTAAANCTGGTTTGNCCAAAAGTGAAACCCTTTTGATGGGAGGGGAGACCGCTGAATTGCCNGGCTTNTATGCCAAGGGGCACTTTGATTTGGCGGGGTTCGTTGTTGGTATGGTAGATGGCCCNAAGAGGCTTGGCCCGCACTTGGTCAAGGNNGGAGATGTACTNGTATCCTTNACTAGTGATGGTTTTCACAGTAACGGCTATTCTTTGGTTCGCAAATGGCTTGATTCGGGGCGCATTGAGATCACTGAAACCCTGAAAAATCAGATTATGAAGCCTACACGTATCTACGGTGAGATACCCCAGTTGCTTGANAAACTGGGNGATGGTGCCATTCACAGTTTAGCTCATATTACAGGNGGTGGCATTTCTGGCAATTTGCCTAGGGTNATGCCTAATAANATGATCTGTGAATTAAAGCAGGATTCAATACCTACTCCTGTTTGGATGAANGATTTTATCAATGCCCATGATGCTTCTTTNGAGCAAGTNGAAAAAGTCTTCAACATGGGTGCGGGTATGATAGCAGCTGTTAATCCTGATAGGCTTCAAGATACTATTGATATAGGCAGTGCAATAGGNCTTGAATTGAAAGAGATTGGCGTCGTCAAAGAAGGTAAAGAAGAAAAAACCAGAGTTGAATATATTTGAGGTTATCATGAAACGCNGCGAAACATTGCATATCTTAAATTCGGCTCAATTTGATNGGCCTTCNTTGGATCATCTNTGTCAATTGACGGATACTATCCGTAAATTTGATAAGTCNAAAGAAGGTNTGGTTTATTTGAAAAGCCTATTGGCTCATAAAAGAGGTATGCTTTATTTCACNCANCCATCAACGCGNACCTATTTATCCTTTGAGTCTGCGCTTCATATTGTTGGAATGAGAACNAGTGAAATTCGTGANGCTTCNACTAGNTCNGAGCGAAAAGGAGAAAGTATAGAAGACTCCCTTCGGACATTTTCCAGCTATGTAGATATTATTGTAATGAGAACTGCTACCCCAGGTTTGTGCGATCGGATNGCTACCTACTTAAATCAAACAGATCGTCCTGTTCCTATTATTAATGCNGGNTCTGGTCCTGATGAACATCCNACTCAAGCTTTGCTAGATATTTATACTTTAATTCGTAACTTCAAGAAACGTGGTGGCATCGAAGGTAAAGTGATCGCTATGGTTGGCGACTTNAAACGCGGGNGAACAATACGGTCTNTGAGNGGTTTGTTGACTAACTACCCGGGTGTTAANCTGCTCTTTGTATCACCGAAAGAGTATTGTATTGAAGANGATCTGCGTTCTAAATTAGTCAAGTCTGGTATTGACTTCGAAGAAACNGATAACTTNGAAGANGCTGTAAATATTGCTGATGCGGTATATATGACAAGAGTTCAGGATGAATATGATGTGGATAATGAATCTTCGAAAATTGACTATAGTGGATTTCATTTAAAGAAGCGGCATCTNAAANTNATGAAATCAGATGCTATTATNTTGCATCCATTACCACGCAGANAAGANCTTGACGTTGAGATAGATTTAGATCCAAGAGCAAAGTATTGGCGACAAGAGCGAAATGGAATGTGGGTAAGAGTAGCTCTTTTGACTAAAATATTTCAGGTGGACGATNGGATTTTATTGCCTGAGTTATAGATGTGGAACTGCGATGTCAGAACTAAAACTCTCTGTGATAAGNATGTGTAGTGGAAATGACCAGAAGGCTAATCTGGCCGAGGCGGGNCGTTTNGTGAGNCTTGCTGCCGCAGAAGGAGCCGACTGGATTCAGCTCCCCGAAATATTTTCCTACAATGGGCCTTATTCTGAACTATATAAGAATGGTGAGAGAGAGGGNGGANANTTAGANNGATGGTTTTCGGATTTGTCGGCCGAGCTTAAAATTTGTCTNTTTGCTGGTAGCATTGGTGAACACGCTGATAATTGTGAAGAAGATNATCAAGGAATGCAGAGGGTTTATAATACTCTTTATGTTTATAATCGAGGCCAGAAGGTGGGNAAATATCGGAAAACTCACTTATTCAATCTGCAAGATAGTTCAGGAAAAAATATATATTGTGAGAGCGATGGCTTTTTGTCAGGAGATTCCATAAATATCATTGATATTGATGGAGTNCGAGTAGGGTTGGGTATTTGTTATGATCTCCGTTTCTCGGGGTTTTTTAATAAAATGACTGAATATGGTGCAGTTGATGTAATTGCCTTGCCTTCTGCTTTTACNNGAAATACTGGTATGGATCATTGGGAAGTTATGCTTAGGGCCCGTGCTATAGAGTATCAATGCTATGTATTTGCAGCGAATCAGTGTGGAACCTCAGCTCCGGGNAAATCCTGTTANGGTCATAGTATGGTNATTGATCCTTGGGGTCATAANATCGCNGATACCGGGGATCAACCGGGTTTTGCTTCAGGCTTTTTTTCTAGAGATCGATTGATCCAGGTGAGGAAGTCTTTGCCCAGTTTGGACAATCGTCGACCAGAACTCTATTAGGTTTTACATGNCTGTTCCATATGAACTAAAGCTAGTTAATGGCATTGGCGGAGATCCTGCTGTTTGGTGCTTNTTGCCAAATTTAGGTCAGGCTATTCTGTTTGATTTGGGTAGTATCGAGAATTTAACGGCTAAAGAAATTCATAAAATTCAAACNGTNCTNATNAGTCACTGTCATATAGATCANTTTATAGGCTTNGATAGATTNCTAAGGTGTCATATAGTNCATANGCATAGACTNCATTTTATCGGNCCTATCGGNCTAGCGGACAATATTAGNAATAAANTGAATGGATATACCTGGAACCTTTTGGANCCGGATCAGATAGTTTTTGATATTACNGAAATNGATAGTACAGGAANAGTNAGATNCNTTTCAGTCTCNAANACTGATAATTTTGCATGNCATAAGAAGNCNGAAACAAGCCNTCCAATNACGGATTCCGNTCATGNTGTTAAAAAAAACCAGAATATTGTTGCTACNGTTGCTAGTTTCGAAGATGGATCTNACATACAGGCNGTNGTTTTAGATCATAAAACGGNTTCAATTTCTTATCGCTATACTAAGNCGTCCAAGAAGAAGGTGAANCAGCAGAAATTAATTGAACTNGGTATAAATCCNGGTAGATGGATTCATCGATTGATTGAAGGTGATTATAAATCGGGTGAGNATTATNGTGTGGGNTCAGAAAAGNTCNTGTTTTCTGACTTAGCNGAAANTATTCTAGAAACAGCNCNGGATTGGTCTGTCGGATATTATACTGATGCNGGTTTTACTGATTTAAATATCAACAGTATAAGATCTCTGATGGAGTCGGTTAACATATTAATTGCAGAATGTAGTTTCAAAGATAANGATAAGATCAGGGCAGCNAAGAAATCTCACTTAACTGNGCGGCAGACGGCGATGNTTGCTGCGATTGCTAATGNTGATGATTTAATGCCTTTCCATGTGTCGGGCCTTTATGGGAGCAACCAGCAAGAAGTAGTAGAAGAAGCAAAANATTTATTTAATCNGTATCAAAGTAAGCAGAAGCNAGANATTGANTTGGAGATTGAGGTTGAGTTGAAAGCGATCGCTAAATTGTTATGACATTATATTGCCGNAAGNAATTATGATAGGCCAATATTTTTTGAGTATTGGCCTATCATGATTTTCTTTAATGGAACTCACCTTTAACTTCTGGAAGNCTTTTATCAGTCTGTTCCACATCTTGTTCGAGCTCAATAGTCTTTTTGATATTGTTGTAGCTTTCCCAGTCAATAGCCAGTTCGAAATCATCTTCAGAAATCGTTCCTTTATCAGNAAGTACTTTCCTGAGTGCCTCAAGTGATTTAACGATACTTACGTTAACTTGATCAACCGCATACATCTGGTGTTTTAGATGATACATTTCCGTCCCAAGTTCCATTAGTGTAAATTCGAGCTGGTCTATTCGATTATCCATCCTACATCTCCTGAGCACATTAAATTCTTCATGTTTGATATAAAATGATTCGGTGCTCTTNGATTTTACTTGAGAGAAAATATTTCACTGCTATAAATAGGAAAAAAAAAGCCCCCTATATAGAAAAGGGGGCTCGNTTCTTGGTGGTAAAAAATTTCCTATGTCATTTTTCTCTTTTCGAGTTCGTACTTGTTTACCTTAGTAATCAANCCTGCTCGACTTATTCCGAGTTCTTTGGCTAANCGGGATTTATTCCATCCAGTTCTTTCTAGTCCTTCTANNATCATTTGCATNTCAAGATCTTCGAGGGCTTCTTTTANGTTGCCATTGATACGTAGGCCAGGGTATTTCTTGTTGTTATTTTCTTTTATTCGGGGTGATAAGAATTCATCNAGTAATTCTGTNTCNTCACCAGCNAGTACACAAAGTCTTTCNATCTCGTTNTCTAGTTCTCGNACATTTCCTGGCCAGTCATGNTTCATAAGNTTTTCTAGGCAACTTTTACCNACATTTTTTANNCNTGANTTACCANCTTTAGAAAAGTTGTCTAAGAAGTGAGCNATTAATANGGGGATATCTTCTTTTCTNTCTCTAAGAGCAGGTACNTGGACATTGATAACATTNAGGCGGTAGAAAAGGTCTTCTCTAAAAGTTCTACCTTTAACCATTTCNGCTAGNTTTTTATTNGTAGCAGCTACNACTCTCACATTAGATTTTCTGGTTTCNGTACTACCCACTGGNGTGAAAGTTCCATCTTGTAGAACTCGTAGNAATTTGACNTGCATGGCCATAGAAGTATCACCAATTTCGTCAAGAAATAAGGTTCCACCNTCAGCAAATTCNAAAAGTCCTTTTTTATCTTTAGCTGCACCAGTAAAAGATCCTTTAATATGTCCAAATAATTCNGATTCGAGTAGGTTTTCATTAAAAGCNCCACAGTTAACNGCNAGGAATTTNTTCGCCTTTCTNGTGGAATTNTAATGAAGTGATTTAGCAATNAGTTCTTTACCNGTACCGTTTTCTCCTTGAATAAGAACNGTGGCAGGAGAATCACATATTCGATCAAGCATTGAATAGAGGCTTTGCATTGGNGCAGATTTACCGATCATATTGTCGAAGCCNTAGCGCTGACCTAACTCTTTCGATAACTCATTAACTCTAGTTTTGTGATCATCAAGAGATTTATGCATAACAAGAATTTCGTCAACCACTAGGTTTACTAGTTCTTCTAGATAATCCATATCCTGCTGATTTAAAGAAGGTATTTGATCTACTTCTTTTAATAAATGATCGTTNTGATTAAAATTTCTCTCTAGGTAGTTTTGAATTAAGGCTTTTTGTTCGCCNGCNGTTTCTTCATTAATGAAGCCATCACCAAAGAGTGCGCCCATGAATTCATTGTTTACATAAATAGGNACTGAAATAACGGAGAANCCTTCAGGACTACGGCTGATTCTTGCCTCTTTAGATCCCATTGCTTCTACNGTTGTTTGTCGTGCTGTATTTACTCTCTTAGAAAAACCATTGTCATCGGCAACGATTGCTTTNCAGATTGGATTTAGNGGATTGAAAAATTTTCCTTCTGGAACACCACGTAAAAANCCTTTTTTATCGGTGAAGTTTATTTGGACATTCCACATCTTAGCGATGACTTCTTTTAGGCGTCGAATGACATGCATTTTGTCAAANTCTTCCCAGCGTACGATCTCATTGGACATTTTTTTGCTTCTCTCAGTTTATAATTTATTAGTTCACAAATTCNATTCAACTGATGAACAGTTCGGTNGCTTCAAGTTACTTATCGGTATTTGCGACAAAAAACTTTACACTAATATATCCAATGAGATTTAATACTTGTAAATTANTTGGAAATTAATTGGACATAGTGTCCAGGAAANTNGAGCTAGTGGCGATAAGATTGACACAAATACTNTAATCCNANGAATATTAGTGTCTTTTCATACTATAGAGTAAGAATCATTTAATTTGTCGCTCTTTGACTAAACCNGGNTTTTTAAATACGTAAAAATCTTGAGGAATTTTNGNAAACCTAGGGTTTTTGAATTGNAAGGTGGTGTGGTCGCCGTTTTGATACATTATTTTTAATTGTTTTANGTACTTNCGTCCATCTGAGATNTTCACTTCGATAAGCTTGATATTAGANTTAGTCTCNTTTTTAGGGAGTAATTTTGCAAGTGTTTGGTTTTTAATATTTTGGATCTCNGAGACATTGTAAGTGTCAAATAATTTGTTGCCATCAAGNACAAGGTAGACNACCTGATATAGTTCTTTAAAAACACCNGCTTTAGANCCNTAGTGAGTGACANNATTTTCGGATTCCTGAAAGTGGGATANTTTCTTTCCNTTAAAGAAATANGTTTCTTTTCTGGAATCATCNTGGAATTGCCAAACAAANAGGTGCGGCTTTGAGAATGAAGCTCTTCCATTTCTTTGGGTATGTTTTTTNCGGAGNCCTTTNTATGTNGATTGGTTAAACTGAACCGANATATGGTCAATGTTACCAAATAAGTCTTTATGCTTTGATCTAACCTTAGAAGAGTCAGGGCTTGCATAGGCCAACTGACTAGCAAATATTAAACCCAAAATACCGCAAAGTTTAGACATCGCGAATCCTTTTATTAATTAGTAGTTCCTTAAGTATCTTAGCAGTTCNTCGAGACTCAATCGAGCTGTGTTTGNCCGAATNTCAGTCCTGTCTCCAGATAATTGTAATTTCCGAGTCCAGGTTTTTTGGTNGACTTTGAGTCCAACCCATACAGTTCCCACAGGCTTTTCTGNNGTTCCACCACCAGGNCCAGCTATACCAGTAACAGCAATACTNCAGTTAGAAGNNAAGGCNCNAGCGCAGCCANTAACCATNGCTGTTACNACTTCTTCCGATACAGCTCCATNTTTTTCNATTAGCTTNGGAGGTACNGATAAAAGTTTGATTTTTGCTTCATTACTATAAGATGTAATGCCACCATGAAAGAATGCAGAACTACCTGCTGNCCATGTCAGTAAGGCAGCNATGAGGCCGCCAGTGCANCTTTCTGCGGTGCTNATCGTGAGTTCTTTNTCTTTTAAGANCTCGTTGAGCTCGAGAACCAAAGGGCTNAANTCTTTGTCNGATATCAGGAGCACANTTCCCCCTTAAGTATTATCGAATAACAATTTTGATTTGCTTTTCGATNCCATGNCTCATAAATGTTATGTCAGCATCTTGAACTTTTCGCAATTGGTTCAGCATTTTGATTGCGGTACTAGCGCCGTCTAGGGCAGTTCCGTTAATATGAGTAATAATATCACTGTTTATAAAGCCAGCTTGTTCATAAATNGAATCAGGCTCGATATCCCAAATACTGAANCCTTGCACCTGTCCTTCCACTATATGGGGTTCTGTAGCNGCTTGCATNAGTACTTTTGCTAAACCATTTTCGATTATATTTCGTTTGAGGGATTCTTCNACATATAACACGTTNTTTTGCAGCANCATTCCTTCAGATATTGNGGCTGTGCTGCCTTGGTAGTCGTTAGCTGCTATATTAGNTTGAAGTCGCTCAGGGTCTANGNTCTGNCCGCCAATACGNAGCAAATATTGAGCTCCCTGCATNTCAACGGTAATGTTGCGCTGGTTAATCGCAATGATCTTTGTTTCTGGATTAATCTTCTGGCCTACTTTTTTCATCATTAATCGGCCATTATTCTGATCTTTNACTAAAACGATGCTATTTTTTTTCTTCGAACTAGAGATGACACCTAGTAGAACAAAGTCAATGGTAGAGGCCATCGTNAGAGCGGCATTTAGTATTAGCAAAATAAACAGGATCAGATTCCGGTGTACGACCTTCATTCTTTTATTTCTCGCTTTATTCNTTATTCTGTTAGGGGGTTCCTGGTAAGCNTTGGGATTACCAAATTTAGGAAGTCGAAGGAAACCCTTCAACCATATAACAGCAAAGGTTGTGCCGAGAAAGATTTAAACTTAACATCCAGTAATTATGGNATTAAATTTTACTGGAGTGGAGGATTGTTTGACAGCTGTCTTAAATGTTGTCCGAAGATGAGAATTTCCTTAGTTTTACTTAAGTAAAAAGTCTTCACTAGGTTAAAAGNCNGNTCTATTGCTNGGCTCAANGCCTNTGATGGAGACGAATAAGACTATAGTCTGAGATAGATATTCATTTAAAGGATATCTATCTTAAGTGAATTTAGCTATTTCTGTCGCTGTATCAATATAGTCAATGTGATGAATAGTTGCCTTGAGATTCTCAAGTGAAATATCAATGATAGTAAGAGAGTTATTCAGGCTTTGTTCTAGCGAGTTTAAAACTAGCCTATATGACACAATCCCATTAAGAGCGGCGTCGAGTTGATTGAAGATGTAGGTCAGGTTCTGAGTATCCATATGGATATTGGTAGAGTCGTTAACCAGTATCATTTGTCCATCTAAAATGGGTTGCATTGACCTTTCAAAATTAGCGAGAGTCTTTGGATCTATCTTTAGAGTGTCTAAGTCATAGCTAATAGCAATATCTAGTTCATTGTTGTTTGGATTAGATTTTAGGTTCGAGTCATCAATAAAAATCTGCATTGGGTTTTCACCATGAGATTTTAGCAGCAAGGATCCATTGAACTCGGTAGTATCGATTATTTTGATAGCATCGGCATTTAGACCTTGGAAATCACTATCTATTTTTAAAACCGTGCCCCTGCTCAGTCCGTCAAAATGCGCAGAGGAAGCTTTCTCCCGCATTTTCACAAGTATTATTTCTACTGTATTTAGACTATTTCTTGCTATTTTTATAAAGCTAACGCCATCGGTAGCTTTTTGTTTTGCNAGGTTTAANCATGATGAACGAATCTGTGATTTCTTNAGNANCGNNGGGTCCTGGTTGCNNNCNNTTGANCTGATAATACCGGAGCTGGAGCATAATTTGGNGGTGTTGTCACTCAGCTGTCCAGTNATNTTAATCANCNGNATGCNGCCNANCCATGGCTTTAATTTTTCTCCCATACCTATACCTCTTAGTTAGCTAGAAAGGCTCTTCCCTGAACCATTTCATGGAATGCTATCGAAGTAGACTCAATGCAAGTTCTGGAANTACNTTTGANTGTGCAAGNACAGATGTACTGGCTTGAGATAAGATCCTTTGCTGAGAAAGATTGGTNGCTTCTGCTGCAAAGTCAGTATCTTTAATNCGGCTTTTCGCNGTTGTAGTACTTTCAACCGATATTGCTAGNTTGTTNAGTGCNGANCCTAGTCGACTTTGAATGGAACCCAATGTCGCTCTTTCGGTTGCTACTTGTGTTAATGCTGAATCAATTAGATCAATATTNGCNGCGATGTCAGNNGTATCTGGTCCATCATCGTCNACNGTCTCGGGNCCAATGGTACTCCCAGAGAGGTCTAAGTCNGCNGAATTAAAAGTTTGNAGGCCAGCGAGGTCAATGGTNAGTGTGTCACTGTTNTCNGGGTCAGTAANATTCGACATTGGGTTATTGACACCGACTTGAAGCACGTAGGTNCTATCAGTATCTTTACTAAAAAGCAGTGTACTGTTGAACTCAGTTGTATTGGCAATTCNGTCAATTTCGTCTACGAGTTGNACATATTCCTTGTTCAGGTAACTTCTTTCTTTGCTTCCGACCGTATCTGTGGCNGATTGCACAGTCAATTCTCGGAGGCGGACAAGGATGTTGGTCATCTCGTTCATGGAACCTTCTGCGATTTGNATCATTGAAACGCCATCATTTGCATTTCGTTTTGCCACNTTAAGACCTCTGATTTTCGATCTCATGTTGTCAGAGATCGCTAGACCGGCGGCATCATCTGCNGATTTATTGATCCGGTTACCGGATGATAACCTNTCAATACTTTGTTCCATTNTAGATTGGTTGTTGCCNAGGTGCCTTTGGGCGGTGAGGCTGGATACATTGGTTTTTATACGCATACTCATGCCTGAATCCTCCTTGAAAAATCATAACCCCAGGTGGAGTTGTAGGTAGCACCCTGCTACCAGTTTTGACCGTATCGATTCCTTTGATTTTTTCTTTAGAAAAATTTGTGATAACCANAAAAAGTGACCATAAGTCATGTTGTANTAGNTGTTTAGCTGTTTTTCTAATTGAATTCNNAAGCTTACNNACTTAANTAAATGACAAAAAATGNCATAAGTNANTGTTATTTCNGGTNCTTGCCTTNTTTNTNTGTAGNNTGCTGAATATATTAGTATAAGTANCGTTTTTGGNCTTATTTACAGTATTTCGTTTTTNCGATATTTTTTNCTCTATCTAATGGNTAGATTAGGTGCTACCAACTTGAGATTCATCTGGGTTTGCNGGATTATTTGCAAATTACCAAGCAGCTTGGTTGGANTCCNGCTTTTAGAAAAACTNAAGGGGTAACTTATTGGCACTATCAGATCGGGAAATAGAATTGCTGAACNCNTGGTCAGTNACTCTTTCCGNTAGGAAAGAGCGAAAGATCTGGGTCGCTTGTTCNGGCGGNGTTGATTCAGTAGTGTTGCTNTGGCTGATCTATGAATATTGCCAAAGATTCACTGATTGGAGCTGNGGTGTNCTCCATGTTAACTACCACCTCCGTGATGAGGAGTCTGTTGCNGATCAGCATTTTGTCGAGAGTTTATCTGCTTCTTATCAAATAGAGTGTAANATATTGCAGGCAAAAAAGCCGNATGAGTCCNGTTTAAACAGTGGTGTGCAGGAATGGGCGCGTGATGTNCGTTATAATTGGTTTAAAGAAGTGGCNGGGGAGACTGATGCTGTAGTAGCNNTGGCNCATCATGGCGATGATGTTGCTGANGGCTTTTTATTGAAGCTGGTTCGTGGGGCAGGTTTGTTTCGTNTGGGTATGAAGCCATGGCGNGGTTGTTTCTGGCGGCCGCTGTTNCATTTGCGNAAGNTTGATTTGCAAATGCTTGGTGATCGGCAAGATTTTCATTACCGGGAAGATTCTTCCAATGCTACTATAAANTACAGTCGTAATCGTATTCGGCATAATATTATTGGTGAATTGGACAAAATTCATGCGGGCTCTGCTGATCGGATCGCACATTTAGCTCAGGAAGCTGANGAGTTAGGCGGTTGGATTCGCTCTCAGATATGCAAGCAGGTTCAATGGGGNGAAGGGCTTTCNCTGGATTGGATACTTTCGGTCCCNGTGNCTGTGGCNATAGAGGCAATGGTAATGTTGGTTGAAAAAAATATAGATACNGGCATTCAGCTGAGTCGAAATGAGATGCGTCGATTTATTGATAGAGCATCTAGAGGCGAGCGAGCTGTGGTGCAGTTGCCTGGTGGTGGGCAAATTCAACATAGGCNGGGNCANGTAGAAGTAAAAAGTTGTGGAGATAATGTTTTTCAGCAGCGTTTTCAGCAACATTTTGGCAATATGACTCAGGACGATAAGGAAGTGTGGTTAAGTGGGCAAAGNTGGGTTGATTTTGCGCCACAGAAGTCNGGNGACTTGTTATCGCAAAAAGTAAGAAATAATCGGTCAAGAAAGATCTCTCTTGCCAGAATTGGTGCAGCAGAGCGATTTCGCTTTGGTTNTGCGAAGAAGTTGTGGAGTGGTAAACAGTTAGTGGATTCTCCGGGTCATTTATGTGTTGATCTGCTTCGCATTAATGGTGCCATTGAGAGNTGTTTTGATGGAGATAAGTTTTTTAGNCCAGNCTGATGCGAATTTCAGTACCTTTGCATAGGCTGGNCGATNNTNTATTTTTTGGAATATTGTACGNGTNTTTTAAGATTCTTCTGGGAGAAATTAGTTTATGCCCAAGCTAAAGCAAAACCAACAAATGAAGGTAACCTTACTGATCGTTGGGTTATTTATGGCGTTTATCTTCTTCAACTTGGTTGCAAGTCAACCGCGTGAAGATGATAGGATATCTTTCTCTGCATTCTTGGAAGATGTCAGGAGGCCNGTNGACGANATTAACCATATTAAAAAAGTAACCATTAGCGAAGATAAAGTTAGTGGGTTACGNAGTGATGGNTCNAGTGTTGTTGCGGATGCTAGAGAGGTTGATGTTCAGCTATTTCTTGANTCTAAAGTTGAAGTTGAATATGCGAAAAAAGAGGAGAGCTCTCTNTTAAAGACCCTCTTGGTGAANTCGCTGCCAATGATATTNCTTCTATTTATCTTCTTCTTTTTTATGAGACAGCTTCAGATTGGCGGTGGCAAAGCTATGTCCTTCGGCAAGAGTCGAGCTAAGCTTCAAAATGAAAACGATGCTAATGTCACTTTCAAAAGTGTTGCGGGTGTTGACGAAGCAAAGGAAGAACTAGCAGAGATAGTTGAATTCCTAAAGGATCCAAAAAAGTTTACACGACTGGGAGGC
>PBRN01000182.1 GCA_002725955.1 Pseudobdellovibrionaceae bacterium
TGCCGAGGCTATTTTTGATGGGTTGTTTCTTACCACTGGTAATCAGCATCATGCTAACCATACCCTAGTCAATCACGCAGTACCACATTGTAAAAGTTCTCAGTTATACAAAGGCCTTTTGAAAGATAATGGGCGAGCTGTTTTTGACGGGATGATTCAGGTAAAGCGGGATGCCCAGCAAACTAATGCTGAGCAACTTAATAAGAATCTAGTTTTAGACTCTACTGCAGAAATAGATACGAAGCCTCAATTGTTAATTGATGCTGATGATGTTAAGTGTGCCCATGGGGCATCTGTTGGGCAGTTAGACAGTGGGCAGCTATTCTATTTGATGAGTCGAGGGCTTTCTTTAGCTGAAGCTAAAGCTCTTCTTTGTGAGGCATTTGCTCAAGAAGTCATTTTAAAAAGTAATCTCAATTCTTTTTCTAAAAAAGTTCATAAAATTGTTACTGATCACCTACATGGTATAGGCTTATGACACTTGATATTCGTAAAATTAGAAGTGATTTTCCAATTTTA
This sequence comes from Pseudobdellovibrionaceae bacterium, assembly GCA_002725955.1. Lineage (GTDB taxonomy): Bacteria > Bdellovibrionota_B > Oligoflexia > Oligoflexales > Oligoflexaceae. Next base: position 520 of record PBRN01000182.1, read on the forward strand.
GATAATAAAGTTCACGGTAAGCAACTTGTTTACCTTGATAATGGGGCCACTACTTTAAAACCGAAAATTGTTACCGATGAAATAAATAGACATTATGAATTGGAAGCTTCTAATGTCCATCGTGGAGTCCATTTTCATAGTGAGAATGCTACTTTAAAATATGAGGCTGCCAGAAGATCCTTTGTAAGGTTCTTGAATGCGAGAAGTGAAAATGAAATCATTTTCACTTCTGGTACGACTGCTAGTATAAACTTAGTAGCTCAGAGCTGGGGGCGTAACTTTTTAAAGCAAGGTGATGAAATCATCATTTCATGGTTGGAGCATCATTCTAATATAGTGCCATGGCAAATGCTTTGTGAAGAAAAGGGGTGTGTTCTAAAAGTAGTCCCTATTAACAAATCAGGTGAAGTCGATGTAGAGGCTTATAAGGATCTTTTAAGTTCAAAAACTAAATTAGTAGCGATGACTTGGGTATCTAATGCGATAGGTACCATTGTACCAATAAAAGAAGTCATTGATCTGGCTCAACAAGTAGGTGCTATTACGGTTGTTGATGGCGCTCAAGGTTCTGGTCATTTTAATACCGATGTTCAAGAGTTGGGTTGTGATTTTTTTGCATTATCGGGCCATAAGCTTTTTGGAGCTACCGGCACAGGTATCCTTTATGGTAAGGAAGAGTTGCTTGAAAAAATGCCTCCTGTTACAGGGGGCGGGTCTATGATTAGGATTGTAACTTTTGAAAAAACTACATGGGCCGGTCTGCCTGATAAATTTGAGGCAGGAACTCCACATATTGGTGGTGTGATTGGAATGGCTAAGGCAATTGAATATCTGCATAACATAGGCTTTGATGATATCCAGAAGTGGGAACATGAACTTCTATTATATGGTACTGAAAAACTATCTTCCGTACCTAAGTTAACAATGATAGGTACTGCAGAAAATAAAGCGCCAATTTTTTCATTTGTAATAGATGGTATTCATCCTCACGATATGGGGACTCTCTTGGATCAAGAAGGTGTTGCTATTCGTGCAGGGCATCATTGTTGTCAGCCATTAATGAAATTTTACGGAGTACCAGCTACTTCTCGGGCTTCTTTGGCATTTTATAACACAAAAGAAGATATAGATGCCTTGGTAAATGCGATTGCTAAGGCTCAGGAGATATTTGCATGAGTGCTCAAAACGAATTGTATCAGGCCGTGATTCTTGATCACAATAGAAATCCAAGAAATTACTCAAAATTAGAGGATGCAACTCATAGTGCAGAGGGCTTTAACCCCCTTTGTGGAGATCACCTTTGGGTATATCTTCATATTGATAGCACCGAAAAGATTGTAAATATTACTTTCGAAGGTGATGGCTGTGCTATTAGCAAGGCTTCTGCTTCTTTGATGACAACTGCCTTGCTAGGTAAGGGTTTAGATGAGGCAGCACAAATGATTAAGGAATTTCAGCAATTGGTTAAAGGCGAGCTGAATCCTGAAGTTGATGAGCATTGCTTGGGAAAGCTGAAAATTTTTTCCGGCATATGGCGTTATCCATCAAGAGTAAAGTGTGCAAATCTAGCTTGGCATGCTGTTAAAGGTGCTATGAATAACAATAAATCTGTAACGACGGAGTAGTTCTTTGAGCGTCAAAGTAATGATACAGCCGACTCCTAATCCAAATGCTCGCAAGTTCATTTGCAGCCTTGATGTAAAAACCGAGGGCAAAGTAACTTTCAAGGAACCGGAAGAGTGTAATCATATTACATTGGCTTTGTCTCTTTTCTCATTGGCTAATGTGAGTCAGGTTCATTTTTTTGAGAATATCGTAACCGTAACGCAGAATGGTCTTTCAGATTGGGCTGGAATGGAAAAATTGGTTATTGGTGTTCTCGAAAAGTTATTACCAGACCATGATCCAGACTTTAAGACTGCTCTTGAGGCGCATCGGGATAATTTATCGCCACAATTAAAGCAAATTGATGATATTTTAGATCGAACCGTGAGGCCTGCTCTTCAGGCTGATGGTGGAGATTTACAAGTTATAGAGTATACAGATAATGTATTATCTATTCTTTACCAGGGTGCATGTGGTTCATGTCCTAGCTCTCAGACAATGACTCTCCAGTCTATTCAAGGTGTGCTGCGTCATGAATTTGATCCGGAAATAGAAGTCATAACTGTCTAGGCTTATTATTTATACATAATCGTCATCATTATCTATTAATTCTATTTTACCTTGATCCACCATGGTCATGACTTGCTCTATTATTTCTTTTCTTGCTTTTTCAACATCGGATAATCTTGTAGGCGGTAAAAGGGTGATTTCCTCGCGCAGTAGATTAGCCGACCTAGAAGACATATTATTATAAAAAAGTTCTAGGATTTTATTGTTAGCCCCTTTTAGTGCTATAGATAATGTTGATGACTTAATCGTGGTAATCAGTTTTTGAAAATCAGCTGCTTGAACTCGATCAAGATTATCAAAAGTGAAAAGTTTTTCCCGTATTTTATTTGCCAGGTCTAGGTCTCTTTCTTCCAGCTTTTCCAGAATAGATTCCTCTAGTGCTGGATTTATATTACTTAAAATACCGACCACCTTTTCAAGGCCTCCTGGTACTTTAGTTTGCCAATGAGTTTTTTGTTTGATCGAGTTTAGTAGAAAATCATTGACTTCAGTCATCATATCTTGGTTGATGTCCTTTAGATTCGCCAGCCTTATTAGTATTTCAGATTGTTCTTTGACCTGAAAACGTCGCAAAANTTGAGCAGATTTTTCCGAAGAGGCATAGGCAAGAATCAGANATTTTGTTTGNGGNTGTTCATTTTTTATCGTAAAGAAAAGATCCTTCTCATTGATTTCATCAATTGTACGACTTAGTTGATCAGTATCCAGGATATCATCGATCCAGCCGGATCCAAATTCTTTAGGGAAGGCAGCTNTAAGTATTTTTTTAGTGTTACTGTAACCTCCTTGAANTTNGGTATTGGGCTGTTCGAGTAGGTTTANAAAATCATCGATAANAGCTGGCANAATATTTTGGTCGACTTTACCCAANTCTTTCATTGCNCGGGCTACTTTTCTCATTTCATTNTCAGGCAGGCTTTTCAAAAGCTCTGCTGCTAAATCGGTTCCAAGAGAAACTAATAGAATTGCNATCTTTTTAGTNACAGGGATGTTCTNAGGCAAATTAACCTCTCTTTCATGGCANCTATCGGAACTTNTGCTAGAGTCTATAAATTAAGTTGTGCATTTATGGGNTTCTTTTTGTCATGGCAGTATTTTGNATCTAAATCAANGTCTTATGANTTAATTNATTAGGAAAANNAGTTGATTACATACAAGTGATAGATAGTTNTTNTTTTGAGNAGGGAGCAGGCNGNGAAATAAAAAAGGCCTTCTATTGAGAAGGCCTCGATAAGTNTTTAGTACTTATATTGGTCTGGCTTGAAAGGTCCTTCAACTGGAACGTTGATATACTCGGCTTGTGATGGNGTTAGCTTNGTCATGANTCCACCGAAGCCTTTTACCATATGTGCTGCAACTTCTTCATCGAGCTTTTTGGGTAAAACTTTTACGTAAAGTGGCGCTTTTTCGGTTTGGTCATTCCAGGCTTCNTTGTATAAGTGCATTTGCGCTAATACTTGATTNGCAAATGAGCCATCCATGATCCGGCTTGGGTGNCCTGTAGCATTACCTAAATTCACCAATCGACCTTCTGAAAGTANAATCAAATAGTCGTTAGCTGATTTATTNCGNTAGATCTTGTGGACCTGAGGTTTGATCTCTTCCCANTCATAGTTGTCACGGAGATACTGTGTATCTATTTCATTGTCAAAGTGACCAATGTTACAGATGATTGCTCCCGATTTAATGTTAGTNAGAATATGTTTATCACAAACATCGACATTACCAGTTGTCGTTACTACTAGGTCGAGGTTATGAAGGAGTGTCATGTTGAGGTCTTCGACGTTATCAGTCTTCTCGCCATTTTTATAAGGAGATACGACTTCATATCCATCCATGCATGCTTGCATAGCNCAAATNGGATCGACTTCACTAATTTTGACGATCATTCCTTCTTGGCTTAAGCTTTGAGCTGAGCCTTTACCAACATCNCCATAGCCAATAACTAAAGCTTTTTTACCTGANAGCAACATGTCTGTACCGCGCTTAATGGCATCATTAAGGCTATGACGACAGCCATATTTGTTATCATTNTTTGATTTAGTTACTGAGTCATTAACATTGATAGCNGGAACTTTTAGTGTACCTTTCTCAAGCATTTCNATGAGNCGGTGCACACCTGTAGTNGTTTCTTCAGTAATGCCATGAATTTTTTCGAGCATTGCAGGGTACTTGTCNTGCACCATAGCAGTAAGNTCGCCACCGTCATCTAAAATCATATTGCAATCCCAAGGATTNCCATCTTTAAGGATTGTTTGNTCGATACACCACTCGCCTTCTTGCTCAGTTTGTCCTTTCCAGGCATACACAGCAACGCCTTTGGCAGCCATTGCAGCAGCAGCATGGTCTTGAGTGGAGAAAATATTGCANGAAGACCAGCGTACTTCGGCGCCTAAGTCTAGAAGAGTCTCTATAAGGACTGCAGTTTGAACCGTCATATGTATGCAGCCGATAATCTTTGCGCCTTCTAGTGGCTTTTTGTCACGGTATATTTCACGCAGGGCCATTAATGCAGGCATCTCCGATTCCGCAAGGCTGATTTCCTTTCGGCCGAAATCTGCTAANTCTATATTTGCTACTTTGTAATCTTGACTCATGTACTCATCTCCTTGAAATTTATATGGTCTCATTATTAGCATGAGCCATGGTTATCTATTTATAAAGAGCCTCAATTGAATTTGAAATCCATTTTTAAGACCTAAGAATGAACTCTGTCCAGTAATAAAATTATTTTCTTTTGCCCATATTGTAAGTTCGTCAGGGTTGAACCCTAGCCATAAGTCGCCGCAGTTGTGTCTAACCCAGTCCTGATCGTGCGAACATAGTTCAATAAGCATAAGAATGCCGTTGTGGCTTATTGTTTTGCTGAATAATTCAAACATTTCAGGTGGCGATGCCATATGATGCAGCACCATATTTAGTACCAAAAAATCCACGGAGATTTTTCTATCGATGATTTCGTTTAAGTCGCCAGAAACGTATTCAATATGATCGAATTTTTTATCACCTAATAGACTTTTCGTGTTACCTAACATCTCTTTTGAGTTATCTAGCGCATAAATTTTATTTACCATCGGCGCCAGTCGCATAAGTAACTCGCCTTCTCCTGGTCCGATTTCCAGAACTGTCTTGCCCTCATTGAGATCTACGTGTTGTAGCAGATCTTCTAATGCACCACTATATTGNTCGTAAGATGCAATTTTTCCCTGTTCTTCACGAAACTTNGTCGAGTTTTTGCTAAAGAACTCCATGGAGCGATCACTTCTTGACTTATAGACTGTTTCGATCCGTTCGNTAANTTTGTCTCGGATTTTAATTTCGTCAATAGTGTTATAGATGGACTCNAGAATTACTTTAAGTGGGTTTTCAGGCTGAATAGTGGGCCTTTGATAGAAAAAACAATTACCCTCTCTTCGCGAGGTNACTAACCCTGACCGCGATAGTACCTTTAGATGATGGCTCATACCCGGTTGAGGCATTTCAAANACAAAGGCCAGTTCTTGNACTCCAAACGAGGCAACCTTAAGTATNCGCAAAATTTCTAGNCGCAGAGTATCACCTGCAGACTTGAGCATTTGTGCAAGGCTACCTTCGGTTAATGTTATTTCGTTTTGTTTNGNGGCAATGTTCACAAGCGACCTTTCATCTTCCCNCCTACAATATCACTGATCGGCATTTTGGCCAAATATATATAGAAGTTTTTTTATATAGAATTTATTTGATATNGAAAAAATATAAAAATNNAATAATTACANANGNTTATTGATTTTAGNNGTTTTNGGTTGCTTNTTATTTGCTGGTGGATANTAGCTNAAAGAGGNCNNCTCGGTGACAAAAATTNTNCATAACATTTTAATTTTATTATNNTTATTTCATNTTGGATCAATAAAACAAAAAATAAAATACCATAGAGGTGAGGTGATGGTTNGCTGCACCTNAAAGTGGCTTCGATTTATGGCNGCAAAGGGTTTACTATNAGGNNCNNTGCTNATGATGTATCAACCTANCAGGCAAGNAATAGCAGNAAAGGAGAAANTTATGAAAACGAAGGCATATGCTAATCATGGNGCCGACCAATTNTTTGTACCGTATAGTTTTGAAAGAAGGTCGCCAAAACAAAATGATGTAGCTATTGANATTGAATTTTGCGGAATATGTCACTCTGATATACATACTGCCCGGGGNGAATGGGGGCCTACCCCCTANCCNTGTATTCCCGGTCATGAAATTATTGGNCGNGTNAAGGAGGTTGGGGAAGGGGTTAGCAANTTCACCTCTGGTGACTTGGTGGGAGTCGGATGTTTGGTNGGCTCTTGTGGNGATTGCNAAAGTTGTNAGGATGGATTCGAAAATTATTGTGANAATGGNTTCGTGGGCACCTACGGNGNANNAGATCCTGATGGNGATTATACGAAAGGTGGTTATAGTAGTCATATTGTGGTNGATAAAGAGTTCGTCTTAAAAATTCCNCCAAATTTAGATGCNGCTGCAGCTGCNCCNCTNCTTTGTGCTGGCATTACGACTTATTCCCCGCTTAGGCAGGCNGGAGTCAAGGCAGGACATAAGGTGGCGGTTCTTGGNCTTGGNGGNCTTGGGCATATGGGAGTAAAGTTAGCAGCNTCTTTTGGGGCTGAAGTCACTGTTTTGTCTCGTTCAGCTGGTAAAAAGGCAGATGCTACCCGGCTNGGAGCTCAAAACTTTGTTCTTACTTCAGATCAGANTGAGGTNTCGAAATATTCAGAGTATTTNGACTTTATTCTCGATACNGTATCAGCNCCTCACGANATCGGTCAGGCATTGGGTATGATCAAGCGAGATGGNGCTTTGCTTTTGGTTGGAGCATCNGANAAGCCTCTGGAAGTGAGTGCCTTTCCCCTNATTATGAAGCGANGAACGATTAGNGGNTCTCTCATTGGNGGTATTGCAGAAACTCAGGAAATGCTCGATCATTGTGGTGCNNACAACATCACCAGTGATATTGAATTGATTCACCCTGAAAAAATCAATGAGGCTTTTGATAGAACTGTGAAAAGTGATGTCAAATACCGTTTTGTCATTGACTGTAAGNANCTGAATTAATNNANNGTATTGTCTATAGANCTGTNATTACTTAATTGAGCTGGCTGGGTTTCAAAGCTGCCCCAGCCAGTTCGACGATTTAAATTAGATGCAGCAAANTCTAAGATAAGTGGAGGCGATGGGAATCGAACCCATGTCCGAATGTGCGTTGTGCCTAGTCCTACATGCTTAGCCCCCTAATTTATCCTCTTGCTGATAGCGCCTAGGGCGGGCTATATCAGCCGCAAGCCTGATTAAGTTCGCAAGTTAACCTACAGACGGAAAGTTAAGCGAGCTACACCAGTGATTGGTACGTCGCCTCAGTGGTACTGGTATCCTCTGGATTGACGGCAACTTATTTTAAGCTGCGAGTGCGTATTCTGTTGTGCCGAATAAGCGATGGTTCGCGTTTATAACCGGGGCGCAAACCAACCCCGGACATGCACTTTAACACTACGTTCACACCCGTCGAAACCAGTGCGCCCCCCTTTTCAACGATCGTGGGGTAGTCAAAAAACCCTCAAAGGCTAGGTAACTCCCAAGAGAAGCGCTATGTTATTATAAAAGGAGTGTTGGTATCAACTAAATAATCTATCTAGATAGCTGNGGACAAAGGGGGTATTCGGNTTGCAAGGGTCTAATAATAAAGANAAAAGGCCNAAACAACTGAATCNAAGCGGTGCTCGGCCTCTGCCAGAGGANACGCTNGACTNTGAGCGTGCTAATCAGGNCAANCANACTAAGGTNNATAAANNNAGTAATANAANTANCTTACAGAATNNNGTNTATTCTTGTCCTGTCGATCATACGGGAACCAANGTATACCTAAAGGGCTGGGTTCAGCCTCAGACTGAAGACCCTCCATTGCTTTTTATTCATGACTTAGGCGAGAGTGTCGGCAGGTACCGAGAGTTTTGTTTACGTATGGGNCAAGAAGGATACAGTATCTATGGGTTTGACTTAAGAGGGCATGGTCGCTCGGGTCGGCTTTTAGGGCATATTCCTGATTTTGAGGCGTTAACAAAAGATCTTTTACAAGTTGTGGCTTGGATTAGATTCAAATCTGATCGGCGAGTTCCCATTTTAGTTGGGCAGGGTATTGGGGCACTGATTCTGATTTATTTTCAAAGGCATTATCCGCAGTATTGCACTAGTGCTATTTTAGCCGCACCGTGCTTAAGCTTTGAAACTTCTGTGCCTGTTGTTAAGAGATTGATGATTCGTATTCTTGCTGAGATTTCCCCAACAGTTAGATTGCCTAAAGCACTTACACCTCGCTTTCTTATACCTGATCCTGCAAAGCCGAGATCTACAGCGGGCGGAACTACTTTTCAGGCTTTTCATGGTATTACTGCTAATTTTGCCAATGAGGTTATGAAAGCTATTGGAGATGTATCGGATGTTTTTAAGGGTTTTCAGGTACCATCTTTAATTCTTTGTCCTGAAGGTGATGTTAGGTATCAATACTCACAATTGTTCGAAATGATTGGAAGGCATCCTAAAAAAGATATTTTTCAGGTTCAAGAGATCAAAATGAAAGGTCATCAGGTTCTGACTAATCCAGATGAATTAGAGAAGGTTGTTGACTTAATGTTACCTTGGTTAAGAGAGCAAATAGCAAATTCTCATAAAAAACCGGCTAAACCTGCGCCTAATCCATTTAAGGAATTTATTGATGAACCGTCTTCTAACTAATTCTTTAAAGTCTTTAAATCTTATAAAGAATACTTCTACACTTTTAGTGTTTGCTATTATTGTATTACGAGCTGGTTTTCTGGCAATAGCGATGTTAAGTGTGTGGTCTTTTCTTCGACCGGGGCATCCTTGGGAACATTTTTCCGTTTTATTAATTAGTTTTTTGATGGGTTTAAGTTTTAATCCATTTTCTATTTTTCGAAGAGTGACTCCATCTCAACTTATGATGTCACTTGAAATTAAATATCCACATACAAAGCACCCTCCTTTTCTTCTCAAGCAGAATGATGTTTCTGAAAGTGTGCTAGATGAATGGCTGCCATTGTTTAAAAAAGAAGCGATTGAGTTATTAAGAGAAGAAGGCACAAGAATTTGCAGAGTGATTGCTACTTTACCAATTCCGCTATTGATATTCTTGTTAGCTATATTGCGGGTTCCAGGGTCGGTAGAAAAAGTATGGGCTCAGTTTGATCAGATACTAGCACAGTTGAATCACGGAGCTTATGTCATAGTTTTAGATGGTGCGCTCAAAGATTATGGAGAAGACAAAGAAATAGCACTATCAGATAGCAGTACATTTGATTTAGATTTACTATCTCAGAATATGATTTCATTAAAATATGTAGGATCTTTCTCAGGCTCACCTACTGTAAACCTGAAGAGAATAATGCCGGAAGGGCTGAAACGGGAAGAAAAGCCTTGGCAAAGTCTGCAGATGTTGCCCGTTCGTGGAAAAACAGGTGATGAGAATCAAGGTGTCTACTTGATCTCACTGGCCATTACTGAAGATTCCGAAATCTATATTTCTTCTTTATCAAATACTACTCCTGCTTTAAGGGTTAAAGTTCAGCAATTGCCATTGCCACGAGTTCGATTATATACACGAGCTGATATTAGCGAGGTTTGGCCTGATGATCGGCCTTTACCACTGACGATTGATGTAACGTCTGAAAATCCTCTTGCTCAAGTTAGGCTTGTTATTCGTGCAGATGGCAAGGAGTCAAAGGAGCTAGTGAATAATATTCTAGTGAATGACAAGAAAGATTTATCTAGCCAATACGATCTAGTATTGGAGAATTATGTTCGTTCTGATATTGCAAATGTTGAAATTACAGCTGAAGCAGTGGATAGGTCGATTCCAATTCCATTAGTTGGAAAAAGTAAACCTCTTGTACTAAGAACTGCAAGCGCCTATGGTCGCTATCAAGAGACATTAAATACATTGAGAGAACTCAAGAGTATTCTAGATAGTTATTCAGAAAATAAAGTTGAAAAGATTGATCCAAAGATCGCAGAGGTAGCGAATAAAGCTGCCAAACAGTCGGAACAGTCGCCGTTTTTTGATGGTTTAGATAGGGTTTTTATCAATCGATTTCAGCAGATGTCAAATGATCTGGCTGAGAAGACTAATGAGTTAACAGTACTCGAATTTTCTGATTCGCTTAATGATTTCTTATTTGAGCATGAGACTCTTGATGATAAAGAGCGTGACAGGGATTTTTTCGTTGCTGCTCGATCTCTTTCTAGGTTGATCGAAATGAAACCTGAAGATAGAGCTATTGAAGTTAAAACGGTAACAGATCGTATTCTCAATTATCTAGATAAAAGGCATGAGCGTTGGAAACGCAGGGTGTCCTTTTTAGGCAAAAAGCTTAAAGGTTGGGATAAGGTGTCTAAGAAACCTTTTCATAGTAGCATTAATAAGGTCGAGAGTTATTCCTCTCAAGGAACGGCAGAAGGACAAGGTAAGGCGTTAACAACTCTATTTCAGGTTGTTTCTGAATATAGGGAATGGATAGAAGAGTTAGAGGCTGCTGAAGAGGGATACAGGCGGGAACAGGAAAAAAAGAGGCAGCAGGGTTTGACTCAAGCTAGGAATGTCTTGCAAGAACTACAAAAAAGGCAAGGAAAAATTTCTTCTAAGCTAGATCGGCCTTCAATGCAGTCAGATTCGAAGTTGTCTGAGGAATGGCCTTCTATTCGTGTTATGCAAAATTCAAATATTAAGCAGACGGCGTCTTTGGAAGGCCAAATGAGAAGTTTATCTCCTATGGCTGCAGAAAGAATAAAAGCTGCTGCACAAATGATGGAAAACACGGTCAACTCTGGAAATAAAGGGGTTTTTCCTAGTGCAGAGTCCTCAGCCGATATGGCAGGTAGATTGCTTAGGCAAGCTCAGAGCGCAGCTCGCAAATCACAAAGGCGACAAATGAGAAGAGGACGAAGACGTCGTGTTACGGGAGATAATTATTTTGGTAGTCAGGTCGCTGGTGGAGATATAGAAATAAAGAGAGGCTATCAAGTTGATAAGCGTTATCGAGAGGAAATATTAGATAACGTTAGATCGCAGTCCAGAGACTCTGAAGACAATGCTTCGAGAGATCTTCTGGAAAGCTATTTACGTCAGATTCTCCGTTAGCCGCGGTTCGGCTTTATTTTTAAAAGCTGGCCGGCATATATTGTATTTCGTTTTAGTCGATTCATTCGCTTCAGTTTACGAATCGTCGTACCGAATTTTCTAGATATGCTATCAAGACTATCCCCCCGTCTTACCCTATATCTCTTGAAAGAAGAGCTTGAGGTACTCTTGACAGAAGATCTGAGGAGTAATTTCTTGCCTGGATATATCTTTGAAGATGTTAATCCATTAATCTTCATAATTGATCTTACGGTTGTTCGATACTTGGCAGCTATTAAAGCTAGGTTCTCACCCCTTCGGACCCGATGACTTTTTTTATCAGACCAACTTCGAAGGCTTTTAATGCGTTTAGAAGCTAATAGTTTCGTATTTGTTTTGATTAGTTCTTTAGATTCTTCGGGAACCCATAATCGATATAATTTACCACCAGGAGGCGTCATATTTTTGTTCAGATGTGGGTTCAGTTTTTTCAGCATTGATACGGAAGTATTGGCAGTTGTTGCGATTTCTTTCAGTCGCACTGCAGTTGGGACCTTAGCCGAATTAAAAGTAATCGGTTTTTTAGGGATGACTTCTGCAAGGCCATACTTTTCAGGGTTAGAACCAATAATAACAGCTGCGAGAAATTTAGGAATATAGTTCATGGTTTCACGCGGTAATTTTTTGTTTTTTACCAGTGTCCAGAAATCTCGGGTATCTCCGCTCATGATCGCACCCAGGATGCGCATTTCACCGGCATTATATGCAGCGATTGCAAGGTACCAAGATTGGAATACATTGTGCAGATCTTTGAGGTAAAGTGCAGCTGCTACAGTTGCTCTGTGAGGATCGCGTCTTTCATCTACGTAACGGTCAACTCTTAATCCGTAACGTTTACCTGTAGCCCTTATAAATTGCCAAACTCCGACTGCGCTGGCTCTGGAGGTAGCTCGGGTAGAAAAACCACTTTCAATCATGGCAAGGTAATATAAGTCAGTAGGCATTCCTTCATTTCTGAGCACTTCAGTGATCATCGCTTTATACTGACCACCTCTTTCCATGAAGCGAATAAACCTAGCCCTGTCTTTTTCAGTAAAGTACTTGATCCATTTCTCAACATTGGCATTGAGCTCGACTGGAATCCCCGATCGTATAGTTGTTGTGATTTCGTTCTCGTTGGTTTCCTGTTCTTCGGGAGGTACTTCATTTTGATGAAATGTTTCTGCTGCCGTTAGTACTTCATCAATATCCCTAGGCTCGAAAAGCTGTTGATTTTTATCTGTAAGAAGCTCAGGTTTAATTGGTGCGGTAGTGCTGCATCCAGCTATTATGGCTGCTGAGATGAAGCATATGCTGAATCGCGGTATGAAAATATGGCTCATAGAGTTTCCTTAACAAATTTCGGCTTTCTCATGGTTAAAAATAAATGGGAGAAGTCGTATTTATTATTGTGAGGTAAACGGCTTAATTTGGCTAGAGCCATTCGTCAGTTTTTGGACTTTGTGCTCGAGAAAATTTTAGGTAGCTATTCTATGATTGATGATATCATGGGATTTAGTACGCCGAATAATCTGATATATGAGGATATTGTGTCTACCGGTAGGTGTTAATTTTCCTCTATAGACTACAGCTAGCTAATTTTTTAGGCATGATATCGATTTTTTTATGAATATAAATAAGCTTGTACTTTGTTTCATTATTCTAAGTATATAAATATATGATTGTTGAAGACAGAAAAATAAAAAAGCAGATTTATGCTCCTGCTCATGAAGTTCTAGGCTATTTTCCGCCCGGCTGGGGAGATGTTGCACTTGTTGAAGCAAAGCAAGTTTTAACTAATCTATGTTGGGCTGGTAAACATAAGCCTCAAGTTAGCTTAAGAGAAGATCATATTCTAATTGAAAATATTGATTTTAGATCGATGTTAGAGCTTCCGTTTCGGATGACAACTTTTAGAGAGTTCTTTTGGGTACTGACGCGAAATAGAGCGACTGGCATAGGGGATATTAAGAAATCATGGGACAAAATTCCGTGGGACCTTCTATTTGACAAGAGTGAAACGGTGGGGCTTGTCGTTGACTCCAAATCAAGTCGCCTATTTCATGAAAACATGCTCAAGGATTGTATTACAGACAGGTTCTTATCTTCTGATTTTATAGTAAAACCGCTAGAGGAATCGAAACAGCGGGTTTCTCTGACGTTACGCAGAAATCAGCTAGTTGTCGGGTTAGGGTTAGGAGGGCAGCCTCTCTATCAAAGAGGCTATAAAACAAGTCTATGTGGTGTTGCCACTATGGCTGAACATGTGGCCCAATGTTTATTAAGGTCTCACCGTTTGTGGTTAGGGCAGAATATCGATATAAGCCAGATGAATAAGTCAACTTTTGTGCCATTTGCTGGAAGCGGAACTTTTGGTTTTGAGTCGATTATCTTAGATCATCAGTTACCTTTGTTTCTATGGCGACGACGATGGGCTTTTCTCAGTTGGAGGTGTGTACCTAAAGCTAGTATCTCATGGTTAAAGGAACAACTCCAAAAACCATTGGAAACAGCCGCAGGCTTGAATCAGGTTGCTATGCTTGAGCTAGAAGCGGACCACGTTAAGAGTATTGAGGCTAATATTTCTAGTTTTTCTAATTTTCCTGGCTTTAATCAGCTCTATGGGATGCAGATTACTCAAGGGGATTTTTTTGAATGGGACCCGTTAAGCGAAGGGGGGCTATTGCAGTGTTATATGAACCCCCCTTGGGGCCTAAGAATTAAGGCCCAGGGAGGGCAAAATTCTTTTTACCTGGAGCTCGCACATAAGCTCATAAGTGTAGCAGAACGGAGAAAAGGCCCCACCTCAGGTTTCTGTCTTATGATAAAGGAGTCGGACTGGCGTGATTTTATGGGGCCTCTAAAA
>PBRN01000183.1 GCA_002725955.1 Pseudobdellovibrionaceae bacterium
AGAAAGCTACGATAAATTCCCATTAATGGATTCTCCCTGAAACAAATCATGTCTAACATTCATGCCAAAGCCATGTATCCCTATAGTTGCTCATCAGAATAAAAAAATCACCAACTAAAGAAAAAATCATTAAGCCATCGGCTGAGTCAGCTATCGAAGCCTAGGGGGGCAATCAGTTCTGATACTAGTAGAAGCTATCATTTTGACTTCCTCACTCAAGGACCTCCAAAATTTTCTTTATAATTCAAGCCATCGGGCTATTCTCGACCCTTGGGAAATATTTAGAATCGAATGGAATATAGTTGTATTCAGCGGGGAGGAAACAAACTTGCCTGGTTCAAGACCGATTTGAGGCGATTGGCCAGATCATGAGAACCACAGAAAATAACCCCTTGTTCATTCATGAACACACCCTGTTTAGGATTTAAATCAAGCGCACCCCCTGATATGGAGGACACCGGTCTTGACCCAACCTCAAACAAGCAAGAAGTCGCAGCAAAATCCCACAGACAGCCTCCTCCCGGCTCTTTTTTCGGCAGCTTAAAATATAAAGCGTTGGGATCACCCCAAACAGAACAGGCATTCATCACCGCACCAAAATAATCGACGATTTTGAGACTATGACAGCCACTATCTGCAGCAATCTTCTCTACGAAACCGTGCAATTGTTGAAAGTGGACCGATTGCTTCATGCTGCGATCCATATACCAATGCAGCTCATCAGAATTCGTATTGGGGTCACCCTGTTTCCCCTGCGCCTCGCCTTGTCTCATGCTTTTGACAACCGCTTCACCTTCCATGTAACTGGTGAAAAGCCTCTGCTCATATGGATCGTAAATAGCTCCCAAAACACCTTTGCCATCTCGTCGAATTAACCCAATTGAAACCGCAAAACCTTTTTTCTTTTCCGTATAAGCCAAGGTCCCATCAAGGGGGTCGACGCACCAAAAATAATCTTTTTTAAAACGACTATGGTCATCCGGAGTTTCCTCCCCTAGGAACCCAAAATCATATTGTTGACTCAAGGGTTGCAAGGCTGCTTCAATCAAACTCTGACTCTCATGATCAGCTCTGGTAACCACTTGCGACGCAATAGCATTGCCATCGGATTTGTAAGAAACTTCCAGTTCTTGATCGAAGTATCCCATCACATGAGCTCCTGCCCGTTCGGCAATAGCCCCAGCCTGCATCGTCAAAGCCCCTAAATCCGCATCATTGAGTTCCATAACCTAACTGCTCCAACACCTGGCTTACGAGTTTTTCACTATAAGTATTAATTTTCCAATGCCCAGGTTTCCACCCTAATAAAAACCTGTGAAAATCTGCCCACGCAAAAGGATAAAGGGAACGCCATTCCTCTTCGATCCTTGCGAACGAAGATAATTTACCCAATGACTGCAGACGCTGCTCCAATGAAGAAAAATAGAGGTTTAAAATCCTGTCCTCATATTGTTCGCATAAACGGGCATCAAAACAACCCCCGATAAAATAAGCCAAATCCTTCATACCACAGCCGCCACCGACGTACTGAAAATCCACGGCAGCCACCTTGGGGGCAACAGCATCAAAACAGAAGTTAGCCAACTTTGCATCCCCATGCACAATGGTTTGAAACCGACTTTGGTTTAAACGCTGATCAATCGCATCAGCCGCTAGTTTCAACGGACCCTTTGCCATCGCCTGTAGTTCATCCGGCCTGGTTTGAAGATGCCAATAGGTTCCTGATGACCATAAACCTTCAGGTGTTTCCCCCATAAAAGTACCATGAAAGTGAGCGAGCCAGTTAACACAGGCCTCCACTTCTTCCATAGTCACTTTCTGTTTCACCTGATCAAAACCAGAAGCAAAAAGGTCCTCTAATACGAGTAAGGTTTCCTGACCAGACTGCTTAATACCCAAAAAACGTGGGGAACGACAGGAATCATCGCAGCGGCTATTATATTGCTGATACCAGAGAGACTCGACTTCATATGATTTTAACTTGCGTTGATGAGAGCGGTCCGTATTCCATCCACTGGGATGAGCATCCTTGACCAAAGGATTGATATGTTTCACTACCACAGATTTGACAGCCTCACCCGCAAGAAAATACCTGGTGATCGATCCATAACCACTCCAGAGACTTTGAATCGCTTCCTGCCCCTTAACAGCAGAGCCTCCAGTTAAGTCTAAGATAGATGCCTCAATTGATATCTCTGTCATTCTTACACGACTCGCTTTAATTTTAGGTCTATCGACATAGTGGCACCCTNAATTNCACTCATCTNCNATAAGTTGTAATCATTATCNCCGGAATTAGCCAGNNCTCTATTGGCATCGACCATCCTTCGTTCNCTTCCTTACCAACGGAANNGTAGTCTATCTGAGTGACTGCTGNCAAATCAATTGGCATAGTCTTTGCCNAGNNAGGGCNTTCTTGCCATTCGTGATTTCAACATTGATTANCATCAATAACCNNTTCTCTTTCAGAACCNTCGCCAAATCATATTTGTCAAAACCAGCTAATTTTAANTTTAAAAAGTGATGCTTTTAAGCGTCACCTTGGTTCATCTTTTCTAAAATTTTCCCCCATAGCTTTTTACGNTATGCTCATCCTAGGCTTTTCCCNACAAACCATTGAGGGCTTCGCTTATGATAAACACTTTGTTTGTTGTTCNGCTGTTAATGTGGTCANACCCATCTTTAGCGNTGGACCCTGGAACCCNGCCNTGGCAACCGGTTAAATTAGTCGAAGAAGAATGNGGTATNGACAGCAAAAAATTAATTGAAAGCAGCGCCGNNATTCNNTTCCCCTTTTTGATGATCAGACACGGCAAACTATGTTACGAACACCTACCCAATGGTGCCGACAAACCTCAGGAAGTTTTTTCAGTCACTAAAACCCTGGCGGCACTGGCGGTAGGCGCAGCCTCATGGCAAACCCGNAACCTTATCCAAAAAGCCGATGAATCTGCCTCCGGNCCTCTNACAGCTATGGATCCGGTGAGCGACTGGATCAATACCGCTAAAATTAACTCCGCNGCAAAAGTGGCTCATATTCTNGGCCAGGTGGCCCAAAGCCAGGACCTNGATGATCCGNAACAGTTAAGTTTTAGCTATGATTATACNGGTTCAAAACAACTCAATTTGCTGAACGACATCATTCGCAGTGCCATCAAACAGGATCCNAGCCTTTTAGGTGAAGATGTAGATCAGTTTGTTNATAAACATCTATTTGNTCCGCTAGGTNTAGAGGATTCNACCTGGAGTCGTGGCCGTAAAAATAAACAGATGGCTTATACCTGGGTGACGACAATGAGAGACATGGGTCGGGTGGGTCTGCTGATGATGAACAAAGGCACATGGAATGGAGAAAGGTTAATATCCTACCAATGGCTACAGAATATGATCCGACCTTCATTTGAAGAAGCCAACACCGGCTATGGTTATCTCACCTGGGTTAATTCTCATTCTAACTATCAGCTGCCGATGCAGCCGAAAACCGTAAACGGCAAACTTATGGGATCTTGTTTACCCATTGCTTTAAACTACGCTTTTCCTCATGGCGCCTCCAAAGCCAACTCNTGCAATTATCAGGACGAACATNTCTGCCAGCAATCCGGGGANATGGGTATCTGGGAAGCGGTGGGTTTAGGGGGCCATTACATCGTCGGCCATCCCGCTTTGGATATGGTTTTCGTGATCAAAAATGCCGGCGCCATTGCCGATTTCTCCGGGCCCCCGGGCAAGGTTTGGCAGGCCATTCGATATGCTTTACTGGCAATCGAAGATGACTTTGAAGGAAATGANGAGGCTTTCTGCACCAGTTACAGCCTCGGCCTATACCAATCCCGCAANNNGAAAACNGGGANCGATCAGGACTCTATTTTTCAGTAATAACCATNTGACNTTAAACCATAGAAATTTTTGCGCAAAAATGGTTTAACTTGCCTACTGCCAGCGGNNGCTGGCCATAACNTNACAGGAGTTTTCATGAGCAAGCTTGGGCCTTTAATATTACTGACGCATCTATGCCTATCTTTTTCAATCATTTCATCAGCTAAAGCGGCCAGTATTCAAGCCGACTTCGAAACCACTCCCATCAAACAAGGGCTCACCGACTCTGACGATGCTGCCTATTATCATCATAGACCCAATCCCAATGACAGTGANATTTTGGCTGTCAGCAAATGTGACGAGACCCCATCATGCGGNGGTCTCTANGTCTATGACCTCACCGGCACAGAAAAGCAAAGNCTGGATGTGGGCAAATTAAACAACATCGATACCTCCATCATTGCTGGTGAAACCATTGCTTTTGCAAGTAACAGAGAAGACCTTGGNGTTTCCGTCTTTAACCGCCGCAGCGGTTCCTGGCAACACCAGGGATCTTTGGCAACCCTCGACGAACAAAACCGGGTCTATGAGCCGTATGGGCTATGCAGCTATCAGAACCAGGTAGCGGTCAGTTCCAAACAAGGCAAAATCTATCTCTACCGGTACGACGGCGAAAACCTGGATTTAACTCAAACCATTGACNTGNCAGAGGTTGCCGCCCCTTATGACAATTTTATTAAAGATGTAGTGATCAAAACAGCCACCGCCAAGAACAAAACCCATAAGCTGCAAAAATATCTCAAGCAGCGTTTTGTTGCTGAGGGCTGTGTTTTCCATCAAAAGACGGGAGATCTTTATATTGCTCAGGAAAACCTCGGGGTTTGGCGCTATCGCACTGAAGGCATCACACTGATCAAACAAATCCAAGGGCCTTATGCCGACCCTGAAAACCAAACCTTTACCAATGATGTCGAAGGCATCGCCATTTATACCCGGCAGGGTCGGGACTACCTCGTGCTTTCCAGCCAAGGGATCAGTAAAATATTATTCTTTGAGATGGATCAATACCAACTAGTTGCATCAAACTCATTTTATTTGAATGATTTTGACCCGGTGACTGAGACCGACGGGGTGCTAGCCGTCTCAGCTTCATCAGATCTCTATCCTGAAGGTTTCCTGGTACTGCACGATGATGAAAATCAAAACAACGATGGTACTTTGAGCCCTGCTAATTATAAAATCATTAGTATGAGCAAACTTAGCCTATAAAAAAACTCAAAACGATCATCGCTCATCTAGATAACCTATCTCACACCTTCGGCAGCTAGGTTATCTAAAAATTGTTGCCCCACTGCAGATCCCTGCCTAAAAAAGACCGGAGGCTCACCCACCGGAGCCGAAATCCGATACCAGCGTCCCTTGCTCTGCTGATAGACTTTTTTCGACCAAACATGCACCCACTTGCCTTTGGGTAACCAAACCCGCCGTGACTTAAACCATTTATTTAATATCGGAGCGACAATAAATTCGCTCCCTAGAAGAAACTGGATCTTGTCATCAGGCAGTTTAGTGAACACCTTATCTTCTGGAAAGTGCATAATGGGATGACGCACAACTGGCCAACCTTTGGTTTCTGCGTCTACAAACAATTGCTTACGATAAAAAGCAAGTGCCTTATAGACCTTAGCAAACCGACTAAATTGGGCAATAGTATCATCATTGGAATAAAACTGAAAATTAACTTCCGGCATAATACCGTCATGAGTTCGATAAACCGCTGAAAAGGCATTGGCTTCTGCCCACCGCATAAATAGACTTTTTTCTCTCGAAAATCCAATACCGAAATATTTAATGGAAGTATAGCCACCAATATCACTGTGATTTAACGAATAACCAGAGAAACCACCGCTAATTAAACCTTTAAGGGCGGAGCGAAAACCATCATCACCATCCCAGGTGGTCATCTGATCACCTTCCCAAAACAATGTCGAAACCCCTGGACTTTGACTAAAACCAGAACGACTAAAAAAGACAATATCACCTGTTCGGCCTGCATCAGCCACCGCCTTTTGATTCACCCTTGCCCACTCTTCCGGATAGCGATTATGCCATTCTTCAGGACTACCATCATATAAGACACTGTCCATCGGTAAGGCTTCTCCGAAATCAGCCATCCAGCCACTGAAACCAATATCAATCATTTGCTGCTGGATAATATCGCCCATCCAGCTGCGAGCCTCAGGATTGGAGAGATCGACTAAACCGGCATCAAAATCAGTATTGGTAATCGGATAAGGTTCTCCCTTTTCATCTTTCACCAGATAATCAAGGGTTTTCGCTTCCAGATAAAAATTGCGAGTCACATTATCCTTACCGGCTGCTTCCACATCCACTAAAAAGGGATTGATATAACCCATCATGCGGATACCTGCCTGAGCGAAATCGCCTACCAGATTTTCCCAATCAGGATAGCGTTCCCGATCCAATTCCCAATTCCACCATAACTGAGAACCTGCTGCGGTTTTTCGTTTTCCTTCCCAATCTTGCAACCAAAAAGCACCAATGGGGGTATCTGCTGCTTTTAGTTCTTCCCATTTTTCCCGCACAAACTCAGTGCCACCCTGCATGCCAACAATAGCTCCTTCATTCATCCAGTCGGGTAAAGCCGCCATGCGACCAGCATATTCAGTATAGCGCTCCACCAGCTCTAGCACTGAATCACCAAAGAAAATACGTCCCACCATAGGCTCATTGGACCATAAGGTCACCAGGCTTCTTTTTTTATGCCTCAAATCAAAAGAACTATATTCCTTATTTTCCAGCATCATACTTTTTCTAGTGGAAGTGATAAATTGGGGGACAGGAGCATAGGAGGAAGTGTCTTCCCCAGAAGATCCTGGAGAGATGATATTAACCAGATCACCAATCAGACGTCGGCCCCGGCCGATTCCACCTTCTTCAGCAAAAATTGGCACGTACTTGCCATTTAGATTGGTATAGGTGAATTGCTCGCCAAAACCAAAGAAAGACTCTTTTTTATTTGCATGAAATTTAAGTACCTGCAAGTTAGGATTAAAATTAGCGCCGCTGGTATCTAACTCGAATTTAAGGTGCCCTGCAAGGGGTTGTGAAAAAGTTAAAAACCATTGCCCTGATTTGCTGCCACAACCACTGATACCGCCGGATAACACCAAGTCATTATTAATATATTGTGCCTGATCGAAGGTTTGTTCGGTGCAGACCCAATCTACCTGCTCTTTGATATCAAAAGAACCACGCTTTTCCTTAAAGGAAACCTTTGCCGAACCCAAAGCTACAAAGTTTTCACCCGCCACCGAACTCCACAAAACGCGATTGCCACCTTTAATATGCCTGACCACCAGCATTTTTCGGTCTCGGTTCCAATGAACACGAAATTCGCCTACGGACCAAAACCGGTTGTTAACCTGACTAACTAGAGGACCAGTGGCATTATACTTTGGCGCTGGTGATTTCCTCAATTGGGTATCCATTGGCTGAGCCTGCGAAGGTTCCTCAGCAATAGAGGAAGCTTGATCATTTACCTGAGAGGGGTAATCAACGGTCTTTGATTTGGTCGGTACTTTGCAACTAGCCAACAGCATTGCCGTTGCCACAAAGATAAAATGCTTGCTCATGTTCTGGGGACTCCTGGTCTTTTAAATAACAAGCCCCCCGGTGCAAAAACAAGTCCAGGCAATTGTAATGAGAGATATTAAGGATTTTCAGACAATCTGTCTGATCTTTGGCCGGTGGTGAACACAAGCTGGTCGACAGGATAAGCACAGTTTCAGCTCATTCTCCCCCCCCAAACAAAGGCGCCATAGATATACGTTTTTTATGTAATAAAACAATCTTTTTTGAATTTAAATAAATTATTTATCATCAAAATAAGAATGCTTCCTATCTATATCTGATAATCCTAAACAGACTAAGAGAGGCACCCCTTCAAACCAAAAAGTATCAAAAAATCTCGGGACACACCTATGATTATTCATTAATACAGATCAATGGCTCTACCGCCAAAAGGATCAAATCTTACCATATGAAATTTTTTACAGCTAAGCCCCCAGAACGCATTAAAAAAAAAACATTTATTCCGATTAAGTTAAAGATGTGCGTTGATCTAAGGGTTCGTCACCATGAGACATATTGATCAAATCATTTTAAATGCATTGCTGATTGCCTCATTAGCTCTCAGCCTGCGTTGTGCTGACGAAGAAGTCTCTGACCGAGTGCAAGTGGAAGGTCGCGAACAAAATGCCTTTGACCCTAGCAGCACCAGCGCCCAAACCTTTACCTATAACTCAAGTACTGGCGGCACCGCACTGGCCGGTGCCTCAGCCTCATTTCCGGCAGGATCCCTGTCTTCAGAACAAGGAGGGCAAATCAATGTCTTCATGGAGCCCGGCAGCCTAGATTTTCACGAAACGGTAACCTCTGAAATTTCATCACAAATCAATATTCAGGTAGATCAGGCTGCGACACCGGTCGCTATTTTCCCTTCCGGAGATGTCTCCGTCGTCTCGGCATTCACCATCTCAGTCCCAACACCGGCAGGAACTAAACTGAGGTTGAACAGCTTAGATAAACTAACGGTTTTCTACCAGATCTTTGATCCAGATAAAAAAGAAATCCGCAGCGGTCTGAAAACCAGCGATTTGACCGCCTCTGATGATGGCAAATTTTTAACCTTTAGTACCAGTTACTTTGGGGTCTTTCAGGCCATTAAAACCAAAGAAACCATCGCTAATGACGTTGAAATCAAGAGTAATGCCACCACCATCAAGTCCTCTCTCGACGATAGTGAAATTTTCTCTACTAAGACGGAAGCCAGTAACACACAGATTCCAGAGCTCACGTTTAAAACCTCCACCTCGACCATCACTGAAAACGGAACCAATGCCACCATCACAGCTATTTTATCAGCCAAAGCAACGAAAGATGTGGTTATCAGCTTCAGCTATGAAGGCACAGCGACGGTCAATACTGATTACGAGAAGAAGGATAGCTTAACCATCTACACCGGCGACCTAGAGGGCAGCGTGGCACTAAGTTCCAAAGATGATGCGATCTATGAAGGGGATGAAACCATTATCATTTCGATAGTTGCAGTGAATGCCAATGTCCCAGAGACCAATAAACAAATCTCTTTGAAGCTGACCGACGATGAATCTCAGCCGAGTGTGTCATTGTCATGCACTCCTGCTTCTATTGCAGAAAATAGCAACCAAAAAGTCACCTGCACCCTGAACCTTTCTCATCTGTCTGCTAATGAAGTCAAAGTCACCAGTGCCTATGACCAGGGCACCGGCACCAAAGATAGCGATTTTGCTCCTGACACTAACACTCTCACCATTACCCCTGGCTCCCAGTCAACCTCTTGGGAAATCGCAATGATTAATGACTCCAACTATGAGGGCAATGAAACCATGATTGTTGACATTAGCAGCGTGGTAAATGGCACTGAATCAGGGAATGAACAAAGGCAAACCATCACCTTAACGGAGGATGACAATGATCCCAATACTAGAATCCTCTTCACTTCTTATCAGGGAGGAGATGGCAATTTTTATCTAATGGAGCCTGATGGCAGCAATAAAACTAGGATATCCAACTTTGGTGGTAATACCGCTATTAACGATATGCAGGCATCACTGGCTAAAGATCGATCCAGATTAACCTATTATATTGCTACGGGCAGCTGGAATGTCTGGACCATGAACATCGACGGCACGAGCGCAACGCAGATAACTGGAGGCAACACCAGCAGATTTCCCTCCCTATCACCCGATGGTAACACCATCGTTTATGGCAAATACGTGTCTGGTTATAAACTTTACCGCATCGATATCGATGGTCAAAATGATCAGAAATTAAATGATGTTAACGCCAATGAACTGTATCCTGACTGGTCACCAGATGGCAGCAAACTGGTTTATGCCTCGCAGACCGAAGGCGTGGAATCAAGCTATCAACTCTATATCATCAATGCTGATGGTAGCAATCGAACCAGGATAACCATCGATAACGGCATGGCCTATAGTCATCCCTCTTGGTCCGATGATGGTTCCAAAATTGTTTGTGACATTACGTATCAAAATAATGGTTCAACAACCAATATTTATGTGATGGATGCAGATGGCAGCAACCTAACCAAGCTTACCGATACAGCCTACAACAGCGATCCACACTGGTCTCCTGATGGTTCGTCAATTGTCTTTGTCTCCAACCGAGACGGGAATCAAGAGATTTACAAGATGAATGCCGATGGCAGTGGTGTCACCCGCTTGACCAATAATGCTGTCACAGACAAAAGTCCCACCTGGGAATAGTCGTCTGGATAAGACGAGAAAAACACCCACTGATTTATCGCCAGACACACTCAGGATTAACCGATGAGATCTGCCGATAATGAAATCTGGCGATGATGGCATTTGGCGATGATGGCATTTTGCGTTAAACTTCCTATAAGATTTTTCAATAGTTACCTAACCTGAGGTGAACCCTTGAACAAGTATCTAACGATCCTGGTGCTATCTACGATAAACTTAGCGTCAACAGCATCGGCGGTTGATGAAAATAAGTATAAAGAGATTATGCAATCGGAGGTCATGCCTTTCTATGAAAGCCAAGCCACCGTCGGTGACATCGAAACCCCAGACGCTACCCGCCTGCGTTATCGAGTCTACGAACATCCGGAGGCAGTAGTCACAGTTTTACTCATCCAAGGGTGGGAAGAATACGCCATCAGGCAAGCCGAGATGATCTACGATCTTTATCAGCATAAAATATCCATCGTCACATGGGACTGGCGTGGCCAAGGGGACTCCCAGCGCCTTAATGATGATCCCCATGTCAGCTATGTCAGCAACTATGATGAATTTGTTGAAGATCTGGAAACCATCATGACGAAGGTGGTGAAACCCAGGTTTACCAATGAGGTTGTTCCCATCGCTCACTCTATGGGTGGTCATATTTTAGCCCGCTATGTGCTCAAACATCCCAATCATTTTAACAAAATCGTATTATCATCTCCGGGAATCGACCCATCCTCAGGAGGGGTTCCCGAGTGGTTAATTTGGTTCATAGCCAAAGTTATGGAACTACTGGGTATGGGGCAGGATTTTTTCCCAGGCCAGGGACCATTCGATGGCACTTACTCCAATTACAACACCAATAGCGATCAACGCTACCGCACATGGTTTGATTTTAAGATGGCAAATAGAGATATGATTCAGGGGGGAGCTTCCGCATCCTTTCTAAGGGCCACACTGGACTCCTGCTGGGAAGTCCAGAAAAGGCTGTCGGAGTTAAAAATGCCGATTTTGATGTTGCAGGGCGGCAAGGACCTCTACGTTGATGCCGAAGGGATGAATAAACTATGTGAAGAAGCCACTCAGTGCCAAAGGGTCTACTTTCCTGAAGCTATGCATGAAGTCTTGAATGAGATTGACTTATACCGGGACCAAGCACTCGGAGCCGTTGTGGATTTTGTCCTGGCAGATACCAGTCCATAAGGAGGCGGGGGCATGTACCCATGCCTCCGTCCCTGCTTTCAGAAACCTACCTGCCCACTATTTACCGGTATGATTGATACCTGAAAGATAGCCTTTGCCGGTAACAAAAACATACAGCTTTTGTTTCTTAGGCTTTTCGGTAGCATTGTAATAGACCAGCACCCACTCAACCTTCTTGCCATACTTTCTTTCTTCCATGGATTTAAACTCAGCTTTGGTCCAGGAAGCAGCAATTTTCTTTTTGCCAATAAATTCGGGAATCACATGCTCAACTACCCCGGATTTGATTTCATCTTTGGTGCATGTTTTCTTTTTGCATTTAGTAATGCGATCACCATGGTTATGGTCCCCATGACTGTAAGCGCTGGCACTGAGAAAAAGGCAGGTCAGCATAGTGATCATTGTTTTCATAGTCATCCTCCAAAAAATTAAAGTGAATCATGTTTATATTCTTGATTCGCATCTTCCTCATCCCAGTCTTCATGAATATGAGTATGCTCATCCTCATTCAAACCAAAATCATCGGAATACACGTCATGCTGATAACCATGCAGCTGACTAAGCATCAATAGAAAGCCAGCCAAGATAAGGCAGTCGTTAGCCACCTTCGAAAAACGAGAAAAACGAGAAAACATTGCCACAGCGCGCAGACGAGCCAAAAGCAACAGCATGACCATCAAAGCGGCAATCTGCCCCAATTCCACACCAAGGTTGAATGAAAGAATCCTGAACAAAATACCCGTTTGGTCCTCCCCCAAAGGCAACTGCTGCAATCGGGTGGACAAGCCGAAACCATGAATCAGTCCAAAGACAAAAACCATAAACACCAGATTCGGCGACTTTTTTAACCCGAGGTAACTCTGAAAACCACCATTGTTGTCAAAACCTTTATAACAAACAGTTACCGCAATCACAGCATCCACCAAAAAATAATTGGCGGTAATTTTCATAAAGGTAGCAACGATAAGGGTGATACTATGACCCACGGTAAAAGCGGTGACAAATTTTACAATCTCAGAGGGCTTGGTCAAAAAGAAAATAACTCCAAACAAAAACAGCAAATGATCATAGCCGGTGATCATATGTTCAGCACCTAGCCATATATACTGCAGATACCCACCATCAATCATAGCCTTACGAGCTTCTTCACTAATGCCATGAGACCATGCAAACGACGGCACCAACATTGCTACTAGAGGGAATAAAAACAATAACCTGAGCATAAATCCTGATCCTATTTTCTACGATTGAAACTGAGGTTAGTATATTCACTGATTTCAGGTTATGACAGACAATTTTCAACCCAGTCAAACAAGCACGTGCTCACGCCCTACCCATCTCAAAATGTTCAGCGTCAATGTTACGGCGAGATTTTATTGAAACAGGTTAACTAAAACGCTGCAACCCCAGAAAGGACACAGGCAGATCTGTGCCACCCTGCGTCACCCAATCCGCCATAATCTTACCGATGGCAGGACAAAATTTGAAACCATGACCGGAAAAGCCACCAGCAAAAAACACCCCAGACCGCCCGGGCCAGCGATCCACTATAAAATGCTCATCTGATGACATGGTATACAAACACACCTTGCTGCGTTCCTCGCTGGCTACCACCCCCCGCAAATACTTTTCAACAAAGCTTTTCATCTGTCGCCGTTCTTCTTCACCAATACTATCTGTTCTGGCCAGCGGATCATCGAGCTCACCTGCGGGCTGATGGAG
>PBRN01000184.1 GCA_002725955.1 Pseudobdellovibrionaceae bacterium
TCATGTGAACAATGTGAGGGTTACCCTCTGAATCGATTACAAGGTCAACATCAGCAAGGTTGGAGTCGCTACCTAGTGTTTCAACAGCCCACATTCCATTATCGTAAGCAGCGAATTTTAGGTTGTTATTTCCAGAATCATAGTATGCGATTGCTGGGCATCCTGTAGTT
Organism: Pseudobdellovibrionaceae bacterium; assembly: GCA_002725955.1. GTDB lineage: Bacteria > Bdellovibrionota_B > Oligoflexia > Oligoflexales > Oligoflexaceae. Next base: position 171 of record PBRN01000184.1, read on the forward strand.
GGTATTTCAACCATTGAAATCAAATCACCAGTGTCGCTAGAATCTGAATCGAGCCTCTTGTCAAGTTCATTGCGGGCTTCAGGTACTGCAAGAATTTCGCAAGAGTTGTCTTTGACTTCTTCATCCAATTGTAAATTTAATTCTGTAGTGAATGGGAGATCTGTTTGACCATCCCCACGGTCTTCAGTATCTCCATATCCTAGTTGGCCGATTCCGTTGCCTCCCCAGCAGATGACGTCACCGCCCCACATTACTACACAAGTTGCTCCTGCACCAACTTGGATATCTGTCACTTTGTATGCATAATGAGTGGGGGAAGAGGTTAGTCGGACATAAGGAAGGTTAGCCCCCATTCCATTAGTGGAGCCCGGGCCAGTTCCTCGATGGTCTTGGCTACCGTAACCTAGCCTTCCATCTGCTCCGTTACCCCAGCATTGGACGGGAAAATAACCAGCTGATGTTTGGCCAACAACACACACATGGTCTTCCCCAGCATCGAGATTCCGAAGACCTATCATATTTCCATGCAAATTGACATTAGTGATAGAGGACATAGAGCCTCCAATACCATCTCCTACGTTTGTTATATCTTCAATTCCAAGTTGTCCGAAGTCATTCAATCCCCAGCAGAAGATGTATGCGTCTGGGCCAACAACGATAAGTGCACAAGTAAATCCATCACCTGCAGTGATTGCGCTAGCGGGTCCTGGAAGGTCTAGGAAATCCAGATTGTCTCCCATTTCGGACCCTCCGTCACCGATATCGGTGGTTGAATCAAGTCCGAGTTGTCCGTAGTCGTTGCCTCCCCAGCAAGATACGCTATTATTGTCCCAAACAACACAGGTGTGATCCCAACCTAGTGCCATGTCGGTAACTGTTCTTCCTGAAGGAACACTGGTTACTTCGAAATTTGCACCTATTTCGCCGCCTGAATCTCCTCTCTTGTCGGTATCATTTAGGCCCAATTGCCCCTTGCTATTATCTCCCCAGCAGATTAGGTCGTCGTTGTCCATAACTGCACAGGTGTGGCTCTTTCCAGCTTCAATCATTGTTGCTGTTCGGCCAGCAGGGAATTCCATGAATGGCAATGTATCACCGGTTTCGAGGTATCCGTCGCCGAATCCGCCATTGCTTGATGAGTAGCCCAAACCAAGGACTGAGGACTCGCCCCAACACTTGACTGAACCGTTAGTAAATAGTGCACAAGAATGGTTTTCACCCATGACAATCTTGTCAACTGCTGCATTAGTTCCCAGGTCTACGAACGGGAGATCAGTTCCAGTTTCATCAGTACTGTCTCCAACGTTCTGAGTATTACCAAGTCCGAGTTGACCTTCACTACCGTCACCCCAGCACTTGATGTTGCCAGATGCACCGATAGCACATCCGGATCGTAATCCGAACGCCAATGAATCGGCGTTTCCAGTATTGCCTGAACTCATGATAATTTGTTCGTTGAGTTCTTCATTACCACTTTCAGAATCGGAATCGCTTGATTTGAAATCCTGGTCGGCAAAAGGAGCCATAGGCATTAAAACCATTATTAGTGTCAAAAGTAAAGCTGTTGTACGCAGTGAAACTGGACGCATGTCTCGCGTGTAGGCATTCAAGGCATAGGTTAGCGCCCATTCATGATAGGAATGCCCGTTAAAAAAGGCAAGAAGGGTCATTAAAAGCCCAAGGTGTTGATAATCTTTGATTCTGCAGATTGCAGATGTTCGCTGACTGTTGCTTGTTTGAGGTTCAGAACTTCAGCAATATTTCGCTGAGTACAACCTCTAGGGCGACTGTAATAGCCCATTGAGATCGCTTTATCAAGCACCATTCTTTGTTTCCTAGGTAACATATCTCTGAACTCCGGACTGTGCATTGATTCAGCGCTTAATTTAACAGAAAATCCGTTTCCAACTAAATTTGAGATCTGTTCTCGAATTCTCGACAAACCTTGCCTAGTGCCTCGAATAGTCAATGAAAAACCACTCGAAGTAAGATTAGTCGGATTTACCCACCACACTTCATTATCTTCGCAGAACATCATTGCTATTGGCCCGCGGAGCATAACTCTGGCTAAAGCAGAAGTTGAAGTTTCTGACTTTACCTCTAGAATTTCTAATCCGTCGTGTTCAAGCTGCAGTGTTTTTCGATCTTTAAATTCAAATTTGACGTAGCACATCATTCCACGTTCATTTTTTTCTATCACAGTAATAAATTCAGTATTCAAAAAATGATAAGCTAATTTTGACCCTGGCAATGAAGAGCCTTCCTGTAAACTAAAGTGTACTTGCATGTACCGTAAATCAAGTGCGTTCGTTACTGATTTTATTTCACTCATCAATCCACCTCTTAAGTCAGAGTCTATTTGTTTTAGTTGCCGATATACACGCAGTATCAAAGGCTCATACCCCACTACTCTCGCTCCAACCATAGGCTGATATCCATTCATGATAGGTTTTGCCTATTAATTCCGATATTTATTGGTTTGAAAGGGGCAGACGACTTTGTTTTACAATCGAATAATAATATTGCTTGTGAGGTTGCTTTCATTTAATATTTCATTGCTTAATGAATTAGAATTAGATTAAGTGATTACTAAATACCCAAACTATCCAGATTCATTTGGCGAGATGTCCTATTTAGATGATGATTCTAGAAAGTCGATTGCTCGGACTGCTGTGATTTAGATGGATAAAGAATTTGATAAATCTAATTTATTCAATGTACGAGATGGTTTGAGAGATTTATTCAATCGTCCATCGTTCCATCAGCCAGCAATTGATGGAGTTAGAGCAATTGCTGTTCTTTGGGTACTGATGTTCCATGTATGGTTCTTTCAAAATGTCGAATGGACTAATGGTCATGTACTACCATTTTATGACTCGATTTTCAATAATTTTGCCTTCTCATGGTTGATCAAAGGTGGCCTTGGAGTTGACATGTTCTTCGTAATTAGTGGATTTCTGATTGGGTCAATAATTTTCAAAGAAATCAAGAGATCTGACAAGATGAATTTTAGAAGATTCTATGCCCGAAGATTTTTGCGACTAATGCCCGTCTATGTAGTAGCAATGATCCTCGCAGTATTTTTCCTAAAAGGCGAAGATATTGATTATGCCTGGGCTAATTTACTCTATGTAAATAATTTCATTTCAATAGAAAACCAGTATATGGGCTGGTGCTGGTCGCTAGCCATAGAGGAACAATTCTATCTCATCGCACCAATTTTCCTCCTTATGATGCGAAAATCTGAGCAGTTTTTTATGTGGTGCGTAGGTCTTTTATTCATTGGTTGGCTACTACGGATTTTAGCTCTAGAATACTACGAACTTGCCGTTTACTGGGATTTTCGTGACCTTGGCTCAGATACATGGATTGGTCGTTTTAATCACACATATGACAACTTCTACACCAGATATGGCGGATTGTTAATCGGAGTTATGGCGGCATGGCTGCATATTTATCGTGAAGGGCAACTAAAGCATTTTTTCGAGAATAGTAAGCGAATAATTTTCATCTCTGCAATGGCGTTAGCACTCTTCGTTATTTCATCGATGCTCGATATGAAATATCTTGTCGATACACCATATGTTGTACAGTTAACCTGGTATGCGGTAGAAAGAGATATCTTCGCAGCGAGTCTTGCATTCCTAATCATTGCCGCTTTGTATTCCAAAGATGTAATTGCACAGGTCCTAAGTAAAATCCTTGGAGCGAAAATACTCTATCCGATTGCGCAACTTTCCTATTCAGCATATCTAATGCACGAAATGATAATGATTTGGCTGTTCCCATTATCGACAGAATTTTTCATATCAACTTTAGAGGTTTCAGGTAACTTTGCTTTTATTCTAAATGCAGTTATCGCATTATTACTAACCTTTGTATCGGCAATGATTCTCTATGTATTTGTTGAGAGGCCATGCATGAGATTACGTCACCACCCGCTGATGAAGAAGATCGAACTTTCATCATTAACGGTTAGAGGCGAGCCTACAGGCACATCTTCAGGTTCTAGCAAATCAACTGTAGTTGCAGCCTCCGCAGTAGTCGCTGGTTCAGCAATCTTAGAGGCAGAGTTAATTGACGATGGTTTGAGTACAAAACTATCCAATGAACCGATGTTCGGGACTTTCTCTCTAAAGCCTGCTTTGTCAATAGCCCTAGTGATGCTACTGCTTTCCTCTACCATTCTTTACACCGTGGTATCTTCTGATGAAGGTGAATTAGAAGAATTTACACCGACTGTCATGGTAAATGACCCTACCATTTTCGTAACCAATAGTGCAGGTATGCCTGTTAATGAACAACCGCTGGAAATGGATTTCATATTCAGCGATGTAGGGGAGACTGGAAAGGAACCGAGTATTGGAATCACATCTAGTGGCTGTATGTTCTTCATAGCAATGGAAAAACCAATGCGTTCATGTGATTATGGTGAGACTTGGACAAATGTCGCAGATATCACTCAGGCCCCCTTTACCAGTGACCCATATGGATGGGTCGACCCTGTGACAGACCGCGTATTCAATATCCATATGATGGGGTTAGAATCGACTTGGATTGGCTGGTCGGATAATGATGGTGAATCATGGCTGGGTAATCCTCACGACTCAGGAACAACTCCCTTAAACGACCACATCAAGTTAGCAACTGGTCCTTGGAGAGATGAAGGCCTTTTTGGTCCAATAGGACAGATAAACCCAATCTATGAAACCGCGGTATATTTCTGTTTCAATAAACTAGTAGGAATATCATGTTTCACTAGTTTTGACGGCGGTGCGAGTTTCGAAGTCGGAGGCAATATAGTTGGCCTAGCATCGACAAATGGGGGATTGCATGGAGCGATTACAACCGCTCCGGATGGAACTGTCTACGTCACTCCTCGTGTCGCAACCCCGACACTGATATTGTCCAAGGATAACGGAATGACTTGGGATGAAATAGAAATGGGAACGGATGTTGGTACTCCTAACCCTCGGAAAAATTCCGAAGTTGCTACAGATAGCGAATCCAATGCATACCACATCTGGACCGGTGAAGACCAAGGAATATACATGTCGACAAGCACAGATTCTGGTTTGTCATGGAATCAAAAGAGTATGCGAATAAGCCCTGCTGAGGTGATTTCAACCGCTTTCCCACAAACCGATGCTGGCGACCCAGGGCGAATTGCAATTACTTACCTAGGAAGCGAAAACGTTTCGTTGCTAAACACAACAGATATCGATGATAATAATTGGAATGGAAACGGGCATTTTGCACCAGGTAATGTTCACTATCACATATACGTAACTTACAGTCTAAACGCCCTTGATGAAAACCCAACATTCCACACCCGCAGATTATCCAGCGACCCAGTGCAAGTGGGATCCATGTGTCTAAACAGTGGTGATTGCCGTACTGATGATGGAGGTTCTAACCGCAATCTGTTAGATTTCAACGACCTGACAATTGATCTTGAGGGCCGTGTTTACATCGCATTCGCCGATGGTTGTATTGCCGCCTGTGCAAGTAGTGAAGACCCACAACCTGAAGACTCTAGAGCCGGTCGTGGTTCTGTCTACTTCATGGCCAATGGACCTAGTCTCTATGTAGAGGAAGGAGAAATGATGTCACCTGTAGATTCGTCTGAAACACAAATGCCAGATAAAATGACTATTGCTCTACAATTAGAAGTTGCTAGACAAGAAAGTTATGAAGAATGATTGGCGCTGAAAACCCAAAGCACTTCACACAAAAAACTGAGTTATCAATTGATAACTGATTAGCAATTGGGAGATATGTGTCCGAAAAGCGTATCTTGCGGAAGATGAAAAAACTCGCTTCTAGAATTCAAGACAAAATGGAAATCGTTACAGAAACGATGGAAGATCTTGAAATAGAATTTGAAATTCTTCAAAAACAAATCTCCAAACTAGAAGCTAAGAAAGGCCTAGTTGGACAAGATGTGGACGATTTGGATGACAAAGAGGATGAGGAAATTATCGATATAGAAAACACTTCATCTGTAACGATAAAGCAGAAATTTTAGAAGCATAACGGTCTACTGATTTCAATTTAAACCGGAGATGCTTATTGGATTTCAATGGAAAATTCGAACGATGTCAACTCTAACTCTGTGACTCCTCTTCATATGAGCCCCAAGGCCAAAGACACAAAGAAATTAACATGAGAATTACTCCGAATAACATCATGAGTAATTCAAGAAAACCGTCCGATGTGCTTTGTGCGCAAGAAGTACACGCTTGTTGAGATTGTTCCATCGCCCATCCAATGCTAGCCAGTATTGCACCTGGAACAAAACACGTGCCAGCGAGAATTTTCCTGATTCTATCTGGAATTAAATTGACACCAGGTAAAATATCGAAAAACCACGACATCGTAGGGGCAATCCACCGCAAAACCGAACTCATTAAAATCCTTAACAAGATACAAGTGATAGTTTTTCCCTAATATAAATTAAAAATAAGGACAAGCGTCTCAAAATACATTGGCTCGACCCAATCCAACACCCACGCGTGAAGGGTATGTCGCTTGGTTACGGTTGTACATGTATACGGCTAAAAGGGGACCCGTTGTGTATGATGGGCAGGTAATCATGTCGGAAAAAACCTCTTATTCACTGTGGAAGGGGGATAAGCGTGGCACAAACGAATCGAGGAGGCATGGGGCTTTCGAAAATAGCCAATGCGATGTCTGGAGAATCTGAATATGATTGTCCCTCATGCAAACAGACGCTGACATTGGAATCATTTGGAAAACATAAATGTCCACACTGCCATCGTAAATTCCGCTACGGGATTGATGAACTCAGGATTGGTGGACCTTTGTGGAAGGATCAGTCTCTAAGGAACAGAAAGATCGCCAGTATCATTTCAATAGGAGCCGGTTTGGTTGGTGCTGCCATTGTTTTGACTGCCTTTGCATTTTCTGGCCCAATTCGGGGCATTGGGACTATCATATTCATCGTCTATGTGGTAATTGTCCCGCGTGTTCTTGAAGCAAAAGGCATCATTGGTTCCGGTTGGAGAAGTGGGCGCGGCGGCGAAGGAGGGGGCGGCTAAACACCCTTGCGCACATGGTATCTATTCACGAGGGGTTGCAGTCCGTCCTATTCGTGTGTACCGTCTGTATTACTCCTCTTCAGCGAAAGCACCCAATTGATGTGATAGTTCTGCAATCGCGGTACTAATATCACCACATGCCAAGACCTGTTGTCTGGCTTCTAGTTCATTAAGCAGCAAAGCCGTAGCCGAGTAAACCGAGTTTGGCCCACTGTCCACAACCTGTAACATCGGCATTGTTGTGACCCACTGCTCTACCATATCTTCTTCGATGTTTAGCATATGTGCGATTTGATTTAATGCCATATTGACTAGAATTTTCAATTCATCCTGTTGTTCAGCAGTAGTTTCTTTTTCCGGCTCATGGTATTCGACTTTAGCACTGATGTAGAGTTTTGAATGGTCAACATCATCAGGGATAATTTCGAGCATGGTTTGCAAGTCGGGGTCGATTCCATCCGAGCTGATTAGTGATTCAACCATAGGATGACTGAACGGAGGTAGTGCAGGTTCAAACACCTGCTCAATTGTAAATCTTCTTCGGCCAATAATCTTCAGAAAATGATTACTTCCTTTGGTCTCATGGAAGATAATCTCTGCTTCACAGCCATGAGTTCGCGGTCCATCCCAGTGATTGACAAGTTGAAAAGGATCATTGAGAACCAAACCGAAATTACGTTCATCCAAAAGACAATCATCGAGCATTTGTCGATAACGAGGCTCAAACACCCTTAATTCTTGAATCTCACCAGGCATCAGAACCATTGGTAAGACAAACAAGGGAAGATTGTCCATGGCCTTAATTACCGGCTAATGCTTTTGAAGATTTGTTTCAATCTATGCTGAGGTGCTATAAAAAAATCTCTCAATCCATTACTGAGTTAAAGCCATATGGGAAGTAGGGACATCAGGTTATGTCGGCCTAATTCTAACATTTGAGTATGAATCATTATTTATCATGATAGGGTCGAGCACTCATGGATGCAACAACTGCTTTACTCCAGTTGTTGCTGATTATCGCCATTGCATTACTTACTCCTGGGCCAAATGCATTGACAGCATTCGCTCACAGTGGCCTTTTTGGAAGAAAGAGTAACATCTCTTTAATCACCGGGATGGCGATTGGATTATTCGTAATGGAATTTACAGTTGGATTGACCATTGATTCACTAAGTGAAAATGAGACAGCACTAATTGCCCTTCATTGGATTGGGATGCTATTCTTGTTGGCTATGGTTGTGGCTCTATTCAAATTCGATATAACATCTCTAAATGTTTCAGAATCTACAGGTAAACTGGGACTAAAAACAGGAATTAGCATGCAATTCGTTAATGGTAAAGAATGGGCATTCGTCATCCTCATAATGAGTCAATACATTGAACCATTAGGTGGAGGAGTTGTTGGTATCTTATCGATTATCTCTGTTACATTGAGTATCTGCGTTGCGGCAATGATCGCTTGGACTTTCTTTGGTGCACGCCTTTCAGGACTATTCAGTGATGAGAAATATGGTCCAAGAATTTTCAACATTTGTGGATTCTTGCTTTCGCTATTATGGGTGGCTTTCCTGATTAGAGGCCCAGCTGTTTAACTCACTTCAATTAATCGTCGCCGCCGGCTTCGAACATTCCAAGGACCTTGTTAAGTTCATTCAAGTCTTCTTCGAGCATTTGCTTCTCTTTGCGATCTAAATTTGGATCTTTGAGTTTCTGAGTTATAATATCAACTTCAATCTTTGCTGCAGCGCGCTCTTCCAATAATTTCTTATCTTCCTTAATCATCTGTAATCTTGCAACTCTAACGCTTGCCTTCTTACCCCGCTGATCAGAGGAACTTTCGCTTTCTTCGGCAATCTCGACTACTGTTGGATACGGGATTTCAATTCCTTCATTCTTAAATTGCTCATCGAGGTTCTTCAAGACCCAATCGCGAGTTACGTATTCATCAGAGTAATCTCCAACCCAGCAATACATGCGGAATACCTTTGAGAAATCCCCTAACTCAATTAGTAATACACGTGGCTCTGGAGCTTCCAAAACATATGGGCATTCACGGAGTAGTTTCAGAATGGTGTACTTCACGTGATCGATATCCTCGTCATAGCTGACACCAATATCTTGGACTAATGAAATACGGCGCCCTTCACCATCTCCGCCACCACGTGCATGATTGATTATAGTTGAATTCACAAGACTATTGTTTGGGATAACTACCAAATTCTCTTCGTGTGTTAGAATCTTGGTCGATAGAATTCCAACTGAAACCACTGAACCTAATTTTCCTTCGACTTCTATTCTGTCTCCTACTTCGAAAGGTTGGTCGAGTGCTAACATGAAAGAGTTCACGATATTACCCAAAGTCTGCTGCATGGCAAGACCAATGATTAATGAGAATACAGCCAAAGTCGCTAATACCCCTAGTAAATCGATGCCAAGTTCAGAAAATGCGAGATAGAGGCCTCCAAACCATACTGCTGCCCTACCCAAGAAAATAATCAGTGAATTGCTTCCTGAAACCTTTACTGCCGTAGGATCTGCGAACCTTTCCATAACCACAGGAATCATTATTTTTATTGTAACACTAGCCAATGAAGTAGTTAGAAGAATGTATGTCGCCTGGATAAAAGGAGTAATCGATTTTACAAATGAATCATCTTTACCAATTACCCAAACCATGGTCATGTTGACGCCAACAATCAGAATAAACAGATAAAGGCGCTTTGTTACCACTCCATACAGTTGGTCGTCCCAATCAATGCTGGTTTGACGGACAAAATCAAGCACGACTTTTCTCATAGCAAGGCGGACGGATGCCCAAGTCAAGATTGTTAGAAATAAACCAACAATCCATTGCGCCCATGCATCTAAACCATTCAACCAATCGAGAAGGTCGTCGAATTGCGACATGGACGCGGCAAAAGAATCCTATTGATATACTATATGCTTTGACTAAAACTTAGTTTTGCATGGTTTCTTAAGCCGCTGTATTTCTTATTTCATCGGTTTTATCTGCAATTATGAACTCAAGCATTGCAGCCCACATGACGAACTCCATGCTCTTCTCAAGTTCCTCTTGTCCTCCAACTTCTGCCACCATGTTATCGAGTGTATCTGATGGAGAATGGTATGCGTCATAATCCTCATCATAGGCACCGAGATGGAAAATAGTCTGAGCGCCTAAATCACGGAAAGTAACGTGGTCAGAGCGTCCGAACGTATCTTCATGAACATCGAGAACCAAGTTGTTGTGCTCATCCCAATGTTGGTCACAGCCAGCACCATATGAGCCGTCTATTGTTAGATTCCGAGGTGCTTTTAGAATATCGAAATGAACTTTGTCAAGAACGTTAGTGATTTCTACGTCTTGTACTTCTGGGTCGAAATCAGGCCCGGACCAAGCATGATATGGGAAAGGGTCACCATTGGATTTGTGTGCTGGCCAAGACATTCCCATCATGTCCATATTGATGTAAAACTCTAATTCCTTATCTTTGGGAAGGCAGTAATCACAATCATTGTTAGCAAAAGCGTTGGAACCGCGTAATCCCTCTTCTTCACTAGACCAGAGTGCTAGGAAAGTGTCACATTCGAAAGTGAGATCGACAAATGCCCTTGCAAAGAGCATCATGCTAACAGTACCTGCTGTGTTATCGTATGCGCCTTCGTAAGTACCGCCGCCTGGTGGCCCTCCTGGTGGAGCAATGTCCATGTGGCCACCCATGCCTTGTACGCAGTCATCTCTTCGTCCTTCCTTCCATGCGATAACGTTGAGACTTTCAGGCTCGGCGATATTTCCGTGGTCTACCACTCGCAAGATATGGGTTTCATATCCAAGCCCTTCAAAGTGGCCTTGGAAATATGCCGCTCCTCTTTCAAAAGCAGGATTTGGCGAGCCCATCCAGCGGTTAACGTAACCTCCACACTTGGATGAATCGCCGCATACACTTGTGATAAACTCCATCTTGGTGAACCATTCTTCACCGTTGACAATTGGGGTGCCATTGGTCAATGGAACTGAGATTACCTGACTACTTCCATCAGAGCCGATTAATGTAATATTTACATTTGTGACGTATGGTGTTGTAAGAATCATGCCTTTTACCGTCTCTTTGCCGCCGAAAACCATGTGGTCGATATCATAATTGCCGTCGACGAATAACAAGACATCCGATTCTGTTGAGATTGCCCATTCTTCCCCTTCTAGGGTGAAATCATGCCATTCTCCTGCCTTGATACTAGCGTCTGAGGGGTTGAGAAAGTCGATTTGTAGAACTGATGCTGGGTCGATCATTTCAACCTCATCTTCACCGAAGCACCCTGAAAGAGGAGCCAGTAGGAAAATGGTGGTGAGCAAAAGGGCAGACCCTATCCGGTTCATGCCTTCTCGCATCTTCTGCCACATTTCAATATATGCTAACGCCACTTGTTATATTGGCTATGCAACATATCATCTCGCTCAGGCACATTGACACTTTCACTATCCCATTCTAGCAGTTCGTTCATAGTTCAGATATCAGAATCAGCACAGCAACTGAATAGTATATTTACTGACCATGTGGTGGAGTTTTTGATAGATAAGAAGCCTGAGTCAATTACTTTTGCAATGAATCCTCCGGGTGATAATGAAACAACCCTTACTGCGGCGGTAAATGAAACTCCATCACCTACCACAAATGAACAAGCGTATATGATCAGTCCAACTGGAGAAGTCGTCGCATTTCAAAAATCTCCTTTTGACTGGAAACAATTCAATATCGGGGCAGGAATCCCAATTATGATTATGCTTATTCCAATTATTTTGATGGCGGTTTTTGGAGAAGACCAATACGGTTACAATGAAGAAAACGCTACACTCTCAAAAACCGGAGATGGGACTGCATATATTGGTCAAATCGATATTGGATTGGATGATGAATTACTTGGGTGTTGGATTTATGACGGAGGAGACGGGCAATCTGGAATTGCTCGCTGCGAAGGAGGAGATGATGATTATGTGGTTGAATTACAGTCCAGGAATGAAGAACGCAACTGGGAGATAACTGGATATTTCAATTTACAGAATGGAACGGTGTATTTTGATGATGAAAGTTCATATTCTGAAACGCTATTACTTTACTATGATTATGAAACTGAAGAGGAACTTGCAGATTACGAGAGAACTGTGTTTTTCGAAGAATTATTTTTCGTAGCTTGTTGGGTTTCCCCGCTTTCGGCCGTAGTTGTATCAATTGTTGGTTACACCAAAGGCAATAACTCCATGGGTACCGGGGGGATAACTGGATTATGTTTGTATCCATTATTGTCATTATTTGCTTTACTATTCTTTGTGCTCTGAATTAATCTGAGATACTTCGTCATCAAATAGAACATTTATTGCACTGAAATTAAGAATGATGACATGTGGGTATAGGTATCGAGAGGTTGAGTAAATGACATTGCTAAAAATGACCGGAGTAAAGCGCCACTATGAAACCCCAGCAGGCGTTGTAAAAGCACTTGATGGAATCGATCTAGAGATTCATGAGGGTGAACGAGTCATTCTCCTCGGACCGTCAGGTTCAGGTAAAACGACTCTGCTAAATTGTCTCTCTGCTCTTGACAGCCCAACCGATGGAAGTTACATATTCCAAGACGCTGAAGTCCCCCGAAGCCATTCTGAAAAAATGACTTCATTTCGTCGTGAAAACATTGGCTATGTCTTCCAATTTTTCAATCTCCTTCAAGACCTCTCAGTCCTTGAAAATATCCTGTTAATTCAAGAACTCGCTGGCAAAAAGGATGTAGCCCGCGCCAAAGAACTGCTAACTCTCGTTGGGCTAGAAGCCGAGGTTAATCGCTTCCCGGGAGAGATCAGTGGAGGACAGCAACAGCGTGTTGCAATCGCTCGAAGTATTGCTAAGCGCCCAACTCTTTTGCTTGGAGATGAATTAACTGGAAACCTTGACACTGAAACTTCAAACAAAGTCATGGAGGCTTTGGTTCACGCTTGCAAGCAAGAGAATATCACCGCAGTGTTTGTCACTCACGATGAAGGGTTAGTCAAGTATGCAACCCGAATTATTCGAATTGATAGTGGTAAAATCATCTCGGATGAAAAGATTGACGGTTCAGATGAAGAAGCGTGATTGGAGGTCTTGGGATGTCAAATCTACTGAATAAGCGCTTGGCACGAAGTCTTTGGCGTACAAAACTTCGACTTGTCGCCGTTGTTTTGATGGTGTTTGTAGGTGTCTTCGCTGGTATTACCTTTGGCGGGTATGCGCACAATCTCGAAGGCATGTATGATGCCATGCAAGCCGATGAAGACGGCGGTTCTAATTTGGCAGACCTTTGGATTGACAATCGCAGTGCAACTTGGAGTCCTGAACAAGTCAATGCTTTCTGCGATTCATTGGCATCCGAAATGGCCTCGGACTCTGCTGCATCCTTTTCTCTTGTATCATGTGAAGGTCGTACTGTCACACAAGGTACGATGTTCCACTCCAATGAGACTGGAGAGCACATCATCAATTCGTTTTGGCACGGTATTCCTGCTGATGCGAACGCCGATCGGGTATGGATGCCTGAAGGGCATTCAACAGGTCAAACTGCGATTGCTGCTGATGAAATTGTTATCGATGCTCACGTTACTGAAGCTCTTGAAATCGAGATTGGAGATACGGTGAACATCGGTGCTGGAAATGAGAGTGCATCGTTCACTGTCGTTGGAACTGGCTATCACCCTCTCCATGTCATTATGGCGCCAGAAGGAACTTTGTTTCCTCCAGAATCTGGACAATATGTTGTTGGTTACCTTTCAGATACTGGAATGGCTCGACTCAGTGGTAATGTAGTCGGAACAAGTAACACGATTGTTTTGGATGTTGAAGGAACACCATCCTATGATTTACCAGATACACCAGAGTATGAAGGAAAAGAAATAGATGTGTTGAAAGGATTTGTTGACACTTCACTTTCTGCCAACGATTTGGATGCACGCGTTCGAGACCGAGGACAGAATGAGCCGGTTGAAGTCATGCGACAAGATTTGGAGGGTACCAAGCGAACGACCGTTCCTTTCACCGTGATGATTGCTTCAATTGCATCCATTACCATCGTTTTGAGTTTGCAACGTTTAGTACAAAGTCAATCGAAGGAAATAGCGGTCTTGAGGACACTTGGAGTCGAGCGCTCATCGCTCATGACCGGCTACCTCATTGCTCCACTTGTCATTGGGGGTATCGGTTGTACTCTGGGTGCTTTAGCAGGGCCATGGGGCATGAACGGGATGCTTGATTTCTATCAAGACCTCGTTGGTATGCCAATCATTGAGCGTACAATTCCGTCATCAATCTATCTTACCGTCATTGGCTCAACCATGTTTGTAGTATTCCTTTCTGGAGCATTCCCAGCATGGAAAGCGAGTCGTCTTGACCCACTTGGAGTATTGAGTGGGCAAAATGAAATGCGAGTTGGTTCGAACCTCCTTCGTAACCTCACATCATGGATGCCAACGACACTGGGTCTTTCGATTCGTTCAAGCGTTCGCAAACCGATTCGACTTACCATGACCTTTGTCGCAGTTGGTATTTCCCTTATGCTGTTTGGTTCGATTCAAATGATGTCAGCAGGATTACAAGAGACAATGGTTGGTGGCCTTGAGGACGACCAATCTTGGGATGCACAAGTCTACATTATGGCGGATGGAGAACAACCCGTTATTGATTGGGCAGAAAATAATTCTGCTAATTATGAAATGCTCATTGAAATGCCACTTGGTTCAGTTGCCGATGCTGATGATATCGAGCGAACATTCACTCTTGTAGGTCTTGATTCCTTCGATAGCGGTATGCGCACTGTGTCTCTTTTGGATGGAAAGGCGCCTTCTGGGAATATGACAGTTACTCAGGTCATGATGGAAGAAGGCAGTATGCGATTCCTCGGATGGAATGTTGGAGACAAGCAATCTGTTCATATCAACGGCGCACCACAAGAAGTTGAAATCGTTGGAACTGCAAATGCCGAACTTGCCCGTACGATGTATTTCGTTCGTGGTGATTTGAGCGAAATTCTTGGCGTTAACGCTACTTCGGTGTATCTTGGACTCCCTCAAGGGGTCGAAGTTGACTCAGCTTTGGGTGAAGTGTCCACAGGTGTTGTAAAGAGGCAAACNTTGCTNGATGGNATCAACAGTCTTCTNGACCAGCAAACTCAAATTTTCCAGACCATGATGTATCTTGGANTGTTGTTCACTGTTGTTGTGATGTTCAACACCATGATCATGAATGTAGCAGAACGTGATTTCGAATTGGCTACNTTNCGNGTNCTCGGNGCNTCAACNCGTAGCCTTGGCTTGATGCTACTNTTCGAGAGNCTNCTGATCGGTATTATCGGTGGCATAGTCGGTGTTTTGTTTGCGTATGGAGGGGCGGTTGGATTAGCAGCCTCGTTCTCTTCCTGGCAATTCTTTGTGCCGGTTACCATTGTTCCAAGTGTCGCTTGGCAACTCATGAGTGGAGTCATCATCATTGCCGTAGCCATGACCCCATTCGGAGTTTGGCGACTTCGCAGAATGGATTTGATTGAGAAAATCAAAGACCTCTCCAACTGAAATGATTTGGCAGAGCCCTTTCGAGACTCGCTGGTGGGGTAGCCCACGCGCTAGAGTCATGAGAAAGGTTATGCATTATATTCGATGACTGTGACATCGCTTATTTGGAAAAACAAGAACATGATGAAAATGAATATTCCAATGAATTTGTGATAACCTTTCGAGTTGGTAAATACAGCAGCCACTGCAGCACAACCTACAATGAATGGCATCACAGTCATATCTGAGATTAATGCCTTGCCAAACAGAGAATAATTTACTGCTGATGAAGTGAAAAGTGAAAATGCTACAATTGAGAAAAAGGCTTGGTGCACGGAATAGTAATGATTTTCTAAATCGATTGTTCCCTCATCTGTAGCCTTCGGTAGTACTAACGTTGTAAAAAAGTAAATTGAGGCTAGATTTGTCACGAGAAACCAATATTGGGTATAGTGCCATTCGTTTAGATCGATAGAGAGTTGCCATAAGCCCCACCACGCATATACTGACCACATGGTTACAGTCACAACCCACAATGAATTGAGCCAATATGTCTTGACTCTTTCTCGAATTTCATACAAATCAGTTACTGCCCTCAATATGTGTGAAAGAGCCAAACCGAGAATCAAAGAACAAAATATAGTCACAAATTCAAATGGAGACATCTGCATTGTTATCGTTTGAGTAGTACCGGCGAAACCCTATAATCAAATTCCTAAAAACTCGACAAGAGAGGAGTTTTGTCGATGCCTCTTACAAAGGGGCTCTTTGAATCCATGTTTGAGCATTGGCTAGCGTGTGTTCCGTTGAGCAATACCTCAGTCAGACCCTGAAAGCACATTGAAAGCCAATTCTGAAATCCGGAATGAATTTATTGTGAGGCTTAAATTAACACCGTTCACTTTCAATTTCGGTTTATGGGTGCTGATAAAGACTATATCACCCTGCAAAAACATAGAACCATGACGGCGAAGCAATTGGAGCTTGGCCAAATCTTTACCCCATCAGATGTTGCATATTTCATGGTAAAATTATTTGTTAGTGAACTTGAAAGAGGGTCAACAATCCTTGACCCCTGTATCGGCGGTAATATATTTCTAGACACACTGAGTTCAATAGCAAGTAACTTCGGTTTTGAAGGCGTCGAAATCGATTCAGAATTATTAGTTGAGGATATACGCAAATCCTACAAAAGCCCCCAAAAAAATCTTTTCGAGGGTGATTTTTTTGAGTTACCATATGAAAAGAAATTTGATTTTGCAATTCTCAACCCCCCATATATCCGTCAAGAAAAGATTAGCAACAAAGACAAGATATTCGCTCAATTAACCAATTCCCAACTTAAAGTTTCAAAAAAGAGTAATCTGTTCGTATATTTTATTCTTAAAACAATTAACCACCTTAACAAAAACGGAAAATTTATTGCGATTATTTATGACTCTTGGCTTTATTCAGACTTCGGAATCTCCTTCAGAAGGATTCTCGCTTCGGAAGGATGTGTTGAAGAGATTTATCATTTCAGGGAAGCAGTTTTTCCAGATGCGTTGGTAGGTGCAACTGTAATTGTATTTTCCAAAAAGAAGCAAACTCAAAAAACCAAATATTTTCAATATCAGAAATTTCAGAATATTAATCTCGATGCTGAACCAGAGCATATTAACCTTGAAACATTCAATTTTAATAGACCAACAATACATCCCAATGAAGATCTATTCGTTCCAATGAATGAGATATGTGACCAAACTATTACGAGAGGTATTGGAACACCACATAACCGATCGTTTTACCAATTGCCAAGTAAAGAGATCGAAAGTATTCGTATAATCAAAGACGTTAAAAAAATTATTGGTATGAAGGTTGAGTCTTGTAACTTGGAAAAGGTTCTCCACGTTACAGATTTCGCGAATACAAATCAAACCACAAAAAATTATTTAGAAGAAATACTCAGCAAATTAGGTGAATTGCCCAACACCAAAACGCTGGAGAATTTAATTCATCAAAACAAAAAGTGGCATAAATTAAAAATTTCCCCGCCAGGTAACGTTCTTTTCAATTACTATTTGAGGAAAAAAATTAGATTCATATCCAATTTAGATTTTCACCCCGCATCTAACAACTTTTATCAGATGAAAATAACTGAAAACTTCCATGCGCAACTCGCAATCTTAAACTCCTCATTCACGATTAGTTCAATAGAAAAAGCGGCCAAACCCCAAGGTAATGGGTTGAAGAAGATCCAGTTGAATAAATTCAGAGAAGTCCGTGTTCTTGACGCGAGCCGAATATCCGAAACGAGTCGAGTATCATTATCGTCCTTAGGTGGAAAACTCGTTGATGCAAATCCGAAATCAATCAACAACATCAGAAAAAAAATAGACGATATTATAGAGAGTGTTATTAAGCCGGAGCCCTAATTACAACTTAGAGGAGAATTATATGCTTACACATTTTGATGATGAGGTTAAAAAATACCATCCAGTAGTAGAAAAGTGTCTCAATGATGCACTAAAAAATACTGGATTGGACGATAAGTATGAGATCATGCACCACCTTGCGGATAGCACGGGAAAAATTCCAGATTTTGTATTACGTCGAAAAGATACAGGCGATTGGGTCTCTGTCATCGAAGTCAAGAAAACCCCAAGTCAGGTAATATCGAAGCTTTTTGGACTACAGGCCATGGGGTATGTCGCCAACACCATAGACAAAGATTGGAGTTCTGATCACCCGTATCATTTTTGTGTTACGAACATAGAAAGAACACGTTTTTTTTGCTACAGAGATAACAAAACCTCCCCCCTTGGATGTGTGTTAAAAAAAGGCGTTCACGAGGCAGGGGAATTCTCGAACTACACCAAAACAGTATCAAACTTCACCCAACGTTTTGAAGAATATTTTAAAGAAATTGACAGTGAAATTGAGCCGGAAATCGGCGGGCATTTCTTAGAAATTGAATCGGAACTGAAAGTTGCCTTTGATAGCCTCACAAAAACGCTTAATTGGAGTACGAAAAAATTTCAATTCGCAACAAGCATTGAACGTGAAAACATCATCTATGAATTACTAAGGATTTCTTTTTACTATTACATACAAGGAAAATACATCGCCAATAAATCGAAAAACCAGAAAAAATTTACAGATTTAAAGGGTTCCTCGGACGGGGCTCAACTTGTTAAGCAGATGAATGCCGCATTTAAGATTGCAATGGAAATAGATTTCAAAGATATTCTATCAGATAATGAAGACGACCAAAGAATGTTTCCAGAACAAGTGCTCAACGAAGCAAAGATATCGGACATTTTCACTCGATTTTTGAAAGTGATGAATGGTAATACAAAACAAGGCATGAGCTACCAATCTGAATTGAGTGATTTTGTCCAGTTAATCACCGACACCCTTTACGATTCTGAGGAGATGAGAGTACATGGGAAAGTCATGTCTGACGAAATGCTTGCCAACATTTTGGCAGGATTTGCAATAAACTCGGCCGATGCATTAGTTCTGGACCCCTCGTGTGGTGACGGAAATTTATTAATTGCATCATATAATCGTATACAGGAATTGAAGAAAAAGGCAGCATGTTCTCTCATACCTAAGTTTGTTTCCGGCAGCAAGCACAATCAAGTTCTAAGCCAAATTCACGGAATTGAACTTGATAGGAATTTAGTGCAATTGTCGCGCTTCAAACTCATTTGTACAGATTTGTCAGCTGTAAATAAGAACACAAAAACCAATATTTCAATTGGCGATAGCATATTAGGGAATTTCGATGATAAATATGATGCATTGGTGATAAACCCTCCTTTTATCCGAAATGATAAGTTGAGTAAACCACAAAAAGACCTTGTACCAAAATACCAAGCTCATTTGGCAGCAACCAATGGTGAAAAATCACTCTGGTCAAAAACTGCAAAATATAAGACCTCACAGCCAAATTTTTATCATTATCACATTGAAAAGAGTCTATCATATCTCAAGGAAGACGGCATTGCAGCAACAATCGTTATGGAAAAAATGTTGCATAATGAATCTGGCAAGGGGTTGAAAAATTTACTTTTGGATTATCTAGAGGCAATAATATCATATCCCTCTGATTTCTTCGAAGATAGTGCAGTGACAACTTGTATATTGATTCTTAAGAAAAACCCAACAAATAATATGATTGGTTTTATGAATATTAATAATACATCCATTCTCGCCGACATCGATGGATTGAAAAACATCAT
>PBRN01000185.1 GCA_002725955.1 Pseudobdellovibrionaceae bacterium
CAAGATAACCTAATTTCTCAGGGTCATGATCCTGAGTTTCTCCCCAAACAGATTTTAATTGCTCCATCGATAAATCAAGACTGGCAAGGTTGCGTCGCAAGCGGGAACGCAAACGAACAAATTCATCTTCTGGTCCTTTTTCCAGAGCTTTGAACCTCTCTGTCATATCTTTAATGTATGAGCTTTTCAAAAGAGCATGACTCATCACCTCATGATTGGAAGGACTGAGATCCATTGGTTTAATTAAGTGCGCAGTTTCCTCAGTACTGATTTTCTGTAAAAAACCGGCACCACTGAGAATATTTTTCAGCTCGTGACTAAGTTCCCCAAAAAGCTCCCCAAGCTGTATAATCTTATCTTGCCCTGTAGCATTTTCTACCTGCCTTAATAAACGATGCCGATCAATCATATTATGAGTTCGCAATCTTAGTTCAGCAGAAACAATCGGTTTTGGTAAATAGTCATCTGCCCCAATTTTTAGACCAAAGATACGATCTTCTTCGCTGGCCCTAGCAGTAATAAGAATAATCGGCACTTCCTGCAACAATGGGTCTTCCTTCATAGCATTAAGCACATCTTCACCAGACATTTCGGGCATCATCATATCGAGCAGCAACAGATCAGGACGCTTTTCCCTCATCTGAGGAATTCCTGTTGCGCCAGATAAAGCATAACGGACAGAATAACCATCAACAGCGAGAATTTCGGAAATCACCTCGCAATTAATTTCGGTATCATCAATAACAAAAATATTCCAATCATTGGATCCAGGTTGATCAATAATAAGATCTTGTTCAGCAGCCTTATCTTCTAGATCTTCGTTCTGACGATCGACATAAATGTCATTGGTATCGGCTTGTTCTTCAGCTTCGGCAACCGAAATAGCTTCTTCAGCCTGTTCTGGGATTTCCACGACAAAAACACTACCTCTTCCCAGCTCGGATTCACAAACAATTTTACCTTCCATCAGTTTCACAAGGTTATGCACCATACTCAAACCGAGACCTGTTCCCTCATATGATCGACGAGCATCACCATCTACCTGACCAAATTCTTCGAAAATCTTTTCTCGAGAAGATTCGGGTATCCCAACCCCTGTATCCTCGACCTTTATGATCAATTTATGCTCAGAAAAATTCAGATCGAGACTAATTTTATTATCTCGTTTAGGGTCTTTAAATTTAAATGCATTACCCAATAAATTGCGCAAAATGGTGAAAATTTTCTCATGATCACCAATAAAATTACTTTCCAAAGCATTTATAGATGATTGATAGCTCAAACCCGGCTGACGAAGCTTAAGCCCCTCTGCTAGGTTATCAGCCTCTTTTTTCATCTGTTCTAGAGAGAAATTTTGAATATTCTGCTTAAGATCACCTCGTTTTGATTTCGCTAAATCTAGAATCGTATTAATTTGTAGCTTTAAAGATTCGGCTAAATCAAGAGCTCGACCAATTTGTTTTGCGGCCTTCGACGCGACTTCTCCATAGCGGTTTTTACGAATAAGGTCGAGAAAACCAATGATCCCATTTAACGGAGTACGTAGTTCATGAGATGTGTTATGAAAAAATAAAGTCCTAGCCCTTTCCTGCTCTTTAAGAATCGTAACGAGTGACTTAACATCTCTAAATGCAGCAGCAAAGCGGACTCCAACCACCTGGCTTTGGAAAATAATAAAGGCCAGTAACCCTACATCTCCCAGAAAGAAACCATCAGCAAAAACTGGTACCGTGGCTACTAAGATATCGTTAAAAATACAAAACAACAAAATCCCCCAGCCAATCAGAGATAGTTTTGCAGCCTGATCCCCGTCAATAGCAGCTCGAGTTACCTTAAAAAATATGTACCCATCAATGATAAACCCAACTAGGGTAATCAACAGCATAATTTGTCCAGCCTCGAACAAAACCAAACCAGTGAGGGAGACTAGAATATATAACCAGCCCACTCTTTGAAAATTAGCCGAGAAAAAAGATGGGAAGTTATAGCGATAAAATCCCGCAAGCAGTCCTACAGAGGTCGCCATAGTTCCAATAATAATAGTCAGGCTATATTGACCAAGGTTATTAGAGGGGACATCATAAAAGTAATGGGGATAACCTTCAGTAAAAAGTTGACGAAGAATGACAGAAAAAGCGAATCCAGCTAGATACAGGCTACCAATATCTTCCCGTCTCTGCAGAAATAAACTGATATTATAAATCAAAGCCACAAACAACATACCGATCATCAAGGCTGCCCTGATTAAATATATCTCCTTCTGTAATTTTAAGTCGCTTAGTAGCCCTAGTTTAATTCCCTCGCTAAAGGAAGCACTATGATTATTAAAGTCCGAAACCTGCAGGAGAATATAATAAGTTTGAAGATTGAGAGCATCGATTTTTTTATACTTACGAGGAAAGTTAGCTGTAGATCTTCCTGGGGAGCTGCTTACTACCCCTGCCATCATATCTAAATTAACCTGATTGGTTTCTTGTGGAGAAAAAATGAGTACCCGGTAGTTACGAAAAAAACCACCCTGATAGAAAGCTAATGCTTCTTGCGTTGAAGATAAACCTTTAACCCGGAGAAGAAAGGTACCATAGCCACTTTTCGGTAATTGCATTTGCTCTGACTGCAATGATTGGCTATTCTGCCAGCTTCCCGGCAGATAAACAGAATGAGTCGGTTTAGGTTTATCTTTACCTCTAAAATCTTTTGGCTCAAGCAGCTGCTGCCAATAAAAATGCCACTCTCCATTAATAGCAACAATACCATCTTTGCTAAAGTTCCATGCTGATAAGTCCAACCGACCATTTTTAGCTACCGGATAATGACTAACCGATGAGCCCCAACCCTGGCCATTCACTAGCAGCCCAAGTAAAATAGACCAAAGACTAAAATTGATTAATCGATTTTTCGGTTCAAAATTTTTATTAGAAAGTACAGGAATTACAATGCCCCAATGATAGAAATCGTCTATCTTATTTTACTAAAACCAAAACGATGAAACAGGGTAAGAAAATCTAATGAGATAGCTTGACAAATGAATCAAGATTATAGTTCTTTTGTGTTACACTTAGAGTCAGTTTCATTTGATTAATTATTTTGGATGGATATAAAAATTGAAGAGAAGGGGCATAGGTTTAAAATGATGTTTACCCGATTAAGCATAACCATAATGATCAGCTATTTTTTTGCAGTTATAATAGGTTGTCGGACATATAGTGATAAGTCAGAGCTTACTCACGAAGCTCAGGTTAATCGACTTGTGAAAAACAAACAAATTGAGACTCTAGATCCCCTGATCAAACCTCAAAGTGCAGATCTTTTTACAGATATCATTGTTTTTGGTGATAGCCTTTCCGATACCGGTCAATTGCGAGCCAATACTTGGAATTATGTGCTCCCTCCCGAAATCTATTGGCAAGGCAGGTTTTCTAACGGACCTGTCTGGATTGATTATGTCGGCAGCTCGTTACAAACCAAAGTTCATAACTTTGCGGTTGGCGGCGCAGAGACACGAGAGAAAAGTTTTCCTTATTCATTGGTAATACCTAGTCTAAATAGCCAAATAGCTGATCATCTAGATACAATAGAAGAATTTAATCCAGACAAGACCATCTATGTCATCTGGATCGGAGCGAACAACTATCTTTTTGATAACAATAGTTCCCCAAAGACTGTCATTAAAGATATTGAAACAGCAATCCAACAGTTAATTGACAATGGTATCAAGCACCTTGCTGTTGGCACGATGCCGACCCTCAAGGGCTTACCTACCGACCCTAAGGTGCCCCGTCTTCTATCTGACGAACAATTCGAAGCCTATACGATTGAACATAATACTAGGCTCATAGCCATGCTAAAGAGACTAAAAGAAGAACAGGTTAATCAATCCATCAATATTTTTCACGGTTATGATATTAATCAGCAAACCATTGATCGTAAATTAGACTTCGGATTTACCGACTTAAAAAATCCATGTTACCGAGGTGATCTTTACGGTAAGTTTCATGATAAAAAAGAATTCTGTAAGAACTATTTTACACAAAAGTTCTGGGATTTCTCTCACCCCAACTCAAAAATGCATTGCTACTACGCCGCACAATTTATTTTTGATCTGTTAACAGAAAAGGGCATTGATCAATCTAAGTTGGAAGATTATGTCAACAAATGTAGATCACTCACACCGATCACCACGGCATCGGCGGCAGAGGCCTTGAAACAGCAATGAATCATATTTATTACCTATCCCCTAATATGAAGTGTGTTGGTAGGGTATTATGTGAGCATACGGCTATTATAGGATTATAAATCGACGAGCCGCTGGTTCAGCAATCATGACAAAATAAAAGAGGCGAGCACTTTGCTGATGCAAACTGTTCGCCTACCCTATTTCCAAAAAAATTACCAAAAAATTAGTTGGTATGATTCAATTGCTAGTGACTAGCCCCGGCTGGTTCCATCGAATTAGTTAGGCCGGTCTCCGTAATAGTGGCTTCCTCTTGATAACCATCATCTGTATTGATGTTCCACAGGTTGTGATTCTTGTCTGAAGCTATATTTTCCGCAGCAAGTATACCCATCAGGATACTGTGATCTTGGTTATTATACTTAAATGAGCCATAGCGCCCAATAGGAGTAAGCCCTGAAAATTGATCGATATAATCAGTAACCACCTTCAGATGCTCTTTGTAACCTACCTTGTATACAGGGTAAGAAGAAGGAATTTTAACGACATGCCCTCTCTTAATTGGGGCGCGTCTAGTAAGGCCAGTTTTTTCAAGGTCGACCTTAGCTAATTCGATCAATTGTTCTTCTGAGTCAGCCCACATCTGATCTGGTTTGTTACACCAATACTCTAGACAAAGTATGGTATTTTCACTCCCTGCACACAAATCTGAAGTCCAGTTTCTGAAGTTAGTAATCCTACCAGTCATGATATCGCCGGAGTGGATATATAACCAGTTATCTGGAAAGAGCTGGGTTCCCGCAACCTCAAGATAAACCAGAACCGTGTTCCGAAATTGAAGTTTTTCCAACGATTGAGCCACAGCCACTGGAGGCTTATCAAGGTTTTTAACCAATCGAGTTAAAGGCATTGTTGAAATAACGTGATCAAAAGTGAGAGTTTCACCATTATCGAGGATTAAACCCTGAACCACCTTACCATCTGTAATAACTTTTTGTACTGGAGTGCTAAGATGAACCTTGCCTCCACACTCCTCGATGGCATCCTTCATTTTCACATATACGGTGCCACTACCACCGTGAGGGTATGCAAATTGATCGATAAGAGTTTTATGCTTATTGCCCCTACCCTGGGTCAAAGCGTTCCAAATCGCACCAAAAAGAGAGAGATTCTTGATCCGCTGAGAAGCAAAATCAGAGTCTAACTCTGTACAAGGAATACCCCAGAGCTTTTCACTATAGGTTTTGAAAAATATTTTATATAGTCTGGCCCCAAACCGTTTAGTAACCCATGATTCGAAGGTACGATGATCACCTTTAGAGGACAGCAATGCCACACAGTAAGAAAGACCACATAAAAAGGCCTCAAATATACCTAGACGAGACAGAGCATTAAATGGCTTTAATGGGTAGAAAAAGAACTTACCCTTATAAAAGATTCTAGTAAGTCTATTTACCATAGAAAAGTCTTTACCAACAACCTCTAACCACAGTGCATTGATTCTTCGTTCGTTTGAAAAAAAACGGTGGGGTCCCAAATCAACAATCTGATCCCAGAGTTTGAAAGATTTGGCCATACCACCTACGTTATCTTCCGCTTCGAAGACCTGGGGCTCATAGCCCTGTTTCGCAAGTTGATAAGCCGCCGTAATACCTGCAGGCCCAGCCCCAATTACTGCAACTTTCTTTTTCATACCGGTCTCCAATTTTTATCGACAATCAATCAAACAAAGACAATATCAACATTTAAGGCCACTCAACTAGTGCCAATTATTTTCGAAAATTAACGCATAATCTTAATTAGTGAATTTCCTCTCGGTGCTGAGAAAGCTACTGACAAAACTGTAACTTAATAAAGAGTATTCTTGGTTGGAATCTCTGTTCCCCAATTATAGACTATCTTTTATAATAGCTTATTACTGAAAATCTATGAAATCAATCAAAAATTTATGACAAACAAAGTACTTGATGCTCCAAAAACCAATTATAAACAATAAACAGTTGGCCGAGACAGTTTAGCAACTGAGCATGTCTTATTCGCCCCCAAACGATGGACTAGACGAGGGTGGTAGTTTTGACAAACAACCTGCCCACTTACATCTTTTAAATCTGGGGACAAAACAATGCCCACCTTTGCATTGTCGATATCGTTGGAAAACTGACCACAGACTATTTTATTTTGCGAGAAATTTGGCATCCAAATACCATATGGCTTGCATTGCTCAACGTTAGTATTCAAGTAGAAGCCTGGTGTCCAATGAGTCATCCTACCGCAGGCACAATCTCCCGCTTCACCAAACTTGCACATACCGACAAGGTTTTCATCATCAGGAATCTTACTCGCCCTATCCTTCATATCATTATTTGTCATCACAACAGCCAAAATCGCCGCACATAAAACAGCAAATCTATAATACCTTGAAACAAAATCCCAAAATGAAACTTTTAGCAACTTCAAGTCTCGAAGGCCGCTCACAAATAAAATACAAAGACCTACATTGACACCAATAACTCCTGATGCTTTGTAACCGAAAGCAAAACGCCAGCAACAGAGTATGGTGACGGCTAATGTCAATATAGTGAAGAATAATCCCTGCAGTGATTTGCCCCGCAGTGTAAGTTGAACGAAAACAAGCAAGCTAAGTAACACCGTAACCACAATAGACATCACCGGATAGAAACTATCGGTAAAGTTAAAACCTGCAGCAAAATGCTTTAAAGCATTAGTCCAACTCATCATCATAAAGACAAAGGGACTCAATGACTTCGGCCCCACGGTGCCTCGATTCAAATCGAGGTTAAAGAAAAGCATATCTTCTACCGAAATCACCGATAAGGTATAGATAAACAAAATAAAGAACGGCAAAAAAGGAATCACAAAATGCTTCCTCATCAAGCCCATGATCATAGACTTATCAAAGTTCACTGCTATTCCAATTAAACTAATAAATCCCAGTACTGCTATTGATGGAAGATAGGTCAGTCCTAAATAGATAGCAAAAGGACAAAAGATAATAGCAGTNAATAAAGAAGCTCTAANTCGCCCAGCCTTATCAGCACATAAAATTTCCTTCAACAGGAGAGGACTGGCAGCCATCAGNGGAAAAAGAAAATTTTCCGACAAGACAAAGTTCATNCCCAACTTGCGTGAAAAATACATAACAAGAAGAGCGGAAAAAACAGCAGCCAATACCCGCGACAACTTNAAGTACACAAAAATAAAGTAAAAGACACACATTTGAAAAACGGCGCTAAAACACTTNCCCGCATATTCTAACTGAAATTCCAGTCCCGGATATGGGGTAAAATGATTGAAGCCAAGGGTTTTATAAACAAGGGACAATAATAGATAAACACCCGGCAAATGATTGGAAGCAAAATCGCTGTAAGCTATCCAGCCATGAGANGAATAAAATGCATATAAAATATTTTCAATATGATCCGAATGGTTAACCGTTCCACCTTGGGGNATGTTAAAGAAGTAGTGATAACCATGACGAAAGAANAGATAGAANAANACGACCGGAACAATAACATTCAAAACNGNCTTGAAGGATGGNTTNTCTCGAAGACTAAAATATTTCAATGANCTTACCTCTANCAATATCCCTTAGGGTGCCTGTCATGCCAACTCACAGCAGACTTAACAATTTTATTAATATCTGAGTGTTTAGGCTCGAAACCTAAAATCAACTTCGCTTTACGATTATCCGCATATAAGCCCGTGGCATCACCATCCCTTCTCGGACCAATTTTATATTTTACCTCGGTTTTCAAAATCTGACCGGTTTTCTTGATAATTTCTAAATTGGTCAANCCATTCCCTGTACCCANATGAATGGCTTCAAATGCAGGACCCTCTGNCATCAATTTTTCTGCAGCCAAAATATGGGCATCAGCTAAATCNGTCACATGAATATAATCCCGAAGACAGGTNCCATCCCTAGTCTCAAAATCGTCCCCAAAAAGCACAAGTTCCTCTTCCGATTGAAGAGACTTAATAACATTAGGTATCAGATGAGTTTCTGGATCACGAGCCTCNCCAATATCACCACTTTCATGGGCTCCACAGGCATTAAAATATCGTAATGCCATAGCCCTGAANCCAAAAGCCTTAGCATAGTCTTCAATCATATATTCGGCCATAAGCTTAGACCGTCCATAAGGCGAAATCGGNACTTTGCGATCATCTTCGCCAACAGGAAGTTTTTCNGGNTCNCCAAATACGGCACATGTGGAAGAAAAGACCAGACNAGGTTTGCGTTTCATACCTCTGATGACATCAAGGAGAATAGACACCCCTTCAACGTTATTTCNNTAATAGACATCTGGTTTTTCTACCGACTCNCCAACCAAAGCCAGCGCCGCNTAATGCAAAACCACATCGGGCGCATACTTATTCAAAGTTGTTTCAAGAAAAGGTTTATCAAGAAGGTCACCCTCAATAAAAGGTATCGAGTCAGAAACGGCCTTCCTATTGCCNGTGCTGAGATTATCATAAACAGTGCACTCATGACCAAGATCNGCTGCGTACTTGATAAAGTGNGAGCCNATGTAACCTGCGCCACCAATGACAAATAATTTCATTTTCAGATCTCTNAATGCTTTACCAAATATGGTCTAGTCAAAAAACTATCGACCAATACCAACNGCAACCAAACCATGCTCAGCCATCTCTCCNCCAATAAACTGATTTCGGTAATCAAAAACCNTATTCCCCNTCATNAGATCAGCAACCTGNCTCCAATCAGGGTTTTTGTATTCCTTCCATTCTGTCAGCAANACCAAGGCGTCCGCACCTTTTAAGCCTTCATAGGAATCATCTTCGTACTTAAGTCTCTCGTTATCTGCCATTTCCCGTGAAAAGTTAGGGGTCGCTATCGGATCATGCCCAACGACNNNAGCNCCATGACTAACTAGNTANTCTATAATNGTTTTAGCAGGAGCTTCTCTGACATCATCGGTTTCAGGTTTAAATGCCAAGCCCCAAACAGCNACTTTTTTGCCCGTAAGATCACCTAGTTTTTGATGAATNTTCTCAGCCACTCGCATTTTCTGNGAATGGTTGGCAGTGCGCACCGATTCTAGTACCGACAAGTTAATATCTTCCTTTTGCGCTGTCTCAATCAAGGCTGAAACATCTTTGGGAAAACAAGATCCCCCATAGCCAGGTCCGGCATAAAGAAACTTGCGCCCAATGCGAGGATCCGATCCCATGCCCAATCGTATATCATTAATATCAGCCCCCACCTTCTCACATAGATGAGACAGCTCGTTCATAAAGCTAATTCTTGTAGCCAGCATGGAATTCGCAGCATACTTAGTCATCTCACTAGACCGCCGACTCATAACCAGCATGCGATGAGGATCATCCGTGATAAAAGAGCTATAGATATTCTCAAATTGCTTTGCAGCCCACTCGGACTCGACCCCAACTATAATCCGATCTGGCTTCATAAAATCACCAACCGCGGCACCTTCTTTCAAGAATTCCGGATTAGAAGCCACATTGAAATCTACTTCAATATTTCGTTTTTCTATTTCGGCTTTGATCACTTCTTCAACCATATCCCCTGTTCCCACCGGTACGGTTGATTTCACAATAACTAGCGTCTTTTTGGTAATAAGTTCACCAATAGATTTGGCAACGGCCTTCACAAAACTTAGATCACAAGAACCATCTGCAGCTTCCGGAGTACCGACAGCAATCAATATTGCAGTGGATTTATCAATAGCAGGTGCCAACTCCGTTGAAAACGTAAGACGCTTGGATACCAAGTTCCGTTTAATCATCTTGTCAAGGCCGGGCTCATAGATTGGAGATACACCATCCTCAAGCAATGCAACTTTTTTTTCATCGATATCAATACAGGTAACATGATGACCGATTTCAGATAAACAAGTGCCTGACACCAAGCCAACATATCCGGTTCCGACTACAGTAATATGCATGATCAATTCTCCATTCGGTATCAACGAGCCTCTATCGTATATGCAAGAGACATATTTTTATATTTGTGTTCTAAAATATGGAATAGTCTTTTGAAGACCTTCCACAAGAGAATACTTAGGCGCATAATCAAAAAGCTCTTCAGCCAGTCTAATATCAGGCTTTCTCACTTTGGGATCATCAGAAGGTAGATCTTTATAGACCAACTTTGAAGTACTTCCCGTTAACTCAAGAACTTGATTTGCTAGTTCGATGATATTGAACTCACAGTTATTACCTATGTTAACTGGTCCATTGTGTACATCCTGGTGAGTGAAAGAAATAATACCATCAACCAGATCATCACAATAACAAAATGATCTGGACTGTTTTCCATCGCCATATATCGTAATCGGCTCACCTTTTAAACTCTGGACAATAAAATTGGAAATCACACGGCCATCCTCAGGGTCCATATTTGGGCCATATGTATTAAAAATCCGCACCATACGAGTGTCAACCCCATGAACCCTCTGGTAGTCAGCNACAAGAGTCTCNGCAGCTCTTTTACCCTCATCATAACAACTGCGAATACCTGTCGTNTTTACATTNCCCCAGTAGCTTTCGGGTTGAGGATGCTGCTCGGGATCACCATAGATTTCAGAGGTNCTAGCCTGAACAAAACGGGCACCAACCCGNTTAGCCATCCCAAGAAGGTTCATCGTGCCAATCACAGAGGTTTTAAATGTTTTTATCGGATCTTCCTGATAACGAGGAGGACTAGCTGGACAGGCGAAATTTAAAATGAGATCAGCTTCCAAATAAAGNGGCTCNACTATATCATGTGTATGNAATTCAAATTTTGGGTTTCCGAGAAAGGGGGCAATATTTTGCTTTCTTCCCGTTTGGAAGTTATCAACGGCTAACACTTNCCAACCAGCTTCCAAATAACGCTTACAAAGATGACTCCCTAAAAAGCCCGCTGCGCCAGTTATAAGCACNCTATTCTTACCCAGATCTTTCATATTGTCCTAAACCCTGACTAATTTTTTCTAGCAACAAAATCACTAGTTCGTTTTGGCTGAATANCTAANCACGTAATTCTCTGCTNACAGNAGAATTAGTTNCACATTAGCACCNCCCCATNNAATCTTACNCNNCAATTTGATAACTCATTTTTTATCAACTTACAACCCNNCACAATACTTCAATAAACTAGCATGAAGATCCTTCCATTTTTGTTTCACTCAAAGNCTTGATTAGGCTNGAGCATCACTAAATNGACCCCAAAAAACATCCTTGCTNCACNAAATTGNCANCCCNGANANTCATCAGCCCTTTACTTNGCAAGATTGGCATCAATGCCTGCAANGNAACTTCTCAAACTGCCTTAGAAAGTAACACNGTCAATTCATCCAAGATTCATGTCAAGTCNTTGCCTCGATAAAAATCAATTAAACCANCTCATCCAACNCTTGACTAATNNCATGACCTGGTGATCCTAATNATAGTGGATAACAACAAAGGTATGACAGGAAATCATGGCTGACCAAACTAAGCGCATCCAACAAAATCACTCCAAGANCCTTTACNTAANATTAGTTTTGATAGTGGCTATNACCGCCGCTATCTCCGNGGAACTAGAGCTNGGACGTGATCTAACTCCAGGATCAGTCAATATCGATGATAGTTACGAAAATATACTCTACGGCTATTATGTGGCAACCGGTCAAACCCCTTACNTGGACTTTGGCTCTAANCACTTCCCNGGTGTATACCTATGGCTAAGTCANATTTTGGACATNTTTGGGATNGACTCATATAAGCCTTCACCTGCNTTAAATGTTATCGCTACTAGAGTAGCNATTACTGCTACATTTTTTTTCCAGGGATTGGCAATCATACTACTTGNCTGGCTAACCACTCACCGCTGGCTTTACGGTTTGTTTATTTTCCCTCCGATCCTAAAGTACCTTGAATACAGAAGGAACTTCGAATACCCATTGAGCGAAACCTATATNCCTTTCATTNTTATGTTTTTTCCTCTCTTACTCTATCGAGCCATAAGCGCTAAAGATANTGAGGAAAGGATAAAAGTGGGGGCTACGATATTAATACCCATGACTTTCATATCAATTTTTTTAGGGCTCACCTGTGCTCCTGCTAATATATTCATGGCGGTGGTTGGCCTNGGCATGATCCGCTGGTCTGGGNTCAAGATCATTCTGACATCCCGANACCTCCAGCGCTATCTGTTNATCATCTCTATTCCCTGTTTGNTCATTATCCTTTACACAGCTCTCAAAGTGGATNTNAAGGGCCTGTTTTTCTATAATTTCGAGTTTAATCGNNCAATTAGCAGTCAGATAAATCTATTTAATTTTATAACTCACTATCGACAACATTTTTCAGGCCACGGAGTAGGCTGGGCTTTTATGCTAGCACCGATGACACTANTGCTTTCTCTAGTTATGGGGNNCTCTTTTTTATGGCNAAAAANTAAACAAGAAAGANCATATAGCAAGTTCTTATTTTTCNTCATCACAGTTAATGTGGCTGCNGCATTAACTCTATGGCGTGCTGACTTCGGCTATAAAACTTGGGGNTTATTTGGNTTAAACTTNGGTATGTTTATCTCCATCATCNCATATGGAATCAGCCNAANTCCTTACNNAAANAGGTNTTATTTCNNCCNCAGAGGNAAGCAACTAATAGCNNTGACNAGCATCGCANTCGTTATAGCGGGGTACAAGCTAAAACCATATATCCATTCAGATCCGTTACCCTATTCACAATCTGATCAAGATTTTAGTCAACTATTAAATGAAGCAGATATTTGCCCATTTGGAGTTACGTCCGATACTTGTAAATGCCTCCGCTTAACCCACTGGGAACCTGATTTTTATCTGCGATTCAACGTCAGTCAATGTAAACCATTTGGTTTGTTTACCCCTCCCATTGCTTTTCATCACAGAACCAAGTCCCGATTGATGCAAGACACTAAAAACAGCCGAGTAGCCTTTATCTTGGCTCCACAACAGCAGTTGGAGTTCTTTTCCGTACCCAAAGATGCCGTTATGAAAATAAGAAAAAGAAATTGCACTAGCGTTTCAGAAAGGACTTTATGTAAATAAGATAGACAAAAGATTTTTCGGAGAAAATCGTATCTAAGTATGACAGAATTTAATCTTCATAGTGTTCGACGGCTTTAGGTTCAAGCAGCTTCATTATCTTTGGCGATCTGCACAGGCAGAGATATCTCAAAATGAAAGTTATAGAAATCATCACCTGCACCCTTAGGATCCTTGACGACTACTTTAATCTTGCCCTGACTGCGTTCAAGGAAAGAACGTACCGCATTCATTCCGACACCACGACCAGAAATATCAGAAATTTCCTGAGCGGTTGAAATTCCAGATTCAAACATAACTTCGGCAATTTCATCCAGAGAGGATCCCTCCAAAATTTTACCGTTTTCTATGCCAATTCTTTTTAGCTTGTTTACCGCCAAACCACGTCCATCATCTTCGATATAAAGATCCAACATTTCACCTTTCAACCGCCCAACGATAGTAATGACTCCTCTAGGATCCTTACCAGCCGCTTCTCGGTCTTCTGGATTTTCTATCCCATGATCAAGGATATTTCTGAAAATATGAATCATACAATTATCCAAAATAACTTTGCTTTCCGGACTCATGGATATATCATCGATATCAAATCGAAAATCGGGTAATGCTTTGCCTAAATCGGTAGCTATTTTGTTAGCCTTTTCCATATAGCCTTCAAAAGTGGCTGCCACTTGCTCAAAAATAAGAGAAGTTAAGGAATCACTTTGCTCTTTCAATGACTTAATAATTTCTTTGACTGACACCTGATCCGAATTAGTTATATCAGTAAGCAACTGATAGTGATGTTCGATAAAATCACGATCCACAGAAACCTTTTCGTCATTATTCTTCCGATTCAATTTGTCACGATTGATAGCTACATAGACCTGAAAAATATCTATACAGCTCTCAATACTCTGGGATAAAATTTCAGAATTTATCGCAACCTGATTTTTCAAGATTTTGCTATAGTAATCTTCTGTTTCATGAATTTTAGAAGCAATTTCTTTAAAGCCGAGAGTTCTAGCAGCTCCTTTAACTGTATGAGCATTCACAAAAAGCATGCGCACCATGTGCTGATCTATTTTTCCTAAAGATCGATCAATAATACTCTGATTTTCTAATAGAAGCGGCAAAGATGTCGCAAAAAATTGACCTGCTTTAGTAGCAGAAATATTCAACAGCTCCTCTATCTTAAGCATTTCCAACCTTTGCTTCGCAGCTTCTCTTTCAAAAAGCTTTTCACTCGTAACATCCATCAACGTTATCAGCATTCGGTTAACCGTACCCTCTTCATCTATTTACACGTTCCAAGTGACATTAAGCACTTTTTCTTGACTGTCCACAAGATAAACAAGTTCCCGCGGTAAATTACCTTCATTAATCTCAAAGCCTAACTCAGACTCACCAACTATGGATTTAATAATTTCCTGAATCTGATTTTTTTCGTCTCCACTCATCTGACAACGATCAAGAATGACCTCACTAAAAAAAGTATCGCTAATATCACTATGTCCTACTATATCCTCAAGATGGGCGGAATAATCCTGTGCGATTTTACCTTCTGGATTTTCGAGGGACAAAACTCCCTGAGGAATATAATCCAGCAATACTCTAACTTCCTTAGTTTTTTCATCGACCAAACGTTCAAGGTTTTTATTAAAAAAAGTAATCTCTTCGTTTTTACGTGCCAAATCTGCAGCCGCTGCTTTAGAGGCTTCTGCCGCTTTTTTCTGAATCTCTGTATTTTCTTCCTGCAATCTTTTCATACGCCGTGCTAAAGCGAGGGATAGCAGAATGACTTCTAATGCTGATCCGATCTGAGCACCATAATCGGTAAGAAATATACTGGGCAAGACCCCAAAAGTCCGTAGCGCATACAAAAGGGAACCAAATAGAAAACTAAATAAAGCCAATAAATAATACCTTGAATCTATACATCCCTTTCTAACCCTATATATAGCAACCACAGCCATTAACAGTGAGCTCAAGGCTGTTAAAAACACTTGTATCTTAATGGAAACTACGTAAGGAATAAAAAACGTCAAGACTGATCCGACGATAAAACCCAGTCCGAGTATCTTAAACGCCAAACTAAACCTAGGACTTGACTCATCGAGGACTAAAAATGATCGGGTGAAATATATTAAACCTAGACCAGAAATGCCGATACTAAAAGGCAAAGCTTTCTCATGGATAAATGGTGCGTACTGCCACAAGTACTGATAGTCATAGCCTTTCTGACAAAACTGATAGACAGCAAACATCAAGACATAAATCACATAATAAAAATAGGTTTTTGTCTTGAGGGTAAGAAAAATAAATGCGTTATAGAAAAACATGACAAACATGATTCCGAAATATACACCCTGAATCATGGTTTCTCGGGCCTCGTTTTGCCAAAATAAATCTTTATCATGCAGCAGCAAACCAACCTTAAAAGAACTATTCGTTTTGATTTTAATAACCATCGTTAAGCTTTCCTGTACACCTAAAGATATAGGCAACAGAAAGTTTCTGTGGTCAACTGGCCTCACATTAAAAGGCTGATGATCTCCCAACTCTTGTTTCAAATTTAGCTGATCATCGGTGAAGTAATATACCTCGACACTATCCAGCTGAGGATAGTCAAACTCCAACAGCAGATTCTTCATATTTTCCGAACCATTGCGTAATTCAAAAACGAACCAATAAGTTGACTTGGTATAACCGAAATTGGGTTTGTCCACTTCTGATTTAAGAAGCTCTGATTGTTGTTTCCGTTCCAAAAAAAGAGGAAGATCAACTTTACCTTGAGGGTCTTCTAGGTACTCTAAATATTTACCCAGAGCCATCGATGTGTGACCATCCTGAATGACCATAGTACCTGCCTGAACCATGTAACTGCATGAGAGCCCCAAAAAAATGAAAAAGTAGGCACCCCAAAGAAGATAACCATCCGAAGTCATTCTCTTGTGTTCTGGTTTAATCATTGTCAGCAACACCTCATCTATGGTTCCTACAAACGCCCCCCCACTCATCAAAGATGAGGAGGCCTAGCATCAAGTAAATTTAACCTTTAATATTCTAACCTTCGGTTAACCAACCTAGATGAATGAACCCTCTGTCATTATAGATAACGCTAAGACAATTTTCCCAAACAGTTTTAGTTAGTTAAAACATTAATTAGGAAACCTTTCTGTTCTATAGATGTTAATAAAAAGCGGCTGAGCCGAATCATTGAACACGGTTAAAATTCAATTTAAGGAGTGTACGCCTTGACAACAATCCAAAAAATCGACAGAAAAATTAATTAAATTAGGATGATAGATGACTTAAGACTATCTCTAATCAATGAACATAAGAACCAGTTGTGCAACCGACAGGAATTAATAGCCAAACCAATTGCTTTCCGGACTCATTAAATGTTACATAGGTATGCTGAATTAAAGTATAAGGACAATAATATTAGTTCCTTATAAAACTAATTAAAATATTAATAAAGTGCAGTTGCTTGCATTAAAGATTATTATGATTTTAATTGATAATGAATGTCACTATCGCTATGATCATACCGTCATTGGGTACCATTAGCAGGGACGTCCATCACTTGAAACCTGAATGGATGGAAGCCAACAAAGGATGAGTAAGGCAGTAGTGACGTGATGACTGAAAGAGCACCGTTGATTTGATTCCCAGAGGAAGCAAATAGAATAAGCTGGCTATGAACTTTGACCCCAACCACCGGTCTTAACAGAAGGAGCGAGAAAATCGAATCGTTACTTAGCATTAAAAATCTGAGCGTTGAATTTCCAACAAGCGAAGGAACCGTCCGTGCTGTTAAAAATATTTCTTTCGACATCCCGAAAGGAAAAACTGTTGGTCTAGTGGGGGAATCCGGTTCAGGAAAGTCTGTTACATGCTTGGCTGTTATGGGCATCATTCCTCAGAATACAGGTCGGGTATCTGCTGGCGAAATTCTTTTCAATGGCAAAAATTTACTCGAGTCGAAAGGACAGATGCGTGACATCCGGGGTAACCGTATCTCAATGATCTTTCAAGATCCAATGACGTCTCTAAACCCTCTTATGACTGTCGGCCGTCAGGTTATGGAACCTCTCATGCTCCATAAAAAAATGAACAAGACAGAGGCCAGAGCTGAAACGCTAGAACTCCTGAAAAAAGTCGGTATGCCTCAGCCAGATATAAAGATCGACTGCTACCCTCATGAGCTTTCAGGAGGTCAAATACAGAGAATAATGATCGCAATGGCTTTGTCTTGCGAACCAGATCTGCTTATTGCCGATGAACCTACTACGGCATTGGATGTAACCATTCAAAAACAGATTCTTGACCTCATGCTGTCTCTGCAAAAAGAGTATAAGATGAGTATCTTATTCATTACTCATGACTTGGGTGTAGTAGCAGATATTTGCGAAGAAGTGCTGGTCATGTACAAAGGGGATTTAGTAGAAAAAAACACGACCAAGAATTTATTCGCAAACGCTAAACATCCTTATACCAAAGGTTTGATCGCTTGCCGCCCGGATTTAGAATACAATCCTAGTCGCCTAACTACAGTACAGGACTATCTCGATGATAATGGTAATGCCATTGAACCAAAAATTAGTTCTATTAGTATTGATGATTACAAAAAAGAAAAACACCCCGATAGTGACGTCATCCTTGAATTGAAAAATATTAAGAAATATTTTCCTATTAGAGGCGGTATCTTCAGACGTTCGGTAGATTGGCTGAAAGCGGTTGACGACGTCAGCTTTAAAGTGAAAAAGGGACAAACGCTTGGACTCGTCGGGGAGAGTGGCTGTGGTAAAACAACCTTAGGCAGAACCATCGTGCGCCTATATGAGCCCACTGAAGGTCAGGTTATATTTAAAGGCCAAGACATCACTAATTTATCATTCAAAGAGCTCCAACCTCTTCGAAAGAAAATACAGTTCATTTTTCAGAACCCGTACGCTTCATTAAACCCACGTCAAACCATTGGCGAGATTATAACCGAACCTTGGAAAATACATAAAACAATAGAATCACCCAAAGACCAGTATGACGAAGCTGCCCGATTGTTGGATAAGGTTGGGCTACCACCGAGTCATCTAAGTCGCTATCCTCATGAGTTTTCAGGGGGACAAAGACAAAGAATTTGTATAGCCAGAGCGTTAACACTAAAACCAGAGCTCATCATTTGTGATGAATCTGTATCGGCGTTGGATGTATCTATCCAAGCTTCCGTACTTAACCTTCTTTTGGACCTACAGGAAGAATTTGGCCTTACTTATATCTTCATTTCTCATGATTTATCTGTCGTCAAATTCATATCTGATGAAGTAGGGGTAATGAATGAAGGCAAGCTAGTTGAGTTTTCTGACTTCAAGAGCGTTTACGAACGCCCCAAAGAAGCCTACACTAGAAAGTTACTCGATTCGATTCCAAAAGGAATACCCAATTGATCAACATCTTCGATCCCCTAAAGTAATATGCTTTTAGGGGATTTTAGTATCCAAAAGCCATGTAAATAAGCATTATATAATTAACGCAATAGATTTAACATTCATGACCATCGAAGTATAAAGAGGTTAGCATGAAGTTGTTTTTTGTTTTGGTTTTATTGATCTTACATTCCTGCGGAAGAGAAAATCGCGATTCCAAGGTCAAACATGATCTGGGCAAATTTATACCCTCAACTTTCCAACCATACTTTTGGCAAGCAGTAGATCCTGAAAAATTCCTGGCAGATACACTGAATGATCCTAGCGGTGTCAAAAACAGATTCATATTTACGGGTAACATGGTCGATTACCTAAACCAATGGATTACGGCGGCACACGAAATTGTTGTTAAAGAGACCGATCAAACCAACATAACCAAACCCAAATTGGTGATCTATAAATCAAAAGATATTAATGCGTATGTAACCTCAGCAAATTTCTGCATCGATATAGAAATGAAATTTAGCGATAGTAATAGCACCAAAACGAAAGAAGAAGTTGGTATAAAGTTAAATGGTGAATTTAAGAGCCCATTTGTAAAATGTTATGATAGTAAGATAGACGCTAAATCAATCATAGAAAGTATCTTGCCTCAGAAATGGCCCACATGCTACAAATTCACGGGCCTTGCAGGGCAGGATCAAGCGGTAGAAATATCCGATTCTTGTATC
The DNA here is from genome assembly GCA_002725955.1 of Pseudobdellovibrionaceae bacterium. GTDB lineage: Bacteria > Bdellovibrionota_B > Oligoflexia > Oligoflexales > Oligoflexaceae. Next base: position 19,373 of record PBRN01000185.1, read on the forward strand.
AACGACAATTATCTAAAAAGAATTCGCAAGGAATACGGATCTATTGAAAAATTTTCAATGAACCTAACACCAAATATCATTTTCATATCAAGCCAACTGATACAAGAATTTACAGAAGAAGAAACATTATCTATCATAGCCCACGAACTGGCTCATTATTATAGAGGACATAGCCTCTATCTCAAAGAAAACGAATCGTTCATCTATCAGATAGACCAAGCCAGCAATCCCACGGCGAAGCCTTCAGAGACTAAGGATAAATCTCTAAGAAGAATTGCAAGAAATTTGAAAGAAGGTTTAGCTATAGATACTGAGTATTTCCCTGCCCCTAAAGGTGCTCTATTTCACCCGCGGATTTATAGTTATTTAAAGTTCAATATTGGCTCACTTATATCCAGATCATGTACCGATCAAAAATGCCGACAAGCTTGCTATCGATTGCAAACTGATATCTTCTACAACGACTCGCAGAACTTATTAATCTACTTTCCGGAACAAAGGGTTGATTTCAAATCAGATAAAAACCGTATCTTTTACCATAAATATGAGCAGATGGTCGAAGCATGCCTTCTTCATATAAAAACAGAAAATATAGATCAATTCTCTCGCCAAACTCTTAAAGCTCCTACATATTATCTATTTAAAGCTGACAAAATTGATTTTAATAGTTCCGAAGTACTGCTAGAAATCATACAAAAACATTCTGATAACCTTATTCAATACTATGCAGACTATCAACTCGAAGTTGATAATATAATAGAGCAGGCAAATAAAGCGAGACTAGGCATATATACCGACGAGCAAGAAGCAGATGATATTGCAACAGAGTTTATGTACAGGTTAGGCTTGAACAATAAGCCACTCATCGAAGTATTCATAAAATTTCAAGAAATATTAGATGCAAGACGAACAACTATAAAACCAGGACAACGCAATCATCAAGAATGCCGTCAAGAGTATGAAATGGGATTCCCCAACTTTATCCCAATAGCAGACTACATCGATCCTCATCACGACGCTTGTTTTCGCGCCTATAACATATATCGGGAACAGAAAGCGCACAGCAAACAACTCGATAATATTCAAGTCGAGAACAGTAAGAAGCCTGATGCAAAACTATGGAATGAATTGAAAGAAAGCATACCGAATTTAATATTAAAGACAGTGAAAAACTAGGCAGCGGTTTTGCTTGGTCTCTTAAACAAGAATGTCAACTTATCAACAAATCGCTTGGTTTTTCCAATACCTTCAATTGTTCGACCGACTACCACAAAGTTTACTTCAAGAGGCTCCCTAGTGGTTATTGGCTCCACCAGGCCATAAGTATTAACCTCAAATGGAGCTTTGTAGGAACCGAACATCCTATCCCATATTGCTAGAACCGCTCCGTAATTAGTGTCCAGACATTCCCACTCAGAGCCATGATGAACGCGATGCAATCCAGGTGTGTTAAATATCTTATTCGCCCATTCGAATCGATTAAAATCTAAGGTGGTATGAGTAGCAATGACATAAACACGAATCAGAAAGGCAGCAGCGAGTACCATCAATGGCGGAAAACCTAAGTAGGCGAAAGGAATGACTAGCATCCAACGGTATAATGCTTCAATCACTGAGATCCTGCCTGAGATCGCCAGATTAAAATCAGAAGAGCTATGGTGTACACTATGAAAAAGCCATAGAAAATTAACTTCATGTGCTAGCCTATGCCACCAATATAGTACAAAATCAATACCAAGTAACAAGATAATAAATAAAACTAAATTATTACTATCAAATTTAAAAATAGAATGCTCATAAACGAAGAAAAGTGAGGCTATAAAGACCGGCTGTATAAAAACCTTCCCTAAAGCATATAATATCAAAATACCAAAATTGGATGCAGTTTCATTCGAGTGATAGTTTTTTGCCTTCATAAATATAGAGAGCAAAATTTCCAGAAACATAATCAGGAATATGCCAGTCAATATCGGAACTTTTATCGCTGTAATTATTTCTACCAAGTGATTCGCCATTTCCCTAACCTCGCATGCCATTATTTTTTGGTAAGTAGCTTGAACAAGCTCTATCGCAACGGCAGCAAACATATCGTCATAATAAACTCAAAAACTTGAATCTAACTCCAAACCTCGATCAGCACATCAATTTAACTAATAAATATAGATAATTATAGTAATTAAAGTTACGTGCTTTGGATCTTTTTTAAAAGATTTAAAGGATATGTCGGCAAATATCGGCGTCGTGGAAGTTAATTACTTAGAAGTGGTATCCCAAAAGTACTAACAACTCAAAGGACATGGGTAAGAAAACAAAAAATTCCATCACATGGACCATATTGCCTGACCAATAAGAACCATGAAACATAATGTATTTATATTAAACAGACCTCGCATCTAAGCGCAAATTTAGGCTTTCTACAAAGAACTGATCCGTATACTTCTCTTTCTTCAAAACGATTCTGTTGTACTCCTCAGTCAATTCTCTATGGGAGTCTATGCTAGACCTTTTCATTCTAGTTTCTAGGCTTTTTTCCTCCAATTCCAATTTCTCAATCATTTTCACCAATTGCACGATGGATTTATTCATTACATGTCTCCTTGCATCTAAGTTAAGCTCCGCCAGTTTTGGCACTCCGTTCTCCTCCTTATCGGCCTAATTTGACTAATGATTAATATAGACCTCTTTCTCGTTTATTTACAGCAATTTAACATGGTGTTGTTCCTGCATAACAAACGATCTAAAAATGCAAAAAGGTGGTTATATCCAATAACCACCTTGAACCATTGCTAATACGAGACACCTATTATTTAAGCGACATGATGAGTTACTCAGGTTTAACGAACTTCACATCCAAAGAAGCAATCGCCGCATTGAATTCAATCCTCGCTTCAACAAAAGTTAAGATACTTTGTGACAAATCCACTAGAAATGTTACTTTAAATGTTCTCGCATTATTCTCAATCGAAAACGAGACTGTGTTGGCATCTTTATCTATAGGACCACGACTAGCATAGTGCCTTGAATTATCATTTTGCCCATCGTACCCTATCGTGATCTCGTTGCCTGACGGTATAGTTTTCAAAAAACTTGTCAAAGTCTGAGATGTTTCTACTTTAATGACTCTAGAATTATCAACCGGTATAGAAATTAAACCTAACTTTGCTTTACCTTTAAAATCGGTAGTAATGATTCCCGCAACTGGATCAACGGAATATGACAGAGTCGCATTTTTAAGTTTTTTATCTTCAACCTGAACAAATGTACCCATAACTTTACTCAATGCGACAGGATCTGTATCAGTTTCCGCATCTATAGTCGGTTGTTGCCGATCATCAGACGGAGGTTGGGTTATCTTTTCACCTTCAAGTTTAACATCGTAGGTTAACTCCATATCTACCCGCTCAGGCAAATTCTCTGCATCAAGCCCGAAAGTACCGGCAACGAGACCTATTGCGTTTTCTCTACTGAAAGCACCTGCAGAAAGTTCAATCACAGCATCAACAATGGAACTGACTGATGCGGCACCAGAGGCTTTCAAAACCTCATCTTCTTCAAGCGACACCACAGCATCAAAAATAGTCATACTCGCAATAATCTGACCACTATCCTGCAAAATCAGTGGAAATTTAATATCCGTGGGATTCGTCTTCAGTCCTTGAGAAATATCTTGGGCCAAAGGAATCTCAATTAAATTAGCTCCAGCAATAGACTTGCCTGAAATATCAAAACCGACCACGACCTTATCATTGGCAATACTGCCTACAACTAATCCTGGCAATAAACTCGCAATAATACTTCCACTGGCTGGTTGAGTAACTTTAGCGGAATGGCCTGTTGTATACTTACTTGTTACTCTAGCAAAATCAATTTGATCCAGTAGATTATTTTGGTCATCTAACAAACGTAGGTTCCGCAAACCAATAACAGAGTCATTGGCTATATACTCCTCACCGCTGAACTTGATAGGTGTATCACTTTCACTTGCATCATCATCTACATATACTTGATCTGAGACCGAAGCAGCTTTGTAGAGTACAAAATCCTTACCACCCACCACAATATAATCTTTTGCATCGAATTGGAGCTCCTGGTTTATCGCCTGATCCACCAAAGAATCAATATAGGTGTAATAATATACATTATGTGTCCGATTCAAATAACGGTAAGGGTAAGACGTCCAGTTACTATCATTATTGCCCTCTTCACCTCCACCGATTGACCTGCTGAGTGGAAAATAGCGATAATATTTTTCTCTTTCCGTCACTACTTCCTTAGCTCTAACTGTAATCTTCTTAGCTAATTCAGATTGTTCTTTCGCTAACTCTTTAAGAGCATTTTCGCCCTTGAGTTTCGCTTCTCTTAAACTGACCAAAGCACTATAGGCATGCACCTGATGGTTGGCTCTAATTTCGAACATTTTCAACCCATCGCGAATTTCATCAAACCACGACTTAGCTGGACCAGGAACCTTAGCTTCCACCTTATTCAACCTACCAACTAAGGTTGCATATTCATCCGCAATACTTTGCAATCGTAAAGCTGTTTTTTGTCTAAAATCATCAATCTCAGCCTGATTCCATGAATTAATTTCTTTGGGGGTTGGCGGAAGTGGATGAAAGCTGGCAACAAAGTTTTTAGCTAACATAGTTTCAGGGTCAGTTCCAACGAGGTAGCGTAATATCTCAGAGTCAAACATGTGCTTTGACTGCAAGTCTACCGAATCTTCAATAACCTTTTGAACTTCATCAGCAGCTAAACCCATTATGCCTGTAATCTGCTTGAAACAATCATACCAGCGCAGGCTCACATCCATAGCAAGATATAAAGAGCAGTATTCATTTTGCCAATAGCCCCATTCATGCCCACTACCAAAAGTCAGATGACCTTCTAGACCTTTTTTAAGCATTGGCTTGATCTTTTGAATATCACGGTCTCTTGCTTCAACTGTGATCGGTAAATATAAAGGAATGGCAATATCAAAGGTCAGCCACCATGCCGCTTCTGGAAAATGCCACAGTTTCCTCTTATCCTGCTGATCAACCATAAAATCATATAGCCAGTTAAAATTCTTATTACCATATACCGGCGCTGGTCGTTCAAGGTCATAAAACATCAAAGTGTGAACCCAGACAGTTAAATTGGGATCAGCCTCGCCTGCAAGATTGCTATAGGGAACTCCATAGTTTTTTGTTGGCTTAGAAGCAGTTCCGTGATTTACAGTCGTAACGGTCACCCCAGGATAATTTTTGTTTACATATTGCGTGACAAAATTCAGTAAATAAACTGCTTTTGTGTCCTCTATCTGATCAAATTCGGTTGGACTGACATCAACACCAATGAACTCTGGACTATTTTCCAACTCACCAGCTAAGCGCTCATCGATGGCTTTAACAATCTGTTCTTCTTCCGACATCTCAGCATCCGGGTTAATAATCGCAACATCATCCTGCTGAGATCCATATAGGTTGAGAAATTCAGTTAAAGGAAAACCCCTAGATTGCGAATAAGCGCGAATAACGCTGCTTCCTTTTGAATTTGAATAGCTGGCACCATTTTTGATTAACCAATTAATATACCTTTTAGCTTCTGCCTCATACTCGGGATTTTCTTTAACAAATACATCTCCCAGCTCAAGAGGGTGAGTTAAATGAAGCGTCACTCCTCTATACTTAAAGTCTGGCGTATGAAATAGATGCCGGTTCTGTTTCAAAGTTAGATTTGTAGGTACAAATTCTTGCTCCGGATGAAAGAAACGAACACCCACATCATGTAACCAACGATAAGCTGCATATTGCCGCCCCAGTAATCCACCGCCGGCTAATAGCACCATATTGCCTTCGCCACATTTTACTGTCCTATGTGACCATGACTGCTCGTTATAATTTTCTGGCAATTCATCAGCCAGAATACTTTTAGCTTCTGCACTTTGTTCCGGACCAGGTATAAACACAATTTGATTCTGACCTGGTGCACAGGTTGGGACCTTTTTAAAATCGTACTTCTCAGACTTCGATTCTAGATTCATCTTCTTTAAATAATCAGCGAGATCATTCGCCGTTACAACGATAGCATCCGGTCCTGAATCTGGTAAAAGAACCTTCCAACTATCACTACCTAAGGCAATTGACGTATGAAGTAAGAAACTGCAAATCAAAAAAAAATAGAGTCTATTGCTATTAAAACTATTTTTACTTTTTAAATCCATTTTATCCTCAATCAATAGCTATGAAAGTGAATGAATACGCATTGAATAACACTTATGACACAGGTATGACGACCGAAATCTAGTAGCTTTATTGCGAGTGGATCACAAAATTTTCAAAGCCACAGGTCATGATACTGATTTTTTTGGAGGAATAGTTTTAATACGTTAAGCAAAATATTTTATCTGATAAAATTATCATTAAAACAATAGTTT
>PBRN01000186.1 GCA_002725955.1 Pseudobdellovibrionaceae bacterium
ATCATTAGCAGCTGCACCACCATCAACCCTCAACTCAGAAAAATCGACATTAAAGTCCTTGCACATTGCTTTTAACAAGTCACTCACCTGAAAAGCAATCCCTTCTAAAGCTGCTCTGACCATTTGCCGTTGATCGGTACCTCTGGTTAAACCAAAAAATGCTCCTTTAGCTCTTGGGTTCCAAATAGGGGCTCCGAGGCCTGCTAATGCCGGCACAAAATATACTTCAGGAGCTCCTATAACATCCTTTGCTAAGTCAGCTGTCTGTTCCGCTGTTTCAATCAGACTCAACTGATCTCTCATAAATTGCACAGCTGCTCCGGCAATAAATGATGAACCCTCTAAGGCATAGGTCAGCGAACCTTTAAGTGACCAAGCAACCGTAGTAAGTAAGCCCGACGAAGATAAAGTCATCTCACTACCAGTGTTAAGTAACATGAAAGCTCCAGTACCGTAGGTACACTTTGCTGAACCTGTTTGATAACAACCCTGACCTGCAAGAGCGGCTTGCTGATCACCTAAAATACCCGTAATCGGAATACCATCAGGAAGAAAACCTAAACCTTTAGTCTGACCAAACAAGCCCGCACTATCTCTAACTTCAGGCAAACAATCTAAATGAGGCAGACCGAGAATCTCCGCTAACTCTGGGTCGAACTGATTTTTGCGGATATCAAAAGCCAAAGTGCGACTGGCATTGCTGGGCTCGGTGGCATAAGTCGCAGCCCCACTTAATCGATACAACAGCCAGGTATCGATCGTTCCCCATAAAGCTGTGCCTGAGCGAATACCTTCCGCTACCTGAGGCCGATTCTCCATTAACCACGTCATTTTGGTGCCAGAAAAATAGGGATCCAGGCAAAGCCCGGTCTTCTCTCGAAAAATATTCTCAACACCTTCACCTTTAAGTCTGTCACATATCGACATACTTCTTTTACACTGCCAAACTATAGCTTTTTCGAGAGGTTTGCCGGATCCTTTTTCAAAAGTACATAGAGTCTCCCGCTGATTAGTTATCCCAATAGCGGTAATTTGCTGCCGTTCAACTCCGGCAGCAGCTGCCTGGTTAAGAGCCCCCTCTGCAGCTGACTCTAAAGATTGCCAAATTTCGTTTAAATCATGTTCGACCCAGCCTGGCTGGGGGTAATGTTGCTTAAAATCGACCGTTTTGCGCCCTATAACCTCTGGAGCAACATTATCACCTAGTTTAATAACCAAAGTTGTCGTACCAGTTGTTCCCTGATCAATTGCGAGAAGATACTGATTGGCCACTATAGACCTCCTGTATTAGCTGTCATTTATGATCGGAGTATAAACAACGGGAGAAAAACACTCAATGACAACCAGGCTATATTATTAGGCTTGATTCAATGATAGATTTCGGGTTAATCAGGGGAGGTATAGCGCCGCTATATCGACACAGAACAACCGGTTAGCCCCATTTAGACAAAGAGAAAGTCCATGCGCATTGCTTTTATGGGTTCTCCAAAGGATGTAATCAGACCTTTGGAAACAATCATCGAAATTTGTAAAGAAAGAAGTTGGACTGACCCATTAATTATCAGTCAACCAGCCAAACCAGCCGGAAGAAAAAAAATTTTAAAAGATCCCCCAGTAGCTGAATGGGCAAAAAGCCAAAATCTTTATGTCACTCAACCGGTGAAAGCTAGCTCGGATCAATTCCTAGATGAGTTAAGGGAATTTTCTCCTGATCTGATTATAACCGCAGCATACGTGCCAAATACTTTCTGAGAAATTTTTAGCCATCCCNATNCGAGCCACCATTAATATTCANCCTTCAGCTCTACCCAAGTTNCGCGGAGCAATCCCGGTGCCAGCNACNATCCTTGCGGGACACNNCAANACAACNGTTTCCATNTTATTTACAGTTAAACNGCTTGATGCCGGCGCCATCATCACAACTAAAGATTTTGAGATNAAGCCTGAAGAACGCGCNGATCAACTTACAGAAAGATTATTTGCGGAAAGCGCAAAAATGTTACCNGANGNCCTANAAAAATTNGAAGACNCTGGATTTANAGGNGAAGAACAAAACGAATCTCAAGCAACTCATTGCAAAAAAATTNTTAAAGCNGACGGNCTTATCAACTGGGAATTACCCGCNGAACAAATATATAATCAATTNNGAGCATACTANCCTTGGCCNGGCTGCTGGACTTTTAACCAAAANGGCAAAGTNGCAATAGANGCAATTGAGCACATANCAGANTATCANNCAGGTATGAAGCCAGGACANTANTCATTTTCAAAATCNTTACGTGGGATCGTGGTCGGAACCAAAACTAANCCGCTATTAGTTAAGCAAGTTAAACCGGCTGGNTCAAAAGTCATCGCNGCTTCAGATTGGTGGAACGGTAGAAAATCAAAGTTGGATATTGAGGTGTTTCTAAATTCCACAGAAAAGGATAATGGATGACTATTCAAGTNGCTGTAGGNATCTCNGGAAGAGGTCGATCNCTNAGCAACCTCCTAAANCACCAGAAANAGCCAGATTGTCCTTATAAAATAGTGGGCGTCATCAGTTCNAATAAAAATTGTGNNGGCAATGATATTGCGCAAGAAGCAAACTTACCTCTNTTTTATGANANNTTCAAAAACCCTTGTGTTGANAAAATANCTAACTGGATCGAGAAGCATAACGTACAATTAATNGCACTGGCNGGATTTTTNCGCCCTTTTCCTGTTAATCAAAAATGGGATAGAGCAATCATCAANATACATCCAGCATTNCTTCCCGACTTTGGAGGAAAAGGCATGTATGGAAAANATGTGCACAAAGCGGTATTACAGAGTGGACTAAAAGTATCGGGAGCCACCATTCACTATGTCACAAATGAATATGACAAAGGACAAATCATCGCTCAGATTCAAGTCCCTGTATTCTCTGAAGACAACCCAGANGTTCTTGCTGAAAGAGTTTTTNAAGCAGAATGTCAGCTATATCCAGCAGCNCTNTCAGNNTTGGCCAAAGGCTCACTCCCCCTCAAAGGTCANNAAATTTTCCAGTATCAATTTAAATNTGAATCCTGAATAATANTAGGAGTNATTAATATGAGNGACAAAAAGTTAACTGANGATAATTACAGCTATAAAGCNTTTTATTTTAGAGACCGTCAAGCTGGAGTGAGCGAAGTATATAATCCTCATAGNGGNTCTTATACTTACAATGCTTACTGNCTCGAAACAAAAATTGTTAAGGAACTGTTTAGTAGCGAAAGCGACTTTCTAGAAGATGCACTAAANATAATTAACGATGAGTTTGGCAACTGGGAGTTAAGAGATATTGCACCAGANAAAAAAAGTGGCTGTGGCGACTGTGTTGCGAAGAAATAATTTTTTNGTCATAGTTCCACTTAAACTACTCGCCTATTGCTCTATATTCCTCTGTAATACTAACGCATATGCAGATNAAGGCNCTATAGCCAGCTCNCTTGAAGAAACTGTGATAAAAGCTATTTACTCTGACACACCAACTACCGGCTGNACCCGGATAGGNCAGGGACCTAAAGCCAAATTAGAAAATATAGATANNCAATTAAACNTNATGCTGCACGATGTTNTNAAATTCCTCAGTGGNGANTCTTCAGTCNATATNCATAAGTTATTTCANAAAAGAACNCGTGTTAAAAAAAGAATCGGCAAAGAAATACAATCCATTCTAAAAAAAACTCTNATAGAGCCTTTTAACTTCAGCATCTATCGNATCTGGNCCATGTACTCAGAAGACCTGAATAAACATATCCATCANTGTGAAGAGGGAGTATCGNTCACAAGTCTGTATGGGTATAAAGTTCAATTTGGCGTCTGGATCCAAGTNCTCGCAAGNAATGAACTNGCNAGAATATATGTTTCCATCGTTCCCAATAAAANTAGNTGGAAGATTGCAGGCTTTCACATACAGCAATGGACCCATTTAGGAAAAGACTTTGAGGCCTGGACNAGAGAAGCANTGGNAGATANGGCAAANGGACAGNNNGTGACTGCCTGGACAAANTTCGACACCGCCCAAAAAATGTTATTTGGTGGTGATTTTCTATCATANACNGTGCGATCTGCCATATTAGAAAATCGTGATCAAACCTTTTCNAGAGANNAGTTACGGGNATTCATANACAATCANCTAANTGATGCCGANATAGCCTACGTNGGCTCANTGCTCGGATCTGATGGAGCTGGACTNCTTATNAGAGAACGNTTAAAAAAAGAAANATCAGTTAATGATATGAAAGCACGGTGCAACAACNTNGGGCGCCGACTCATANAAGTAAACGCAATTANCAATAGCTCAGGCGGCATCTACTGCGGCTTTCTCGCCCCAAGAGAAGACCCAACNAAGGATGGAGCCCTNGGCGGTTTCTTTATCCCTCGCAAGCAACTTTTATAATCAATTAAAACTAATGNCTAATAGACATATTGATAGCATTTCCACCCATGTTATATTGACTTTAGCATATAGATTAAACATTAAACTTCTCNAGTTAAGAAAGAAGTNATNCGTCNNTTCTATGAATGCTTAAAACAATTTAGGCTACTCATAAGCGACCATCGCTTATTGNAGTTGGGAATATAGAGAGAAAAACTGTGGTTGAAGAANTAAACTCACAATCTGAAGAAAAACAGAATATTTTCGAAAATATTCCTCAATCCATTCAAGAACGCCTTTCAAAGAAAGGCATAANAACCCCAACAGAAATCCAACANGCNTCTTTTNACCCNATTTTGAATGGCTCTGACATTCTAGCTCAATCTGAAACTGGNTCCGGAAAAACTCTAGCTTTTGCAATTCCATTGGCTTTNAGACTTATGCAATTAAGCAAACCCAAAAGCGGNCATATTGGCTCNCTNATTTTAACNCCAACNCGAGAANTAGCGTCTCAAGTCACTGAAGTTTTCAGATCGATTCTATANCCCTTAGGNATACGNTGCTTAGCTGTTACAGGNGGNTCTTCTTATCAAAAACAACAATANCTCTTAAATCAAGGNATCGACATNGTCATTGGCACNCCTGGAAGAGTTACAGACCTCATGCAACGAGGAAACCTCAACCTTGCTGATGTTAAAACNTTTGTGCTCGATGAAGTNGATCAGATGCTTGATTTCGGTTTTGCTGAAGATCTGAACAAGGTCAGAGCTGGGCTGCCTTCGAATGTNCAGACTATATTTTTTTCGGCCACNCTAGGAAAGAACATNGTCGGTTTAGCNCATAAGATCCTNTCNGAACCTGTGGAAATAAAGATAGCNAACCAGGCATCGCCAGAGACTATCGAACATGGCTATGTNTTCGTNAAAGTNGGNGCTAAACTAAAAGCNCTCGTAAATATTTTGATGTATTANAANCCCACACAAGCAATTATTTTTTGCGATACTAAAAAGGAATGCGCCGAAGTAACAACCGCACTCATTCAAAGAAATTTTCATGCAAGCCAGNTNAATAGCGACTTAGGCCAACCTGANCGAGTCGCAACTATGAATCGATTTCGNAAAAATGAAATAAAATTTCTGGTTGCTACTAACGTTGCCGCCCGAGGNATCGATGTNAAAGAANTATCATTAGTCATAAATTTTAGNGTTCCNAANGATACTCAGAGCTATACTCACAGAACAGGCCGNACAGGTCGAGCNGGAGCTACAGGNAANGCNTGGACTATCATAACNCCTAAAGATCTAAGNTCTTTTGATGACCTNATNCATCATCTTAAAATAAAGCCAAGTCANATCGAACTACCTCATCGTNACGAAATCCTTAAAAAAGTTACTGAAAATGTNGTTCANAGTNTGATTACTGANCCGGACATGGCTAAAAATGAACAGGTGTATCAGGTTATNGATCAAGCNCTNAAATCAGTACCAGCCGAATCNGCAAAAACTATCCTNGCCGGTTTCCTGTGCCAAAAATTGAANACNCTNGATATCTATGACTCACANCANTTTGTTTGCANAGGTTCGATNAAACCTNGGCCTAGTTATAGGCGATACCAAAACAATTATCGCTCCACAGANAACAATAGAAGCTATCGTTCAAACCNGAACAATGGCNNACCNAAAAGNTACTAGNNTAGTTATCNACCCGGTAAAATCTNCCCAAAAGAGCAAAAGCCATTACTGATAATATTGATGTATTGAATTNCATAAAATTTCAAAGCATCAGAGGTAGCCTTGTCTGCTACAGCCCGAAAAAGATTAGTAGAACTNCAAAAAAACNTATACGANCANGCATTATCAGATGCTCAACTCTACTTNCAAAANTCNAGCCCAAGCCTAAAAAGGTATGCNAACGAATACCAAAATAATCTNCCTAAAAGTGCAAAAAAAACNAACCGNGATCATATTATCAANACTATGCANAAACATAGATATGTTCTNTANGGNGACTTCCATACNTTGAGACAAAATCANAATGGNCTGCTAAAACTATTAAAAGCNTATCANAAGAAATTTCCAAATAGGCCTATTACNATAGCCATGGAGTCCTTTAAACATATCGATCAGGANAAAATNAATCTNTACCTAAAATCAATGATAACGGACACCGANTTTCTNGAACAAGTTCAATGGAAAGANGAATGGGGCTATTCCTGGGAAAGCTATAGACCCATATTAGAATTTGCCAAAAAACACTACTTTAAAGTCGTAGGTATNAANACTCCTCGTGGCGGAAAAGATGAACTNGACAANAGAGATCACTACGCTAGTGAGGTACTTCTTGATATCGGTTCTAAGTATGCTAATGATNTAGTTGTATGNATGATNGGTGAACTACACCTTGCCGACAANCACCTTACCGGAATATTAAGAAAACGCTGTGAAGANCTACAAATAGATAATAANNTAGTTAGGATCGTAAACAACGTGGATCAATATTTCTTCGGNAAATATGCCAAGCATAATCTNCAAAGAGTNAATTATTTAGCTCTNAAAGAAAATTTCTTCTCNATTCAAAATGCNCCACCATGGATAAAATGGCAGACATATATTATNTCTGAGGAGCTTAAGTCGATNGACGACGAATATGATGATCCNCAAGATGANGAATTCGACCTNTATACCGAAGATACNTATGACTTTGATAGTCACTTTCTNTCNCTNTTAAATCATATCAAAAANTTTCTCCGGCTACAGATTCATCATGATATATTAACAAAATTCTGTTTAGTGACATTTCCAGACCAAGANACCATCGATGANCTNTCCGGCTCCTGGGATATCGAGAGGTCAGAAGTAGCAAGAATCAGNAAAAGAATCGCAATCGACGGTTTTCATTTTGTACCNAAAGCTAATNTNGGTATTATAAACAACATATCNATGAATAACCTANCTTATATCACAGGTCAATTCCTCCATAANGTCCTNAATAAAAAAATCGAAGCTGTCTCTGAAACTGATCAATTTTTCAAGAGAGTNTTAGCGCACGCTGCCGGCATGATCGCTACGAAAATATTAAACCCAAGACGTAAAGGTACAGATATATGGTATTTCCGNAGATTTCTNGGNANCAATAAAAAACAAAACCTTCAAGGACANGCCCAAAACTTATGGATGTCNGCTAAAGCAGTGATAAAAATACANGAANATCTACAAAGANAATATGAAAANAATAATAAATTAACCCTCCCGAAAAGTATTGTTACCGAAGATAATAAACTTGCTTATGATATAAGTCGATCATATGGTCAACTTTTAGGACATACATTATACAGCCGTGTAATGGGTCAAAGCGCACCTGCGGATACTATGCGACTATTATTTACATTCCAAGAGAACACTAGTTTTCAATCACAGTTTTCTATGATCTACCGAGCGACCAATCCTTGATTCGTAAATATCTGATTAATCTCTTTCTCCTTATAAACTAAATAGTCATGAGAAAGTCGATACAAACTCCACTTGTCTTTTTCAGAATCATAGTAAAACCAATCTATGCAACGCTGACCAGTACCCTTGCAAGCCTCAGTTGCAATATTACGAGAACGGCTCATAAGCTTAACTACATTCTGATGCAAAGAACGTTGAAATTGTCGAGAGCCACCGACCTTACTTTGCTCTTGATAAATAGCCTGAACTATATCTTCTCGCCCGAAGGACTTGCCAGGATGATCTAGAAAAAGTTTAAATAGCTTATAAGTGAGCGTTTTCTTATATAAGGGAATGGGATGATTATTTACCCATAGTTCATCCTCTGTCAGGAGGAACCTAGGTAATATACTTATTCTTTCCTGCTCTTTTATTGGACCAAGAGCCTCCACAGTAAAATCAGAATGCATCCTTTTTACCATAGATGATATCTGCTCGGTTTCCATCACCCACTTCTGGAATTTGTCGCCTATAAATTTAGATGAATAAAACATTTTGAAACCTCTTTTTTAATTAGTGATTCTTAAATCAAAGAGGTTTTAGTCGGAAGCGAAAAGCGGCACAAGTCTATAATCTGGACTTACGTCATAACAGCTAAGCGCAACTACGATAACTCTATATTAAAGTTACGGTTCTTAAGTGATATAAGTAATTAAATTAATTAGAAAAGGAGGACATCACCACGAGAGGCAGATCCTTCGCCATCTTCGATATCTTCGGCAGGTTTTTCAGCGGGTGTCTCAGGTTTCTGGGTTAGATCTATAGATTCGCCACCAACCGCTACAGCATTCGGTTGAGCTGGCTGAGTAGATACCTGTTCTTGTTTTCGAGTCTTATCAGGCAATTTTGATACGTCACCAGACTTAGATTGAGAAGCTATACTTACACCTGCATTTTCAATCTCAGCTTCAGTAGCATACTCTAACCTAGTGACCATTTCTTCAGCTAAGTTTCCTATCTGCTTTATTGGAACAACAGCAGCGTCAATCTCTTGTCGAGTAATATCCTGAAACTGGAGAGCTAAGATAATTTGATCTATATTGTGAGCAACACTTTCGGAACTCACAACAGAGCTTTCAACCAATTTAGAGAAAACCTCGGTTGAACTATTGGCAGATTCCAAAAGGGACTTCACTGCTAAATCAACACTGTCTTTTTTACTCTCGGTTTTAGCTAAGTTATCGGTCAATGACTTAGATATAGCTTCTACTGAAGCGTTCACCTTTCCAACTATTTGAGTAATATCGTTAGAAGCTTGATTCGTCCTATCTGATAGCTTACGAACTTCCTCAGCAACGACACTAAAGCCCCGGCCATGCTCACCAGCTCGGGCTGCCTCAATAGCCGCATTTAGAGCTAGGAGGTTGGTTTGATCAGAAATATATTGAATATCTTCTGTTATTTTATTAATCGTAGCGGTATTCTCTAAGATTGCTTCTATCGATTTAGAATAGTTAATATTTAGCCGACCATTATCTTCCAACATCTCTGTCATCTCTTTCAACAACCTTAAGGCCATAGAGATTACGCCTGAAAGTGACATGAAATCGTCGGGATCAGTAGAACCCCCAGAAAACTGGCGATTAATTTGATTGGATTCTTCAAGGTGTTCTTCTGCTTTTTCGTATATGTACCTTACCTTGTCGCCAATCTGAATAGCCGACGTTTCAGTATGGTCAATAACAGCATCCATCTGAGTTTGAATCTGCGGCACTAACTCAAGTATGTGGCGCAAAAGCTTTTCCTGAGCTACAAGATGTTCGTCCTTCTCTCCTACTTTCTGCTGTAGCTGACGAACACGATCGTTTAAGTTAGATAACTCTAAGATAGGGACTCTTTCGGATATTTGTGTCACAGTTTTGAGGTTTATTAATTGTTCTTTAAGGTCTGAGACCTGTTTTTTAAGGCTCTCTATAATCTTGAGCTGAGCTTCATGATCAACCTTATACTTTTTATTTTTCTCCCCCATGAACTCAATCTCTGACAAAAGCTCGGCTTTTCTCACATCAAAGTCTTTTATCATCGTAGTTCTTATAATAGCCAGATCTTTCTCTCCACGGGTACTTGCAAACATACTCTGCCGTTCCAGTTCAGCCTTTAGCTTCTTTATCTCTAGATCTTTCTCAGACTGAGTCGAATCACTATTTTTACTACCCAACATAATTCCCAAAGCCATTAGACCCCACAAAACCGAAGCCAAAATGGGTAAGACGATAACAGGCAGAGCCATATAGGGAGCAACTGCTATTCCGATCGCCGGAAGAGTTCCGATAAAACATATTAACGATGGTTCTCTAAAAATCCTAAGCAACCTAATTTCATCTCCTTGTTCAGGTCAAGATCTTCAATCTGCTAATCGGACATTAAATGATAACAGTGAGAGAAAATGAGAATTATTTTATTAAGTTAATCAGAAAAAAAGAAACAAAAGGCAGGTATTTTGGTCTATTGCCAGATCTGTTCAAATTGACCTTTTTCTTTGTTTAGTCGCTGTTTCGATAACTTTGTTTCAGGTAATGCCGGATCATTCTTATCAGCAATGATTTTCCAAAGTTTTTCTGCTTTAACAGAATGCCCTGAATCACTGAGATTCTCAGCTAAATCCCAAAACAGATGAACCGTTTCTTTAGAAACCGGAACATAGTTACGTTTTTTATATTTTCCATATAATTTTAGTGGCTTGCTAGAAAAAAAACGAGCCTCAAAATCAAGCATGGCATAGCCACAGTATGTTTCAAACTGCAATGCATCNGACAGGTACTTCCTATAAAAGACGTCCACAATTTTTTCCATATCTTTTTTNNTAGTTCTATTTTTTTGNTACATNCGGGATAGGGTNGNCAACATATGACTGCAGACTANATCTTTNCCCGCTTCGTTCCAAGATTCGAGTAAATTTATAATCATACGATCATATAGACCTCTACTATCATTTAAAATAATTCGATCNACATATTGTAATAGACCATCAGAATACGCTACNTTTAATGTCNTAGANCCAATCATTTTAGACATCTNTTGATTTCTTTTACGCCACANATCTGATTTAGTNGAATCGATNTGAGACATTTCAGTNGCNACNACTGCTAACTTTAATAANTCACTATCACTAGANCTNGCCTTTCTATAGTATNCCCAAAACTCNNCTGCTTTAATTGGAAAATCCGTCTTCATATANAAATCAAATAANGTNACCTTCATGNTGTCTGATATCTNAGNAAAGAGNCGNTGTCGGTTAGTNTCAAAAAAAACAATCGCTTCTAAAACCTTNNCCTGCGCNAAATATTTNTCAAACTGACTAGCTTGNTATTTTCTAACTGGNTCGATCAGNTTTTTTAGAAATCTACTACGAGGGAAATCTTNGGCAAATAANCGAATNCGATTGANCATTTTTTCAGTACGNTCATGCTGAACATATGAACCAACTTCACAAGCCCANGCTAACTCGATAGCNTCNCTTGCTAGNGGNCTATCCATTCCACCAACTTTTNTCACCTTATCAAACCTNTTCATCCGACTTTTNAAAATCTTGGATTGNGACCCTAGNGAGCTGNTTTTAGNTTTTTCCTTCATNTTAAGTTCAGCATTTTTTCTCATATTGACCAGCATACTTCGGCCATGTTTGATATTGGCNCCACCGTAAGANGGTAACTCTAAACAAGCTAAACGAATTCGNGCATCTCTCGATGTNGCATGATTNCGAAAAANATTNATGTGATTAAANTANGCGTTNTTNGCCTTTTTATANTNCTTACGAGCCATCCATGAATCNGCAATNCGAATACTAGCTACAGCTGCAAAATTATCATTTAAATTTTCTTGNGCNGTACGATGNCCCGCCGTNTTCAACGCATAATGAAACATTTTNTGAGCTTGAGAGTATTTTCCCATCCAAAATAAAGATTCCCCTCTTAAAACAAATCTCGANGGATATATCTTCTGACTCTCTCTNTCTATACTTGTAGCTAGAGTGTATGAATCATCTGCTAACTCNAAGTTATTAAGATCAAAATAGATATCTCCAACTCGCGAGAATATGTGAGCAGCCTGGGTACGATCNATGTCTTGCCTTAAGGTTCTATCCATAATCTGAACGGANTCAAGNTATGAGCGGTTGATNATAAATGATTCGGCCATCATNCTATTAAACTCTGTTCGATATTCTTTCCGNCCTTTCTCCCGCAAAAAGTTGATTCCATTTTGNGCAACNGCATACCCCCCCGAAAACTTATTATANCGAAANTATATTGCGGCAAGNTTATANAGGCTTTTAGGAGTCATCCGATCNAATANNGGATCAGGTAGATCTTTTTTGATTTCAAAAGCCCATGAAAAGAAAGTAGCNGAATTAGAAAAGATTCTCTTAAGATAAAGATCCTGCCAATCTAGTTTCTTCTCAACTCTATCTTTAAGNCCTTTGTTCATAAGACCATTTGCTATAAAGTAGTCNTTACGGCGGTGCCAAGGGTAATCCTTACCAAAACGAGCTTTACCACTNAGCCAAATCTTTCGGGCCTCTTCATATTTACCNTGAATAAAAAGNTAACGNCCNCGATTTAAGTGCTCTAAAGCCCGGCCACTACCTTGAGTTGTNGGGAATTCCTGTTCAATNAGAGGACTACCATTGACCATAATGGGATTANNATTTTCNTCAAAGTANTGAGCATCGATGGGAAACTCAACTTTAGGGATCAAGATTGGATAGCGCCAAAANACTTCTTCGCCAATCGATCGAGTTTCTGGTTTAATNCCAAAATCNCCTACAAANAAATAGGTTTTTANTATTTTTTTGAAGGCACTATCCGACATTTCCTCTGCATAAGNATTNAGAGANAGCAAANTNATNCAAAATANAATAANGCGGTTNAAGTTNATCATTCTACTGATCCACGGCTTGCATTTTGATCATATGTTACCCTAATCTCAATTCGCCGATTAAGAGCNCTCCCTTTAGCAGTAGCATTACTAGCCATTGGCCTAGTATCGCCATAGCCAGCTGCAGATAACATTGTCGGAGGAAAGTTATGCTGCTGAGTCATATAGCGAAGGACATGGGTAGCCCGCAAAGCGGAAAGGTCCCAGTTGGTCATNTTTNTTGGTTCTACAGAATCAGTGTGACCCTGNATAATCACAGTTCTNCCCATTTTTTTAAGCATCTTAACAACAACTCCAAATTCCGATAAAGAAGATTTCTTCATACGAANGGATCCNCGGCGATAAAAATGCTTTGCAAGAAGCCTCAATGTAAACCCATCTATATTCCTTGTGATACTAATAATCCTTTCCTGACCAGGCTTAGTCTTGTCTCTAAATAGGTTTTTACCGTAAAANCNCTCTTCCAGTTGAGCTTTCATTTTTTCTATATCTTTATCAATAATCTTGGTATCCGGACGNGGAGAAGGATAAGTGTCCTTAAGNTTTGGTTTAGCNCTGTTACCTTGGAAGTATTGGAAGATACCAAAACCNGCCTCATCTGGGCCAATCCGATGGGCAATCGGAATTTCATCTAAAGGCTTATTGAAACTNTCTTGCATTGAAGCAGTCACATCTGCNCGNGTTTTAGCTCCTTCTTCCTTCANCGCATANANTACAACAAAAACNGCAAATAATANCGTTACCATGTCCGCATANCTAACAAGCCAGCGTTCNTGGTTTTCAAATTCAGGGCACTTCTTCTTAGCCATNATGGCANCCAAAATCTAGAGTATTAGNATTANAGGAGAAAGGTATNGCTAACGGATGAACAAAACCGAANAGGGGTAGCAGNAANNTATATNTTTTCAATAAGAGCGTATTTATTCCGATGGTACATGCTCCGGACAAAAGATGGATAACTTCTCTTCGATTATTTTAGGGTTNAGGCCATTTAGAATGCCATCGACACCNATAATAACCATTTCTCGGGCGTGNGCATCCATAGCCGCTTTTCTCTTTAATTTTTTACCGATAGGTATACCAAAAATATTAGCNGANCCGACACCATATAAAGTAGCAACGAAAGCAATNGCAATCCCAGGACCAATCATTTCAGGTTTGTCTAAGTTTTCCATTACGTGAATCAAACCCANTACAGCACCNAGAATTCCTATNGTCGGCGCAATNGCACCAAAGTCTTCCCAGAATTTGACTGCAATTTCTGCTTCTTCCTCAACGACAAACTGCTCTGTTTCCATAGTATCTCTGATCACAGCTGGNTCAGTNCCATCCACAGCNAGTTTTACTGCTTTACGCAAAGGATCATATTCAATGGTGTCNACCTGCTTTTCCAACGCCAATATNGATTCTTTNCNGGCNGTATTTGCTAAATCNAGNACTTTTTCCATAATNTCAGCNGGGTCGGTNGAAGGNTTTTTCATCCATGTNCCGATTTGTTTAAAAGAATACACAATATCNCCNANNGGGTATGCGACCATTAGAGCACCNAANGCACCGCCAAATACAATAATTGCGGCAGTAATCTGAATCATAGAACCAANATGGCCACCCTCAAGAAGATAACCNANTATAATGGTACCGAAGGCCACTACTGGTCCGAGTATACTNGTAAGATCCATACCTCAAACCCCATTAATAATCTGGATTAATANCCTAATGCTTCTAGTCTNGTAAATTTAANAGAGANATATAGNTTAGCTGTCAGAACNACTCCCAAACACNCGGGACTGCCAGCTACANACCGACTCCTGGATATCGCCAATNGATTCTTTGACAATAACNGACTCNCCATTCATAAATAGAATTAAGGTATCTGGAATTTCTTCTAGATACTTAATACTTTCAAGGTTTACCAAGATTTTACGATCATCTAGCTTGGTNAAAACTACCATTTGCAGTCCAGTCAAAGATCAGATAGATCTGGTGTGTCATCATCTCCTATGATACTTATTTGCATCCACACATGTCAATAAGGCNNNNANATTGCTGACGANAAACAGANTNNAAATAAATAGCTTAACNGATANGGAAGGTACAAGCCGTGGANATAGAAACCATTTCAGCGAAAACTAGGGAAGCNACCAAAAAGTTTGAAAACTTGTGGAGGTTTCTTTGACGTCGCTAATAAAGAACACAAGCTTTCTGAAATAGAAGATGAAATCAATAGCAACCCGAACTTNTGGAATGATCCNAAANNTTCTGCACCAGTATTAAAAAATAAGAAGAANCTCGAAACNGACTTAGAACAAGCNCAAAATTTGGTCTCTACTCGTGAAGACCTNGAAGCAGCTATCGAACTTGCCACNGAAGGTGATGAAGAATATCTCCAGGAAGCTGTTAACTTACTCGAGAGCCTAGAAAAGGAACTAGAGACCCTCGAGATTCAATCTTTGCTCGGCGATGAACTGGACCCCAACGATTGCCTCATCACGATCAATGCAGGCGCTGGTGGCACCGAGTCATGCGACTGGGCATCCATGCTATTTCGTATGTACCTAAGATACGCTGAAAGAAAAGGCTGGAAAACTGAAATCTTCGACATACTCGACGGTGATGAAGCCGGAATAAAAAGCGTAACTTTTCAGGTAGAAGGTCACATGGGTTTTGGCATGCTAAAGGCCGAATCAGGGGTACACCGCCTGGTAAGAATTAGCCCCTTCGATTCAAATGCGCGACGACATACGTCTTTCGTTTCTGTTTTCGTAACTGCGGTCATCAATGATGATATTGATATAGAGATCAATCCAGCTGATATAAGAGTTGATACCTACCGGGCAAGCGGTGCTGGTGGTCAGCACATAAACAAAACTGATTCTGCGGTACGCATGACTCACGCTCCCACAGGAGTGGTGGTGCAATGCCAAACCCAAAGATCTCAACACCAAAATCGCGAACAATGTTTAAAATTACTTAAATCCAAACTCTATGAAAAAGAGATGGAAGAAAGACGCCAACAGCAGCAAGAAGTTGAAGGCGAGAAATCTGATATCGGCTGGGGNAGTCAAATCAGAAGCTATGTCCTTCACCCCTATAAGATGGTCAAAGATCATCGGACAAATTTTGAACATCACAGTCCCGATGATGTTCTCGATGGTGGTATAGAATCATTTATAAACGAGTATTTAGCAAAAACTGCACAAAAGTTATAATTTTCTTTTCCAAGACCCAAATCAACCAAGTCGGCAACAGCAGCCAACTTGGTTGGTTCAGCAAACAAATTTAGTTTTTACGAATACATTCTGATCAATTCAGGTTTTGACAGCATCTATCTTTCCCAGATACCCTAGAGTATGAGTTACAGTATTCAAAACTATTGTACTCAGAAAGTTTCACGAAAATTGAAGCCTGGGAGCGAGCATGAACGCAAAAAGTATTATGGGAGCTATAACTGACTCCGATACTGGTANCGACTTTAAAGAGCTTCATTGGAAAGGAAGCTANTNAGACTANCTTGACATAGTAAGNGAGCGTCCTGCAGTTGCACGCACATCTTTTCAGCGGGTGTGTGATATGATCTGCTCCATGGGAACTGAAAAATATACTGAATACAAAAAGGATATCAGTCACTATAAATTCTTTGATGACCCCTACGACAAGGGCAAAGATGCAATCTTTGGACTTGATGTTCATCTTGAAAAGCTAGTCAACGTATTTAAAGCTGCTGCACAACGTTATGGGCCNGAAAAACGGGTTATTCTTTTGCATGGACCAGTAGGTTCATCAAAGTCTACTATATCAAGGCTGATCAAAAAAGGCTTAGAGGCATATAGCCGAACTCCAGAAGGAGCTCTCTATACCTATTCATGGATCAATATAGGTGAGATACTCAGCATGGAGGATACTTTCCCCTGTCCCGTCCATGAAGAGCCTCTGCATTTAATACCACAGATCCAGAGAAAAGCAGTTCTAGAACAACTCAATCAAAATCGTGATCGAGCTGAATCAGTACATATAGAAGGTGATCTCTGTCCTGCTTGCAGGTTTGTCTATAAAAAACTACTCGAACATTATTCTGGCGACTGGCAAAAAGTAGTCTCTAATCACATCGAAGTTAGGCGATTGGTTCTGTCAGAAGCCGACCGCATCGGTATTGGTACTTTTCAACCAAAAGATGAAAAAAATCAAGATTCGACGGAGCTTACCGGCGATATTAATTACCGAAAAATCGCCCAGTATGGTTCTGACTCAGACCCAAGAGCCTTCAACTTTGATGGTGAGTTCAATGTTGCCAATCGCGGCATTATAGAATTTGTGGAGGTGTTGAAGTTAGACATTGCTTTCCTTTACGATTTGCTAACAGCAAGTCAAGAACACAAAATTAAACCAAAGAAATTCGCCCAAACTGATATCGATGAAGTGATCATTGGTCATACAAACGAACCGGAGTACAAAAAACTTCAAAGTAATGACTTCATGGAAGCC
>PBRN01000187.1 GCA_002725955.1 Pseudobdellovibrionaceae bacterium
CGGATGGTTTTCTGCCATTTCGGTGATGACTTTCCCGGTATGGGACCCAATCTCTAAGATGAGCTGCCTTCCTTTCAAGTTAGCAAATGCCTGCATCCACCTGTCCTTATATGGCTTTAAGGCAGGACCATAGATGACTGGTAGGTCTCCATTGGTTTGACCATCGATCAATTTGCTTAAAAATGGGTTTACTTCAGCCCGCAAATTAAGTGTTGGATCGCTAAATATATCACTAGTTCTAATTGGCATGAAATCCTCATGAAAATCTTTTAGGAGTATAACCATATATGAAAGGGGGGTTGGTATGGTGACGCTAAGCTCAGTCAATAAGCCGGATTCTGTTAAGAGATATTCTCTTGGTTGTCATTAATCTGGACATACTGTTACCAGCAGCCTCAAGCGACCTACCCAAGGGGCACCGGATCGATGCTTTCTAGTAAAACTAGACACCCTTTGCTTGGTCTTGCTTCGGATGGGGTTTACCTAGCCAGTCTGTTGCCAGTACTGCTGGTGAGCTCTTACCTCACCGTTTCAACCTTGCCGCCACCTAATGGTGGGTAGGCGGTTTACTTTCTGTTGCACTTGCCGTCGGGTTACCCCGCCTGGTCGTTAACCAGCATCCTATCCTGTGAAGTCCGGACTTTCCTCCCTTAGACCAAAGTCCAAGCGCGACAACCTGCCCAACTTAACATCACCGTACCTGGGTAGGAGGTGTACGTCCTTTTGGGCGTGTTGTCAATAAAACTGTGATAAAAATACTAATAATGGATACTTATAATGAAATACATTTGATTACGGTTGATTTAAGGTCAAGATCCTATCGTAATCGTCGCTTTGTTGAGGATCCTCGATGGAGGCTATATTTCTCGTGATTTCTTTGCAGTCTCTGCATTTAAAAATTAAAACTAGGCCCTTTTTTCCATCCACATCATAATTTATGGCATCCATGATGCCTTTGCAGGGGTTGGCTCGATCTCCTGGATTGATATCTACATGCAGGGAGGTTAGGCAGAAAGGACAGTGATTTCGACAAGTTCTCTCTGATGGTGGGACGTGTTTTTTACAATTGATACAATCAAAGCTGTTATTAATTTTGGTGAATTTTGATCTATTGTTCTTCATTAAAAAGACTCTGGTTTGCCATACGAGGGACTCTTATCATGTTTTATGATTTCGATAATATAGTTTTTGCACAACGTTGTTATCTGCTTCTACCTTGAAGTAAATGTGTTTACGATAATTAGTTTTTAGCCTGATTACTTTTTTCTGAGATAAAGTAATCGTTAGTTTTATGTTTTCTCCATATTTTCGGTGCATCAGTGTCATGCTCATTTCATATTTGCGTGCGGCATTTTTTCTAAAGCTAAAATTGTTATCGACAACTTAGTGGAGGTCGCAAGATACCAACAGTGAGATCATTTTTTATCTTTTATTAACCTGGGGGTTTTTCATTGCCCTCTTTACGTAGTATCCTTAACTTAAGCTTTATTAATTATTGTTAAGCCTTGGAGGGATCGCTATGAAGAAATCTATTCTCGGTTTTTGCTGTGTTTCGATGATGTTCCTTGTGCCAGGTTGTAATATTGAAGAGTCTCAATTACTTACTGATGAAACACTGGCGTTTTCTGAATGGTGCAAGACTTGGGATCTCGACAACTGTGACCAGCAGCCTTCTGATAAGGTCCCAGCAGATGTTTGGGAAGCTGGTACTAAAGTGGCCCAGACTGTAGCTGATAGTGAAACGTTGATTGCGATGGAGCGTAGTGTTTATGATTCGATTGACGTTCAGAGGCTTTTATCATCGATAGGTGGAGATTCGATATTAGCATATTTGAATCAACTCCCTTGGAGTCGTATTTCAAATGATGGCAGAACTTTGAATATAGGAAATGCTACAGAAGGATCCTTTGTCATTAAGGGCTTAGTGGTAAAGGTCGCTCCTGTTGCTAGTATTCAAATGAATGAACCAGGAATTCTTGCTATCGAAGGTATCACGTTGTTTAGTCGTAATGAAAATTCGACTATGAACCTTAGGTTTATTGACTTGCGGGATAGTAATCGGTTGCACATGGTGGGCGATGACTTGGAAATCAAGGATATTGCGATAAATTATTTTGCACCGGTGATAGATCAAAATCCAGAATCTGATCCAGTAGCTGCTTTGAAGTCTCTTTCCCGGGTACTTTTCTCTAAAGACTTTGACTGGCGTGAACTTATTGCACTTAAACTTGATGAAGATAATTTGACAGATATGTCTGAGGTGATAACACCCATTTTGGGTGATGATCAAATTAGTGTAGCTATTAAAAAAGTCATTGAAAGCGCCCAATCGATAGAAGCTGGTGGTCGCTCTAGTCGTGGTATTATAGCCAATGTTGATTTTAGCGAAGTTTTAGAATGTAGAGCTAACCTTAAGAACATTCCTGTCTTAGGGTCAGTTGATTTAACTTTAAACTTCGACAGTAGCTTTGGTTTAGGGGGCTTAGAAAAAACCAGCAGCGGTTTTCTGGTGAAAATGTATGGTATTTCTACTAACTTTGGTGATGTTAAGGAATTAGAGTTCACGGGGTCGAAACTGAAACTGAAAGTGGGTTGGGTTTCAATCCCCATTGAATTGGAAAGTTCATCCGGTGGAGAAGATGGACCGGAAATGAATAATTTGTCTTGCGGTTCTGGTTTAATTGCTTCGGCTATGTGAGAGTATTTTTGCCGATTATCATTTTACCCATATAGACCAGACTGATTTTAGAGTCTGGTTTTTTATTTTAGAACTCATAAATAATTTCTATTTGATGTCGCTCCTCAGTATCTAGTCCCTTAACTTCTATTGTTCTCGTATTCAGGAACTGATAATCTTCCCATGGCATCCCATCTACATGGATCGACAAAATTCTTTGTGGTTCCTGAGATACTGTAAAGACCGCTCTATCGGGAGACTGACTTTCTGTTACCATTTGATGCATGAATTCTGAATAGTCATCTTCGATACATGGATCAAGAGTATATCCACGAGATTCTGCTGCTAAAGTATAATAGGTCTTATTATGAAGACTCTCATCAGTACATTTAGAGTCAGGTGCTAAAGCATGAAAATTAATACCTGCAAGGATATTATGTTTATTCGTTGCTGTTATGAGATCAGTGTAATCAGGGGTTGACTCCATTAATTTAAGATTATTGACCCCTGGGTCATGGGTGTCTGATACGAAGATAACGTTTAGTATCGAGGAACTTCTGAATAGCTGCATTTCATATTTTTCTAGTAATTGTTTGAATGCTAGTATGCCGGCTTCTGCACCGAGGCATGATTTTGCCGTTTGTAGAGCAGACTCGAGACAGAAGTTTCCTGCAGGATTGGTTTGGTTTGGTGAAAACCATTTATTTTCACAACCATTGAGTGGAAATTGATCCGTAAACTCAGATGAGTTTGCTTTAAAATTATCTATTGCAGATTTGTTAATAAAGTCCAAAAATCCAGGCTCAGCATCGATGCCGTCATATTTGGCAATACCTCTGCCAGTTATATTAAAGTTATCATCTGATGCTGTCAGGGTCGACATCACAGCTACTTGAGAACGCTCAGGTAGAACGTTCTTATCTAAAAGAGAGAGAAAGCCGCTTTTTACTGCTTCTGTGATTGCTTCCATCGAACATGAGTTATCTAAAATAATGAGATAGTCAACGGATGGACTAGCGCTATTACTTCCAAAATCGAAAAACTCAGCGATGGTTACTTTATCGATTTGTTCTATTTCATTAGCATTACCTTTATCACCTCTTTGCATCGTTGTGCCGCTGGCAATGACAGATTCTTTTTCCTTATCTTTCTTGGCAATGATTTCCTTAACTTTTGAAATTTTTTTACTAATTAAGTCTGCTTCACCTAGATCAATCTCTTTGAAAGCAGGTATAGCTTCTCCGCATCCTATAAATAGAGAGATCCCTAAAAAATAAATTAATTTGATTATATTTTTATTATTGGATTCTTTTCCAAGAAATAATTTCATTGTTAGTCCTCTAAATAACGGCGATTTCCGCCGGTAGCTATGAATGTTTCGGTAGTATTGTGATGAATAAGTAAATAAAAGTTGAAAATCTTTTAAAAGCAAGTGGTTATCATGTTGAATAAAAAACAGCAGATGGAAGGGTTGTGATGTAGTTCTCTATTTGTTTTCATAAAAAAGATTGCAATAATCAATAATATTATAGTTCTGTGGTTCGATTACACTAAGGCACGGCTTCATAATGTGATTTCCGTTTTGTAATGATGGTGTATGCACTTTGGTATGTTAGCTAATCTAGAAAACATCGCCATAGCAATTTAATTGATGGGTTGGGCTTTTTAAGAAGTGCTTTTATATAGTATGGAGTTAGCTTATTACTGGTTTGCTGCTAATTTAAATTCTTCATCTTGTTTGATCACTTTTGGTAGATAGATGACAAATCTTATGGGAAGGAATCCATCCGAATTTTCTTTACCTATAGCTTGTACCTTTATGTCCCCATTGTATTCCTTCAGTGATACGTGCACTGCATTTAGGCCAATACCTCTCCCTGAGGTTTCTGTGACTACTTGGGCTGTAGAAAATCCGGAGTCGAAGATATGTTCGATAAGATCCTCTTCTGTGATATCTGTCGTTTGTCCAGGAATTTGATTCAATTTCTTTTTCATTTCATTTAGATCAATCCCTTTGCCGTCATCTTCTATAGTCAGTTCGATATAGTCTTTCGATTCTCTAAGGCTAAATTCGATATTACCTTTTACATCTTTGCCCTTCTTTGTCCGAATGCTTGCTTCTTCAATGCCATGATCGAGAGCATTATTAAGACAATGGACTAGAGCGTTTTGCAATGTATCTTTAAGTTCATTAGGGAGACTGTAGTTTGTTTTGGGTAAATGAATCTGTGGTGGTTCCTTATTTAGTCGTTGAGCTATCTCATTGCTATGGTTGGTAATAGATTCAATAATATCAACAATCTCAGAACAGTTTTCAGCTGTAATTGTATTTTGAATCCTTTGTACTAATAAATGTTCATTTATGTGTTCGTCGTCTTGAAACTCAATCAAGATAGATTTTATTTTTTCTTTTAAATCATCGGTCGTATCTTTAAATACAGATTTGAGCTGTTCATCGCAAACTTTTTCACAAAAACTTATTTCCGAGATCACGTTTTCTAGGTCTTTCTTCAGAAGCTGGCGATTAATCTCGGGATTATCCTGAGCCGATAATTTACTATATAGTTCTTCTGCAGTGTGAGCACTATCTGCTACTCCTTGATAGCCAAATATTCTGGCGTTGCCTTTGATCGTATGCATATTGCGGAACAATAACTCTACAGCCGCATGATCTATCTCTTCTGGTCCATTGATAATTTCGTCATTTTCATCAAGCATATGGCGAGAGTTTTTTATAAATAGTTCGAAGTTTTTCATCGATACCGCTAATATTCCATGAATGATGCCTAGAGCCTTTTCTTTTTCTTGAGAGGCTTCTTGTAGCTTTCTAAATTCAGTGATGTCGCGCACATTAACTAATATCTTATCTAAATTATCTTGCTTATCATAGATCGGGTTCCATGCTAGTTGTAATACCCGGGGTTCTCCTTGAATATAATTAATTATTTCAGTGGGTAGATCTGACTGATTAAACATAAAAGTCAAATCGTCTTCGCCTAGGCAGGCTTCTAAAATACAACGTATTTTGTTTAACCTATCAACTCCTTTTTTTGTGTCAGAAAATAAAAAATTCATTACGTTTCGGCCAGAAATATCATTATGTTTGAATATATCGGCCAGAAATCGAGAATACTCGGAGTGAATCGTTAGGTCTTTTGTGATCGTAAAAATACCTTGGTTCATATTATGTAACATCGCATTAATGTCATTAGTTTTTATCTGTAATTTGGCAGTTCTCTCGGAAATCAACTCCTCTAGTTTTAATGCGTGCTTTCGCAAGGCTGTAACGTCCTTGCCTAAAACAAGGAATAGTAGTTCACCAGATGGTAATCTCTTTTCGTATGCTCTGACATTCCAAAGAAAGCAGGTTGGAATACCATGTTCAGGATTAATGTGATCAATTTCTAGTTCAAATTCTGAATTTAGACTTTCAGATCTATCTGGTTTATTTTGGTTATTGGCAATTATAGAAAGTTCCTGTTTAAATGCATTTTGGCTTTCTTTTGAAAATATGGAAAGAAAATTGAGGTAGATGAGGTTTTCAAGGTCTTGTTCAAAAATCTCAGACAGAGATTGATTGCCTTTGAATATCGTTCCGTCTAGTCGAATAATAGTTACTATGCCCGGAAGTTCGTTGAGTATACTTTCAATATTGTACTTTGATGTTTCAAGCATCCGTACGATCTGATCAGACATCCCACGAATAAGCTGTAGATTTACACCTTCTGCTGTCATAAATTCCTCGTTTGAATCTTTTCCTTATAGGAAGTCTATTTCATCTTCTTGGCCTTCAAGTTCCCATTCTAGTTTTTCAAACGCCATTATTTTATCGAGATCTTTTGAGTTAACTTCAGCAGAACAGTAGAATTTAGCATTACTGTATTCAATTACCCATGCCTTCCTCCACTTGTTTCCCCCTTTAGAGTCTGACATGGTTAGGAAAATATCATCAAATCCAGTAGAACTGAACGGAGTTCCCATAAACATATTTAGGTTTACATTAGCGCTCATAGCCCTTAACTTGCCGCCCATTAAGTTTGTAAACTCCTTAACAAAATCATCAATTGTGCTAGCTTCATCGTTGATTTTCTTAAATTTACTTTTAATGATTGGAGATAGATCTCGGTAGTTATAGTATGTTTTTATGTGTATAGTCGCCTCATTACCAGTTAATAGAACGACAGCCATACGGTTCGTTAAAATCTTACTTTTTTCGAAGACTTCTTGGAATTCATCGATAGAAACTTTTTCTGAAGAAAAGCATCTTTTAAAATTTTCAAAGAAACTGTTTTTGCATGCTTCATCAAGCTTCTGTAACTCTATCGCACTCATTTAATTTCTCCACTTTTTCAAGTCGCTACTGGTACTTACTTTTATTTGCTAGCCATGTGTAGATCACAAACCTTATGATCCTCCATTTCATGNTGGCCGTATCGGTGGATCATATGGAAAAGCATAGNTTTTATAAAAGTTATCTGNGGGTNCAAGCNTGGGNGCNCAGTAGCCTGTTGATATGANTTCATTTTATTTTTNNCTTTTACTCTATTTCTTNGAGANTGTNATCAGAANTGCAGTTGANGACTGAATATCAATNTNTGATTCTTTTCANTNNGTAAGAATTGATCAGNNCATNAATTTTTAANTGGATNGATGAGAGTTAANNGCNTAGANCTTAAAATCNANNTTTTCANANNTAATGNAATATGGCCTCATTATTTAGNGGATAATTTTTCTTGCCAAGAAGTTTGTTTATAAAATTTCCCTCTAAAGCTCTTTTGTTGGGGATTATTTACTAGAAAACCCNTTCCTCTTTCATCATCGACCCANTCGATATGGGATCCATCTGTGAACATGAGNGTTTTCGGGTCTACAATAAGATCAACACCATTNTGTNTAAAATGGAAGTCGTCTTTTTCTGTTTTGTCGAATGATACNCCGTAATAAAANCCATCACATCCTTTGCCTTCAATNTATAGGCGGAGGGAATGNCCCTGGTAATCGGGGTTTTCTTCNTGCAAAATAAGAGCCTGCTGCCATGCTTCTNGTGATAATTTTATCCCNTGAGGTTGGGTAAATGTATGNTCTTTGATTTCTAGACTGACATTGCCNNTNACGTTGGTNTGGCATGCCAANCGTTCGTTGCTATCGGCGTTCATCGCCTTCAGGAANTCCTNNTCCGCTTCTTTAATGGGAGTAAGGTTTCCGGATCCTTGCGTGATTCGGANGATGCAAATACCGCAGTCGGACTTNCGACAATCAAATTCAATGGGAATNTTGTGCCTNAGACCTAAAGTCTGTAAACCNAGNCCCTTACGCAGTGGNTANGTCTGCTGTTTTCCGTTGTGACTGATTTTAACCNGACAATCCATACGACTGTTTCCAATACTNCNGCTNATTATTTATTATAAATAATTAGCTAGAAATGTTGCCTATANGCCATATACNAAAANGGTTTANATTNCAAATGATAATGATCGTCGNCTATGTCATTCNCGCTGNACATTCAATATTGGAAAACCTTCAGTATCTATAGAAAGTGANATNATAATTGGTCNGCAGCAAACTTGGCAATCTTCAACGTACTGCTGAGATCCAGCTGAAGTATCAGCAAAACTATCGACCCATTCTCCNCACCATGGACAGCTATAGCCAGCAGGATGTTCCATGTATTTCCTTTTACACTTAACCAGATTTAGTACTCGAGNTTTTTAAATAAGATTGAATCATATAAAATANTAGAAATATATTTCTAATTTTTTTTTGTTGCGTGAAATTCTTTGAGAGCACTTTTGAANCGCTNNCCTTCAGTTAAAATTACCAANCCATCATTGTTGATCCAAAAAGTTATTTCTTTGTCCTGTGATCTTAACATCAGCTGATGCACAGTTGTATTTNCNCCGTTATGATTGATTGTTTTTGTGATCCCACCCATCAGTNATATTTTTGTNACNGNTAGACTTTTCAAGTTCAGAGATTTGAGCTCTTTTTGCTCGCCTCTTTTTAAAATAGGTCTGCGAAGCGTCATGTGGTAATTAAAATCNCCAATGCTATCAAAAGNAGATGCATCGATTTCTTTTTTTATTAACTCACCTGTTAATAGATCTTTTCGCGATAAATATAGTTTTTCTTTGTCGAANTCACCNTTGAATTCAAAGTTTTTTTCTCCNGTNACAGGTAGTTTNGAATANTTTNTGAGGATAAATTTAACCAATTTACCTTCTCGATGATACAGGGTTTCNTCACTCTTAATGACTNTATCCATGAACAGNTGNGAGCTTTTCAAATCAAAATTTGTTGTTGTTTTNGTNANAGTNCTGTTTGGTGTTGANTGAATTCTTATNGTTCCNATTTGTTTCCCNTCGGTCTTCATATAANTNTATATGGCAGTGCTTTCTNNTGGGTTGCTGGCCCGAAGTTCTGGTATGCAAATATGAGTGCATACAGTGATCATGATAAAGTTCGNTACCAGTTGTTTGGTTNTNGACACGTNATTNTCTCCTCTGCTCAGTGCAGGCGNATCTTACCATGCTCTTTACTCTTAATGAAGCTTGATTCTAAGTTNCTGTTTCTTATGANAAAAAAATANTTTNTGGTGGCTTTCAGTGATTTAGACTGTTTCTAGCTAGGGTGACATAAGCCAGCACAAGGTGGTTTCATCAATACAAGTAATTGAAATATTTGACTTATAGTGGGGTGAGGTGAGAGTGACGGGGTATTCGCTGATCAACTTGATGATTTTGATATTTTGGGTGTCGTATAAGTGACTGATATTATAGTAGAGTTTTAATTAAACCTTAATATCTGAGGAGTTATCCCGAAATGATCCATAGAGACGGAATAATTGCTCACGATGTAATGGATCAAGTTTTGTTTATAACTATAAAAACTAGAATACTTATTATGAATCTGATGTTTTTTGCAGGCTGTGGAGGAGGCAGCGGAGGTGGCGGAGGTGGCGGTGTGGCTGAAGTAAATGTTACTGGCTCTATCCGCGGTAGTGGATCTTTATCAGAAATGTCAACNTGGCTTNTNTCTTTTACATCAAGNGATACTGGCGTTTCCTATGTGTCAGCCATTGATCAGGCTGGAAATTATAAAAT
Source organism: Pseudobdellovibrionaceae bacterium (assembly GCA_002725955.1). GTDB lineage: Bacteria > Bdellovibrionota_B > Oligoflexia > Oligoflexales > Oligoflexaceae. The sequence goes on from PBRN01000187.1 coordinate 9,778, forward strand.
TAATGGCTTTCCCTTGGGNCAGCAATTTTGTGGGGTTNTNNTNGACCCTCAGTACCGNTTGAATGCTGTTTTAGCTCATCCTGCNCCTGACTCAGCNGTGGGTAATAGCGGTTCATCTAGTACTAACAAGAAGACATATCAATACATGAGTTTTACTTCAAATATCATNCCAGCAATGGTTCATTCAGGGCCTACTTTTTCTTTGTCNGCTTCTGAAGGAGTTACCTTTGATACAACAGAGACGACCAATGGCGGTACAGATGGGATTCCTTCGGGNTTGACAGATTTTCGTCTNTTTGGACCAGNGTCATCATCNTCTTNCGNTCAAGANGATTCTTTTGATTCTCAATTTGAGGGGCANGGAGGTTTTNAGTTAGCCACNGGCGACTATGATGATGATAATATTCCTAATGAAAGTGAAGCTGATATAGATGGGGATGGTATTCCCAACTGGTTCGATTCGGATGATGATTTTGATACGATTCCAGACATTTTTGATACNGACGCAAATGCAAACAGNACAAGCGATGTGCTTGAAAAGGTCAGCGAGCTNTATTACAAGCAGTATGTAGACTACTTCACGGTATCAGTGACGGAAACAGTTCAGACNGATGGNTCAAGACTGACTGCACTGCAGTTTGTTTTAAAGTTAGCGGCAGGAATGGCTGCTCCNGAAAGCGTGGCTATTCGTGGACCTNCTGACTTATTTAACAATAGTACTGCTATTGCCTATGACTCCAACACGGGGGCCGAATCTCTGAGNNCNTGGAATAATAAGCTGCTTGATGATGGACTTTCTGGTGATGGTGGNGCTGGAGATGGTATNTATGCAATGACGGTTAATTTAGCCACAGGAAAGACGCCTAAAGTCAATCAGGTTGTNTATGGTCAGCTGGTTACAACNATNGGCGATGATTCNTACTANAAAGAATTTCCNTATATATTTCCTCCGCTGACTAGAGCTTCAATATATGGGCGTTTTATTTCGGGAGTCTTTTATCTAACATCTACCTCTTCGGGNAGTTCTANTGGAGTGCCCTTTGCTGATACNGCTGCTAGTCCTGTGGCTCAAACTAACTTCAATTGGGGNGTNCANATATTTGATGGCGCNGGTATTAAGGTATANAGCTCAAAATCTATTAGNGCNGCCAGCGACGGTTATTCCTTTACCTTGCCTTCAGGTGTACTAGATTCTGGCTCAGCCTATAAGTTTTATATTATAGCAAGCTCAACNGATCGCATTCCTGGTTACAAAGCATGGAACATCAAGTCAACGACTGCCACATTTACNGCTCCATGATCAATCTTTAATGGCNCNGCTTTATACATTGCTAAACTTTTCCTATAAAGCTATGATGTNNCCTTATACTGCGCCGTAAAGGCTTATTNTTTGNGGGAGGTCTGAGCTATGTTAACTATGGATGATTTGGAAATTGGAAATTTCGGTGATTTCCTCAAATTCTTACCNATTGTGATCTTTATGGGGTTNTGTGCGCCATTTTTGATTGCTGCATACTCTCTAAGTACAGTTCTATCGNTTGTAGGTCTGTTGGACTAATATANAGCTTATAGCCANGGGTTTGCTCGGTAAATTATTGGCTGNGCATAGATTCCNTGGACTGCCANCTNATGGTCGGCAGTTCTNANTGNTTNATCCNNCATNTCAGTTTTTAAACTTTTCCGCNAACAATGTGTGNAGCATTTGAGTATTGACCGGGCCAGCTTCCTTGTGNACTACGGTGCCGTATTCNTCAATNAANAAAGTTTCCGGTACTCCTGTAACNCCNTAGTTAATGAAGATNTCGTTAGAAGTATCCAGACCAAGAATGTAAGTTTTNCCATACTTNCGGGCGAATGTTANGCTAGCTTCTACNGAATCTTGAATGGCAATNCCCACTACTANGACGTTTTGATCTTTTACTTGATCCCAGAANACCTGGAGGTCATGGGCCTCTTGTCTGCAACTNTAGCACCAGCTAGCCCAAAAGTTTAAAATCACTTTTCTGCCTTTGAGATCATCTAAATTGAAAGTCGCTTTGTCGGCTGCGTGAGGTAAAACTTCTTGGCCTTGAAGCCATTCGGCTGCAAAAGGCATTGCGGTTTTGTTCAGCAATGCCGTGTGTGGTTTATTTGGGTTTGTTTGTAAACCTTGATATAGGAAAAAGATCAGAGCCGCAGCTGAAAGGAGCAGCAGGATACTTGTCACAATATGCCGATTAGTAATTTGTTTTTCCCTCATCCTTTTCCTCTAATTTTTCGTTTTTAAACATTGATTTTTCAATGAGAGCTTTATTCATCTTACTGTGGTCACCGGGCTTTTTATATTCTTCGGAATGTTTAACCATTAGGTTCCGTGCCACTATTTTTTGGCCGTCGCTACTGATTCTGCCTTCGACGATAACGCCTGAATTTTCCTTGAACATGTCGGGAGGTGTCCCTTCATAATGAGCTAAGATCTCTGTGCCTTTGAGATCTGTCATAACGAAGTCCCATTTTAATTTTTGGCTGTCAGATTGGACACTGCCTCCTTTTACCATCCCGCCTACCTGAATAGTTTGATTCATAAGCTGTGCAGCCTTTTGCTGTGCTTCTTTTGGTGTATAGAAATACACCAATGAATCTCCAAACTTTAAGGTAGAGCTTACACCAATGGCCAGTGCTATAATGCCCAAGCCAATAATCCATTTCATGTATCCAGATTGATTTGTTTTTTTCATACGTACCCTGTCGCTATCTAGTTTCTATTTCCCTAATGCTTTTTGTAATAATCTTAATTTTCTGCGTTGATGAATAATCCAAAACCAAATACCAATAATGCTGCCCAGGCTTAATACATAGGCAGAAGCTATAAAGGGTGTTGGGTTGGTAGCCATGAAGAAAATTCCTTATGCTGGTAATTACGATAAGTGGTCATAAGACAATTGATCTAGTTGTGCCTGTATATTTAAGTTTTTTGCCCTTTGTTTCATAAGCCAATAACCTACTGCAATGAGAAAAATAGAAGCAATTAACAGTACAACTCTCATTTCCGGATCCATGGTTGACTCTTCTCCGCTTCTCATAAGACTTGGTGGTTGATGAAGTGTGCGCCACCAAGTGACACTTTTGTAAACAATATAGACATTTACAAAAATCATGATACCAAGTGCACCACAAATTCTTGTTCTCTGCGGGCCTGCTGGTAACGAGCTTTTGAGTAACAGATAACCAGCAAAAAGTAGAGCCAGAATCAGTGTTGTCGTCAAACGAGCATCCCATGTCCACCAGACACCCCAAGTCGGTTTACCCCAAATCGACCCCGTCGCTAATGCTAAGCAGGTGAATAACAAGCCGATTTCCGAGCAGGCCTGTCCCCAGCGCATTGAAGCTTCTGATCGTTTCAACATAGCCCAGATACTGAGACCAAATAGGATCGCAGAACTAAAAAAAGCAGTAAAAGCAGCAGGTACATGGACATAGATGATCCGGTAAACCTCTCCCATATGCTCTTCGGTCGGAGCCCCCCAAATACCCCAGGCAAAAATAGAAATCAGCAAAACTATTAGGAAATTACCGATTAATATATCTTTTTTATCGGATTTAAGGTTATCAGTCTGATCCATTGTGATACCTCTAAATTTGTTGGTTCCTGATGTCTCTTGGGAACTGCTTGATTTCGGAATCATCGCATTCATTCAGCTTTCACCAGCTCACCGAAGAGCATTAAGCCCAAAGTTATATATATTATATCAAATATGCTCAAGAGACCCAGCCATGAATTCATCAGTTCACTAACCGTTGATTGCTGCAGCAATATAGCTTGAGATGATTCGACTGCTGCAATAAGCACCGGTGCCGTCATAGGAAAATAGAGAATAGGAAAGATGATTTGCTTGGCACCAGAACGCATTGTCATTGTTGATAATAATACACCAATTGGTGATAGTCCTAATATGACTAATAGAGGAATGAGGAGGAAATTAAGAGGAATGGATAGATCTACTGCCGGTGAAAAAAACAAGCTTACCAGCATTGTTGGGATAAGAATAAGGCTACCCATAAAAACAACCATAGCATACTTGCTGAGGAACCATGCGGATGAAATTACAGGGTAAGTTCGCATTTGTTGAAACACACCATCGTGAGTGTCTGGGTCAAATGCTCGAGCAAAGGAAACTTGTAAAGCAAAAAATGCGGTCAAATATGTTTGAGCAATAAATGTTTTAACGATCAGACTAGGTTCCATTTTTCCCATTGCAAACGAGAACATGATAATAATGGTAATTGAAAAAAGCAGAGGTGATAGAAAGCGTTCTGGTGTCGATAGCTCTATTTTTAAATTTTGCAGAAACAAAGCCTTAACTTGGTTTAGAAATCGGCCCTTCATTTCGTTTCCTGCTCCTTTGTCATATATATTTTTTTAGGTTTCAATGGAGCAAGGGGGGCGACATCGTGACTGACGACTAGGCATGCGCCTCCCTCGTTTAAATGCTTTTTCAACATATGCTGAAAAGTTTCAATTCCTTTTGTGTCTAGGCCGTATAGTGGTTCATCCATGAGCCAAAAAGGAGTTTTAGATAGAGCAACTCTTGCTAGTGCGAGTCTTCTTTTCATTCCTGTTGAAAATTTTTCGGTAGCAAAGTTTTCTCTAACTAAGGGGTGATTTAAATCCCATTTTTCTAGCTCTGCAAATATTTCTGGAGTTGTAATGGTCATGCCTCTCAGTTGGGCCCAAAACCTGAGGTTAGTTGTAGCATCCATTTTTGCATATAGGCTATTTGCTTCTGATGGAAGGTATTCGATCACTTCGGCCAAACCTTTTGTGATCCCATCAGATTTTGTCTGCCAAGATATGCTGCCAGTATTTGGCGACAATAAGCCAGCAATGATTGAGATTAAAGTGGTTTTGCCACAACCATTTGGACCGATAACATGACAAAGCTCTCCCTTATTAATCTCAAAACTCAAGTTGCGGATCAATGGTCTAAACTGATAGCTAAAGCACAAGTTTTCTATTTTTAGCAATTAGATATCCGTTCTGTTAAATGCTTGACGATTTTATTCACCACTGAGATTAAAAATAACCAAACCAACCGTTCTAGTTTCTAACACTTTCTCATTGGTATTACCAATATCTTCTTTATACTGGCTTATTTGTGTATTTAGTGCACCAATTTTCATTCCTAGTCCAGCGGTGCCGCCAAGATGATTGTATCCGGTCCTTATACTAAATGTTGCTTGACTCCCTTCGGTGCTGCCAAAGGTCAGTTCTGAATTAAAGACTAACTTTTCTTGAATTGTTTTTGTTTTGTGAGAGAGATCTTTTGCTTCTATGCCATAGTTTAAAAAGCCAAAGCCGTATTTTACTGATGATGATAAAGCTAAGTTGATGGTTTCTACATCGATTGAAGTTTGTGGGGTTGTTTCAGATGTGGTGAAAGTTGATCCACCTATATTTTGGCCTGTTAGGGCCAGCTTTGTTCTGGAGGCTGCATTAATTTTCCATAGCAGACCCGCACTATGATTGATCCCCGAATAAGTTTTAGTTGCAGCTTTAAATTTTGTTGTGCGCGTCGTAGCATCTGCGATTTCACTTAGAAGAAATGTGCCAGACAACCGTTCACGACTAAGGGAAGCGGCAGAAAAACCGAAGTAAAATCTGTGGCTTGAGTCTGAAATACTGAATCCAGCAATAGGTCCATGTTGGGTTTGATCTATGGCATCGGCGCTATTGGCGACCGCAGCAGAAGGGGTTACAGCCATTTGCCTATCTGTCAGATAACCTAAGAAAAATCGGCCTTTTTCGCTACTAAAACCAGCACTAAGGTGCGGTACAAGAGAAATACGATTATAAATAGTTTGATTAGTGCTTGTGCGTTGGATCGCTTCCGCAAGAGGACTATTAAAAGTTCCATCAGTCCTTGAAAAGTCGATATAACGACTATTCTGCTCTACTACTGCAAGAGGAAAGCCCACACTATGGACAAAGTTTTTATTACTTTTTTTATATGTGCCTCCAATTGCAGCTGGGTTATGCCAGGGAGCGTCTACATCATCCGAGTTGGCTGATAATGCCCCTCCGAGTGCAGCAGCGCGAGGGCTGCCCCAATAGGAGGTTTGTATTTTGGGCGCACTCCCAGGAAAAGCTTTACCTGTAATCGTTAAGAAGGGTATAGATAGTAAGATAAGCCAAATTTTTTTTGCTTCTGGAGAATAAAAATTTTTATAATTCAGTAGTTTGCAATTTTTATTTTTCTGATTCACTCCATTCTCTCCAAAAATAACAGAAGTCTACGTCTTTTCGGATCAATTTGGTGTTTTGATAAGCGTAGGTATTGAAGAAGA
>PBRN01000188.1 GCA_002725955.1 Pseudobdellovibrionaceae bacterium
TCTGGTGCGACCCAGTTAAAAACATAAGCCATAGACAAGCCACCTAAAAACATAGATGCCATTATACGAAAAGAACCAATTCCCGTAAATAATAGAATTGCAGCACCAATCATTATAGCAATCACTGATGTTTCACCAACTGATCCAGGTAATCTAGACCTGACTTTTGATGCGCCATTTCATAGAAATTCACAGATGCTTGCTGGTATGAAAGCTGTGATGAGTCCTGAAGCGATTGCAAAGACTGGAGTAGCTGGTATGGCTGGTATCTCAGATAACGATACTAGAAATAACCCTCTTAATGGTATCCAGTTAGCAATGGCAGTAGCTGGTGGTCAAGGAAATCTAGTTGAGATAGCAGGTACTAATGCTTCTGATACTGGAGGAAGAACAGCAGCTTTACCCGTTGGTGAAAATCCAGGTTTATCTAAAGCAGTAGTTAACAATGGTGATGATGTGAATAACTTAGTTGACCCAGGTTTATTAGGTACACGTTTATCGCAAGAAGATGCAGTTAAAATAGCTGAGTCTGCTCAAAAAATGAGTGCGAAGCAAATCCGTAAGTTCAAGGAAAAGGCCCTTTCTGCTCAATTGAAAGACCTAGCAGAATGTGGGTATCAAGGTAGTGCTGAGTTATTTAACACCAGTGCAGATGATCTTGGTCCTGCTGGTGATGTTCAAGTTACGTCTATTGGCCAAGGCACAGCCGCAGCTTTAGACTTAAACGATGAAGATGATGCTAAAATAGCAACTCTTTCGAAGCTATTAGTTGATTCCAGTACAGGTGGAGCCACTTTAGTTAAAGGTGGATATGATTATCACGGTCGTGGAAGACAGCGACAAGATGATTTAGACTTTGCAGCAGGTCGTGATATTGGTATTGCTCTTGAGTTAGCTCATCGAAAGCAGGTTCCTTTATTTGTTGCAGTAACTTCTGATGGTTCAACTTCTTCGAATGGAGCTGTTGGGGGTGCGTTTGGTATGGCTGCTCATGCAGCAGATAATGCCGCTCGCGGTTCAGCATTGATGATCGCTATCGGTAAAGCAGAGCGACCAAAGATGAATTCTAATCAGATTGGATCATTCAAAGATAATGGTTCGGTCGATGCAGCTTACTTAATCACTGCAGATAGTCCTGCAGATCAAGCGTTAAACATTGTCGCTAATTATGCTGCTTTAAATGGTACTCTAGAGTTGTATGATTCGGCTCTTGCTTCGAATGGTGTTAGTAAGCCTTTTTCAGAAAAGAGGGATGACTATATAGCATTTACAGAGATTAAGAAGTAATGATGTCTGGTTTTTTTAGAACCCAGATCTTGAAGTTTTAAAGCTGTTAGAGATATAACCCATCGCTAACAGGGCCTGTATACCAGGAGGGAGAATGTAACAAGACTTCTCTAAAAGGGTTTGCTTAAATGTCCAGTTTATATGCCTGCTATTCCTGTTGGAATAGCAGGCTGATAAATAGAAAGCTGGCCCACTGTTTCACTGCTAAGATTATTAGGGATTTATCGAATGGCGGTTTTAAAAATGATTCAACGGTTAAAAATCTTGATTTTTGGAATCATATTTGTATTGGCAGGAATCAATAGTGGTTGTAGTAAAAGAGAAAAAAGGAATCAGAACTTATCAGACTCTACCCTGATTCAGGGAGCTGGTAATCGTGAAGATGTAGAAGATATGTTTGTTGAAGTTGTACAGCCAGTCCTTGTCGATTTGCAATGCGCAGGTTGTCATAATACAGCTTCTGCAACTGGTGCAGCCCCTTATATTGGAGAACCAGATGTTGCTCTGGCTCTCAAAGAAACTTTGGGTAAAATAAACCCCGCAGAGATTAGAAAATCCAGATTGGTAGTTCGGCTCGAAGGGCTGGGTCATAATTGTAAGACGAGTGATACAGATGAAAAAGTCCTTAACTTTATTGCTGAGGAAGATCCGGAGCTTAAGGGTCCTGGGTGTCAGTGGGATGCTCGTATTATGGAATCAGCTATTGCTCAGTGGGTTGCTAGAGCTAAGATTAAGAAAGCGCCATTGCCCAACTTAAGTGAGCCTGGGGCTTTTGCTGGTGAAGAAGCTCTTAATACCGGTACTGATGTTGTATTTCTCGCCAGTGATATTAGTACTAGTGATGGTACCATGGCCATTACTAATGATGGTCAGGTGGACTATTTAGCGGCGCCGGTAACAGGAGCTGCTGCAATTGATCTTGATCCTGATGATCCGGGTTTTCAGGCTGCTTCTTTGGTGACTTACGCAGTGGTTGTGCCACAAGATGGTACTTATCGTCTCTTTGTTGAAAGTAAGGTGCCAGCCGCTGGTCAAGATACTTATTTTACGAAAGTTGGGGTAGACAACTTTCGTACGTTCAATAGTACTGGTGCAGCTGGGGCTTTCGCTTGGGAAGAAGTTAGTGAGACTGGTCAAGATATTCCGACCTATGAATTAAAAGAAGGTATAACTAATGTTGTTATTAAACAGGCAACAGAAGGTTTGCAGATAGCTCAGGTAGCATTGACTACCAATGCAGCATTTAATGGTGCTCCTGTGACAGGGCGGGGCAGTTCCACGCTGCGCTTAAATATGAAAGAACACTTAAATGAAGATGTTGTTTTTGTAGTAACTATGGCAAGACTGTCAGAAACCACAAGTATCATTCAGAGTATTGCCGTCGAGGGGATTCCAGCAGGCCGTAGTTTGACAGTTAAAGGCATTACTCCAGTTGTTAACGGCACTACTGATGAATTATGGTCGACTTATAGGGATATCGACGTTGTCATACCTGCGCCTGGTGGAGTGGTTAGTCCGGCTCAATTAGCTGGCCTAGGAGATGTAGGTTATGCTGAGGATGTGTTGCAGCTTAGTGTTAAAACCTTAGAACTAAAGTAAATATTAAAAATAGCTTTAATCATNAAAANAACAGGCCTCTCNCTCTTATGANAGGTCTTTTTTTGTTAATAAAGCATGNTAANATGATTTACTTNCAATTTTATAGTTGGNTCGTTGTCACTATATTCCAGCTATCAGTTTCATCATCGAAGACTATATGGGCTTTNCCCTCTTTTAATTGAGTATGAACTTGTTTGACTTTTTGCTGGACGGNGTAATCTTGGTGCCCATAATCTGTGCCTTCTCTNGTGACGAANTTTTCAATCATTTTTATCAANATNTCTGGCTTTAGCCGGTCTATTGGTATTTCCACGTCTCCGCTCCCTGTTACTTTGTTCCAATGTATGGGCATATATTGGAACANCTTAATTCAAGTTAATACTATTTGTAGTCTTCAATGAGCTGTTTGAGTTTACTTACACCTAGTTCTAGCTCTTCCATAGGTGGGCCGAAGCTTAGTCTGNCATAATGCCGNAGCCTAGANGGGATGTGACTACGCCTTTTNCCNGGNTTTACATCAAAAAAAGTGCCCGGAACAGTTATTACTTTTTTTTCGAGGGCTTTCTCAAAAAATGTCATGGAGTTTTGTAACGGCTCTGGTAATCCTTTTAGCGAGGGGAAACAGTAAAAACTTCCCTTTGGCTTTTGATCNAGGATAAANCCCATGTCCTGCAGTTTTTCCACCATCCAGTCTCGTTTTTGAGCAAAGAGTTTTTGAATNGAAGCNGCNTCTTTGTCAGCATTGTCNCGGGTTAAAAAGGGGATGGCNACTTTTTGGATGGGGTGAGGCGCTCCTCCNTCTAGAAANGAACCTGCTGATGCAAGCGAGCGGATCACNTTCTTGGGGCCAAGACTCCACGACAGNCGCAATCCAGGGTACCGCCAGTTCTTAGTAAGTCCGTCAATAATAAGNACTTGATCTTCNTTAACATCATCAATTGCAGATGCAGCAGAGCTGGTCTTTAAGTTAGNCTGATCATAGATATAGTGCGAATAGAATTCATCGAAGATAAGGATACAGTTGGTCTCCTGACCAGTATGGATCCATTCTAATTTTTCTTCATCGGAGATTAGCTGTCCTGTAGGNTTACTGGGGTTCGAGATGAGTATAGCTCCTAGTCCCTTCCCGATGACCTCTTCGCGCAGTTGGGCTGCTGTNGGCTTAAAGCTGGTTGATTCGTTAAGTACGATNGGAATGGGCACAAATTGTTTAAATAGTTCTAGAAGTTCCTCATAGGCAGTATAGTCGGGGAGAAAGTGGCCGAGNTTCACGGANCCTAATGCTGCTGCTATGCGGGTGAGNCCAGCTCGNCCACCTGATGAGATNGCCACATTATCNTGAGTGTAGAGTGANCTTTTGCCNNCNCGATAACGGCTGTTATATAGATCAGCTACGGCCTGCTTCAGTTCGGCTATNCCCCCNACAGGGCTGTATTCAGAGTTTATTGCGTCAATAGGTATNGAAGTTAGCCGGTCGGGTGAATNTTCAATAGATCCAGTTTCGGGGGCTCCCTGACCTAAATTGGACCATTCTTTGCTCGCATAATTGAATCCCAAAGCTGTTGCCTTTTCCATCACGTAAATGACACCCGTGCGGGGCACTGAACGAAAATTNGGATGGAAATTTGTTGGCAATTCGTTCTGATATGGGTTCATTTTATTTCTCTATGATTGATGTTTTNATAANGGAGATATATNGGGAATCATAGCTTTTTTCTTTAANCTGAGATAGGGGTTTGCTTCATTTTGAACTGACAAACAATCGATTGGTTGTCTNAGTCAGTGGGAGGAATATTTGACAGGGTGACCAGCTTTAGTTAAGGATAAAAAGATCCCTCTAATTTTGTAAGATGTTTATTTTGGCGGGGATGTATATATTGACANGCTTGCTGGTCTNTTTTTTAAGNGATGGATAATGGAGTGGAGTGATTGATGGTAGATGCTAAGTATAGCGAAGATCAGATTCGTTCTTTGGATTGGAAAGAGCACATAAGGCTTCGTCCAGGGATGTATATAGGCAAACTGGGAGATGGCTCGGCTTNTGATGATGGTATTTATGTTCTGATAAAAGAAATTTTGGACAACTGTATTGATGAGTTTGTCATGGGGGCGGGTAAGTTAATTCAGCTCACAGTTGACGACAGCAAGGTTAGTGTTCGCGATTATGGTCGAGGCATTCCACTCGGTAAGTTGATTGATTGCGTTTCTAAAATTAATACCGGTGGAAAATATGATTCTCAGGCTTTTAAAAAATCAGTAGGTCTAAATGGTGTTGGTACCAAGGCTGTGAATGCGTTGTCTACAGATTTTAAAGTGCAGTCCTATCGTAATGGCAAATCCCGCACTGCCTTATTTAAGAAAGGTGAGTTGGTAAAAGATAAAGGTGAATTCAAATCTTCCGAAAAAAATGGAACCTCAGTTGAGTTTTTACCGGATGAATCAATTTTTCTTAATTATAAATTTGATGTATCAGTGATTGAAGACATGATATGGAATTATGTTTTTTTAAATACCGGACTAACCATCGAATTTAACGGTCAGAAATTTGTTTCAAAGAAAGGTTTATTTGATTTATTAACTCGACGGACCAATGCTGCTGATTTGCGATATCCAATCATGCACTTGAAAGGCGGTGATATTGAAATAGCCATGAGTCATACGAATCAATATGGCGAAAACTATTATTCTTTTGTGAATGGGCAGCACACTACTATGGGTGGATCTCATCAGGCGGCTTTTCGTGAAGGCTTAGTGAAGACTGTTCGGGATTATTTTAAGAAAGATTATGATGCAGCCGATGTTAGGTCGGGGATCGTAGCCGCCATTTCGATAAAGATTGAGGANCCNGTATTNGAGTCGCANACTAAAACNAAGCTAGGNTCTTTAAATATAGCNCCTGATGGTCCNNCNGTTAGATCTTTTGTNGTGGANTTCTTGCGNGTAGANTTNGATAANTTTCTTCATCGTAATNCTGCTATTACGGATGCTTTACAGAAAAAAATTATTCAGTCAGAGCGGGANCGGAAGGAAATAGCTGGCATTAAAAAGTTGGCNAATGAACGTGCTCGCAAAGCNAATATATATAATAAAAAGTTNCGAGATTGNCGTGTTCATNTGGATAGTAAAAANTCTTCNAGATTAGATAGTACTATTTTTATTACTGAGGGNGATTCTGCAAGTGGTTCNTTAACAAAAGCTCGGGATGTTCAAACTCAGGCTGTTTTTAGTTTAAGGGGTAAGCCTCTTAANTCATATGGNTTGACCAAGAAAATTGTTTATGAAAATGAAGANTTTAATCTNCTCCAACATGCNCTNAATATTGAAGATGGNATTGATAANTTACGNTANAACAAAATCGTCATAGCTACTGATGCCGATGTTGATGGNATGCATATTCGATTGTTANTAATGACGTTCTTNNTNCAGTTNTTTCCTGACTTAGTTCGNCGGGNGCATGTTTTTATCNTACAAACACCNCTATTTAGGGTNCGTAATAAGACAGAGACCATTTACTGTTATGATGAGGTGGAAAAAGTAAGAGCNGTNGGNAAGTTAGGTAAAANNCCAGAAATTACNCGTTTTAAAGGTTTGGGTGAAATNTCTCCCGGCGAGTTTGGTCAGTTTATTGGTGCNAAGCAAAGGCTGGAGCCGGTTCGTTTGTCTCAAAGTGCTAGTTTNGCTGAAACCTTGAAATACTTTATGGGCAAAAATACCCCCGATAGGCAGGTTTTTATTATTGATAACTTACGGTCAGATGANTTGGAGTTAGGGGAATAGAATAGTATGACAGACNTGATCGATCAGACCAAAAAACAGAAAAATGATNCCGTTGGTATGGAGGCCGAAGCTGGNCCTGAGCAAGTTCAATCCCTTTATCGGGAGTGGTTTTTAGATTATGCAAGTTATGTAATCTTAGATAGAGCTGTTCCAAGTGTTGATGATGGTTTGAAGCCAGTGCAAAGAAGNTTACTTCATTCCTTNTTTGAAGTAGATGATGGTCGTTTTAATAAAGCTGCNAATATAATCGGCTATACTATGAAGTACCANCCTCATGGTGATGCNGCCATNGGCGATGCCTTGGTAAAACTTGGGCAAAAAGATTNGCTGGTGGAAACTCAAGGGAACTGGGGTAACCCNGTTTCTGGAGATAGAGCTGCGGCTCCTCGTTATATTGAAGCTCGTCTTACGAAGTTTGCTAAAGAAGTNTTGTTTAGTAAGGATGTGACNGAATGGGTCCGTTCTTATGATGGTCGTAATGAGGAGCCGGTTAACTTACCGGTTAAATTTCCATTGCTACTTGCTCAGGGAGCTGAGGGTATAGCGGTAGGCCTGTCNACNAAGATTNTGCCCCATAATTTTAATGAAATTCTCAAAGCATGTATTANCGTTATTAAGGGGCGTAAGTTTGAATTATGGCCTGACTTTCCNACGGGTGGTACGGCTGATTTTAGTCAGTATAAAGATGGTCANCGTGGTGGNAAAGTTAAGGTTAGAGCTACGATTGAAAAAGTCGACAGCAAGACCATAAAAATATCTGAAATTCCTTTTGGTACCACTACCGGTTCATTGATNGACTCNATTGTTTCNGCTCATGACAAAGGNAANATCAAAATTAAGAAACTGGAGGATAATACTGCTGANCATGTGGAAATTTTGATACATTTGCCAGTTAGTATATCACCGGATANNGCTATTGAAGCTCTTTTTGCTTTTACGGANTGCGAAGCTTCATTCTCGCCAAATTGTTGTGTTATTCAGGANGGTCGACCTGTTTTTACNGGGGTTAGCGATGTATTAAAAAGGTCAGCTGAGCAAACTAGNGATTTTTTAGGTAAAGANCTCAAGATAAAANTAGATGAGTTAAATGGTAANCTGCATATGATGTCNCTTGANCAGCTTTTNATTCATCATAAGATATATCGCAAGATAGAAGCNGCNACTACATGGGAAAGTGTNTTAGAAACNATTGGTAAAGGATTGAANCCATANCAGAAGACTTTTATACGNCCNGTGATAGAGGATGACTTGGTTCGCCTNACGGAAATCAAGATTAAGCGCATTTCAAAATTTGACGATAGCCNGGCTGAAAAGCAGATGGCTAAATTGAAAGATGAGATTGAAGCTGTCGAGCATAATATCGCTCANTTGGATGACTATACNATAGATTGGTTCAAGGGNCTTTCTAAGTATGGTAAAGATCGAAAACGTAAAACTATCATTGATACTTTTTCCGTAGTTAAGCGCAATGTCGTCGCTGTGGCGAATCAAAAGTTATACGTCAATCTAAAAGAAGGTTTTATAGGTACAAACCTAAAGAAAGATAAGTTTGTGGCGGATTGTTCTGCCTTAGATGAGGTTATAGCATTTACCGCTGAGGGTGCCTGCGTGGTCACCCGAGTCGCTGAAAAAACTTTTGTCGGTAAACATATTATCCATGTATCGTTGTTTAAGCGAGGTGATGATCGCCGTATTTACAATCTGGTTTATAAAGATGGTAAAAATGGTGCGATTTATGCGAAGCGCTTTAATGTAACGTCCGTGACGCGAGATCGTATGTATCCCCTCACTAAAAATGAAGGGTCAAAGATTTTATATTTCTCAGTCAACCCTGATGGGCAAGCTGAAAAAGTAAAAGTTACTCTTCAACCTAGGCCTCGACTTAAGAAGTTATTTATCGATTTTGATTTTACAGAGCTGGAAGTTAAGAATCGCACGGCTGTGGGTAATTTGATTACTAAATATGAAGTTCGTCAAGTGACCCTGAAAGAAAAAGGCCACTCTACTTTAAGTGCTATGAAGTTATGGATGGACCTGAGTTCCGGGCAACTGAATCAGTCTGAGAATGGTCATTATCTTGGAGAATTTGGAGGTAGCGACTTTATCACTATTATACATAGTGATGGGACTGCAGAACTAGTTCGTCCAGATCTTAATAAATATTATGGTGATGATATCATTGAAGTGCGGAAGTATTTACCAGGTATTATAGTAACCGTTGTCTATTTTGATGGTGAGCGCAAAGATGCGTACATCAAGAGATTTGCGATTACAGAAGACTTTATCGATAAGCGCTTGGAATTTATGTCTAGTCATGCAAATAGCAAAGTGTATCTTGCTACCTATAGGCCTCAGCCAGTGGTTCAAGTGGCTTGGAAGAAAGAGAAATCTGGAACACCTCCATCAGAAATACTGAGGCTTTCAGATATTGTTGACTGTAAGGGAGTCAAGGCCGTTGGTAAGAAATTAAGCCGATATAAGCTAAAAGGTATCAAAGCATTGTAACGAATCCTTTTCTGGGATATTAGAGAGTGCTTAAGGCACATGCCTTAAAGGCATGTTAAATCAATCTGTAATTTAAATAAGCCCTATTGGCATGTCTGGGGGGGTTTAAACTGGGGTAAGCGTAAGTGTCATTTCAAGAAGCGTTAGTTGAGCATTTGGGTGCAATTCGAGCAAGGAATCTGGAGAAAGTTTTAGCAACATTGCCTTCGGAGGGGCCTGTGAATGTTGTCCTTCCCAATGGTTCGCTGCTCGCCAGCATAGGTGAGTTAAAGGATTTCTATAAAGAATGGTTTGATGACCTGGATTGGGAAATTTCTCATAAAGTTGTGTTTTCAGAAGTTTCTAATGAGCTCGGTTATGGTGTGATTACCGCTGTTTATCAGGATATTGATGATGAAGGTGAATCCTTTGATATAGACCTGACGATGTCCGTGGTTATGAGGCTGGTTGATGACAAATGGGTCATGGTTTTAACCCAGAATACAGAGCTTGAGGAAGTGGAAGACGAGGAGTAGGCCGATGTTTTTTCCTCTTTTTCTTTTACTGACTTCCTTGCCTGTTATTGAACTAATGGTCATTTTTAAAATTCATGATCTATGGGCATCNATATANGGTTCTGGGATGGCTGTTTTAATNTCNATNGGTTCTGTTATTTTAACNGGACTGTTTGGCGCNGCNTTGGCGAGAAGTCAGGGTTTGTCGGTTTTGAGNCAGCTACAACAAAGTTCAAGTGCAGGNCGACTTCCTGGCAAGCAGNTGATTGAGGGTGTTCTTATTTTGCTTGGNGGNGTTATGCTACTTACGCCNGGNTATNTAACNGATATNGTTGGNTTTTTNTTTATNCTNCCNGGGTCNCGTGGGCTGTTCTGTAAGNTNTTAATGAATTGGGTGACCCAAAAGGTTGCGAAGGGGGAAGTGGTCTTNGCTTCCAACCTTGGTTGGTCAGGTCAGCCCTCTNCNCAATATCGTCCGGGTCANCCCTCTTCCCAATNCCGTTCGGATCAGTCGGGCCAAGTGATAGATGTCCCTTTCACNGATAATAANACNAAAAAATAAACNTGATGATGAAATNCTGGTTCATCTATTTGTGAAGTATNGCCTANTGAGGAGTGACGAGCTCTTTCTCNAACTGNCTGCCNAGTTCTGTCAGCTCAAATTCTCGCTTCTCATCTTCAAAGATATTTTCAAGAGTTGGTTCNGGGGANTAACTTAGGACTCCTTTTCTGCGGAGGCCTTCTAGATTTAATGNTTGAGCATAGCATGCGATATATTGGCCTAANTGCTCNGGCTCAATATCTAGGCTNGTGCTCTGTTCTATTTGGCTTTTTAAAAGCAGAGTTGTAAANGTGATNGTGGCNCCNGCTTTCATNTCGACTTCATTTTTNTTGGAGTACATTTCTTTCGTATCATCNACTAGAATATCTAGGATCTCATTGGATAGATTTTGAGGTAACAGAGCTTTATTCTTATCTGGNTGATCATTTAACCAAGTTATTAGCTCTTGTCTTTGATTTTCACTTTCACTCATTGCTGTNCTCCTGATAAACGCTNGACGANCAGACCGCNTATACTAGCACTGGCNNTCCGCTGTGTCTATCTCAGCTTGTTATACTTTAGGATTTTGCAAGTTNAATGATAANGNTTTAATATTANNGGANATAATATCTNGNCAGTTATAGNAACTCGATGTCAAATTCATCGGCTGGNGGTAGCTCTATGTTATCTTCCGAAATTTCGTTTGCCNTNTTCCAGTCAAGTATATTTATAGTTGAGGCACAGACCAGAGCAAAGTCATCACAGTGTATCTTGAAAACGTGACAATGCTGATTTTCTTTTTCTTTAGCTAAGGTATAATCTGCAACAAACTCTGATGAAGGTTCTTGGTCTGGTAAGGTCACCATNAATTCAATAGGTTTATTCTCAGTAGNNCAGAGATTTTGTAATCCGCGTTTTATCGCCCCNGCGGTAAGNTTNCAGAACTCCCTGATATGNTCATGNGCGAGACGGACATTGTCTGCAGTTAGGCTTGAATCACCNCANCTAAACCAGCTGGCTGCTTCGGGNGTNTAATGCACAACAAATTGAATTTTCACTGCATTGGATGCAACNATAATTGAAGATATCCAATGTTCATANCTGAGGTCGATCGANGTATCNNTAGGCTCAGAACGATGAACCGTTGTTGCCGANTTACGNGGAAGTCTCTCACTTGCAGTATTCTGTATGAAACTTTCTATGATGTCATATGTTTCTTTCTGNGTGTTCATTATGTCTCCAACTTATTTAGAATCTGTCGACCATCATATTTNTTTCAAAATGAAATCAGCTTGCTTGGNGCTATTGACTTAGATTTTTTAGGTTCNTTTGAGAAATCAATNNTTNCNTCGAATTTACCTATAAATATAGCCCTAATAGATANTTCTTCATTTCCAATNATTGCTTCGATACATTGCTGTTTTTCGGGTTTAGGTAGANTTTGTATTATTTTATTCTCGAAGCCNCCCAATTGAGTTGTTCCNTCGTATTGAGCTAANATGCTTTTGAATGNTCCAGAAAAACGATTTGCGATTTCNCCTACCCAGTCGAGAGCATCTGCCNGNGTAAGTTCCTTACCATATCTNTTNTTTGAATGTGTTTCGATAAGAGATTCAAGGTTTGTGAATATTTCACATCNNCCNGTAAAATCTCCAGTTAATCGGACNGCTCCATAGTATATNTCATCAGACTCTTNGGNCAAAAAATTGTCTAATTTNGCTGCNTGAGCTACACCTTTGCTTTCTAAGAGGTTNAGNCCTGCNTCTACAATAGAATCAGTCATATATGAAGGTAGCTCGAGCATAACGACCCCAATAAATAACTATGATGCGTGTACAAACTTTTCNACTAATGATCTTATTGAATGGCCATCNGGNGGNTTAACCAGCCAGCCCTTGACTCCTGCNGATTTTGCTTTGGTCATGACTTCGGTGGTTGCTTCGGTTGTTATCATGATAATAGGAATATCNTTGATNGANGNATCATTTTTCATTTCTTCTGCCATAGAGATGCCATCCATTACAGGCATGTTTACATCACAGAATATAAGTACAATATCTTCATGANTTTTAACCTGTTCGATGGCTTCGGCGCCNTTTTCCGCTTCGACGGTGTATACACCCATATTGTGAATNAGGCGTACGACTTCNTTTCTTGCTGTTTTTGAGTCATCTACGACGAGAACTCTAGATGTCATAACNGCCTTTCNAGAACTGTCACTTTAAGTTTGAATCTCTTCTCTACCATAATACTGCATTAATTATNTTGCTTCAACATGCTGATTTAAATAATGAAGTCCTTATTTTNATCTAAGTATTTTAAAGNNTGTAATTNNCTGATTTCTCAAGTTTTGAGGTTTTTTTTTGGTGAATGATTAAACNNNCCATNGAGTTGCCNCTTTCATTGATGTTGTTANTGTTGAATTTNATATNGGGTTTAGTTTTTCAAATANTTTCATTTCTTNGATANAGTANTNNATGATGNCCTNTNTGATTGCAATCACNTNCGGNTTTTTGGGANTNTTNAAAATAGATTTTANGAAAATNTTAATTTTATGATGATCAAATAAATTTCANAAGATCTGATATAATGTGGATTGGTTATTAGGAAANAATAGATACCTGACAATCATGATAAGGCTGCAAATTCGAAGTTACTTAATTGGAGAAAAAGGCTATGGCAAGTGGNATCAGTACTAGTAGTACGGCCGAATATTTTGCAAAGAACCTCCAGCAAGTCGGTTTTTCTTCACCAACTAAGGCAGTTTTAACGACGCTCAAAGAAGCTCTAGATAATTCTCTCGATGCNTGTGAGGAAAATGGGATTGCCCCAGAAGTTGCNATAACTATANNAAAGAAAGGCAGGGGGTCNCTGNGGAATACTGATAAGATTNCAATNACAGTAGAAGATAATGGNCCTGGTATTGCNGNTAAGGATGTTCCCAAAGTCTTNGGTGAGTANCTAGCTTCTTCTAAGTTTGGTCGNGGNCGATGTTCGCGTGGGCAGCAAGGTATAGGTATTTCTGCAGCTACTACTTGGGCTATGCAGACTACTGCTACNGGAGTGAAAGTAATCACCAAGAAGGCAAANCANAGGAANGCNATTTCNTGTAAGGTTGAAGTTGACTTAAAACATAATAAAGGAATCATAAAAGACCAGAAAACAATNGAATGGGATAGGCCTCATGGTACTACNGTCGAATTTCTNATTGATGGTAGGATCCAATTAAATGGNGAGGCNGGGCTTTTAACNTTTTTGAAATCAAATACCTTAGTTAATCCNCACTTAAAACTNACGTGGAAATTACTAGATGANGANCCGATNGTTAGTGAGCGTGTGATTAGTGAAGTTCCTTGTGCGCCAGAGGCTACAGCCCCCCATCCTCACACCATGAAATTGGGTGAGTTTATGGGGCATGCTAAATTATATGGTGGATCACAAGTTCGAGTATNNNNGAAAAATGGTTTTTCTCGGGTAGGAGATGGTGTTATCGCTGCTCTGACTAGAGAACATAAAATTAAAAAAGCGTTTTTTGACAAGAATATACGTACTATATCTAGTCAAGAAATGAGGGCATTGTATGCTGCTCTTCAAGATTCTCAGCTGCTTCCACCGTCGACTAAATCGGTTCTTTCTATAGGAGAGGAAGGTTTAGCCAAAAGTATTCAGCGTTTGGGTGACATAGATTTTTTCTCGGTTGTTACAAGGAAACCACAGATTTGTGATTTTAAGCCGATTCAGGTGGAGGTGTCTGTAGCGAGGTTATTGAAAAAAAATGAAAGTGAAAATGATTCCCAGGTTCAAATTTTAAGATTTGCAAATAGAGTTCCTCTTCAGTTTGATAAAGGTGGTTGTGCTATTGTCAAAGGTATAACTTCAGTGAACTGGAAGGCCTATGGCTTGCGGCAAGCTCGCAATGGTATACCCAGTGGACCATACATTATAGCAGTGAGTATTGTTTCTCCATTTATTAAATTTAAGAATGCTTCGAAAGAAACTGTCGATGCTGGTGACGAATTGGTTGAAGAACTTAGGCGAGCTTTAATGCAGGCCGGTCAAAGGTTGTCGCGCCACTTAAGAAGAGAAACAAGAGCAGCTTTGTTAGAAGATAAAATAAAACATATAGAAAGTTTTACTCCCATTCTTGTGGAAGGTTTGGTTCGCATTACCGGAGCAAGTTCTAAAAGAAAAGAAGCGGCTGAATTGGGTCTAAAGAGGCTTCTTGGTCGAGAGACAAAAAGTGCGGAAAAAGATTTAAAAAATGCTGAAAGTCAGTTGGAAAAGCATTTATTAAGCAAGAAGAAGAGGCTTGGGATATCTGAACAAGAAGTTGATTCAGAAGTCGATGAATCATCAAGTAGTTCTAAAAAATCTACGACTAAAAAAGCTACGACTAAGAAGGTCGTGAAGAAGAAGGCGGTGAAGAAGAAGGCGGTGAAGAAGAAGGCGGTGAAGAAGAAGGCGGTGAAGAAGAAGGCGGTGAAGAAGAA
>PBRN01000023.1 GCA_002725955.1 Pseudobdellovibrionaceae bacterium
TGATAATAGAACGCTCCCCGTAAACAAAGCAGCCAACCATCGGTTCGTCACCAGACTCCTCGCTCTTAAAAGGGATTAACTCTTGGTTTTATCCGATTTAGTTTTATCCGTTTTACCTTTAGTCAATGAAGAGATGTTTTCTTTAACGACTTTCATTGTACTATTGGGTCCCGTCTCTAAAGTTACAAAGCTCTCTGAAACATTTTTCACTTTCCCAATAATACCACCAGAGGTAATAATCTCTTCCCCTGCTTTTAGATTTGTAAGCAAATCTTGGTGATCTTTCATTTTTTTCTGCTGGGGTCGAATCATTAGAAAATACATTATGATAAACATAATTGCAAAGGGTACACCTAGCTGCTCTAGCATACCCGGTTGTCCGCCTGCCGCATAAGCAGTGGACTCAAAAAGACTGAACATAGGGAACTCCTGAAATTAACACTCAGAGCCGATTTGACTTAGACTCCGTCAGCCAATCTACTGAACTGAGCCGATTTTAGCAAGTTTGGATCACAAGCTTAACACACAGAAAATTCAACCATGACCCCGATGTCTGATCGAAAGTTTCTAGGGTATACCGGGGCAAGGCTGAAAATTAGCTTTATAGACGGCGCCATATCGACTTTATTGATTAAGCATCTCTGCTTATTAGCTAGAAGCAAAGATGCTGAGCTTAATCTTCAGCTAATTTTATCGAATTATAATAATAAATTGTATTAGGTTTAAGTATTAGACATTTATACATATCTGGTCCTATCAACGATCAACCGCAAACTAGCGAGTGAATTCGTCGACATTTTCTTTGGAAAGTTGAGATTATCGGTTAAAAGGTCTCATTGAAGAACTAGGAGCATGACCAAGATGATAGACCTTAACGGCTTAAACGCCCCCCAACATGACGCAGCTTCAACTATTGAGGGGCCTATTATGATTCTAGCTGGAGCAGGTACAGGTAAAACTCGGGTCATCTCCTATCGCATCGCTCATATGGTATCTCAAGGTATCAAGCCAAGCTCGATAGTAGCACTTACCTTTACAAATAAAGCAGCCCGAGAAATGAACGAACGGGTAAAAAGTCTTTGTCCAGAAGTTAAAAAGCTTAATATCGGAACATTTCATAGCTTCTGCCTGTCTATGTTACGAACTAAATCAAAAGAAGCTAACCTTGACCGAGATTTTTCTCTAGTTGGTACTTCCGAGCAGCTAGATATGGTTAGGGCAGCTCTTGAAGAAAAAGGTTGGTCAGGCCTATTTAAACCAGAAGAATTTTTAACTCGAATTAGCAATGCTAAGACAAACCTCTTAAGCCCCTCTGATCTATTGAGTGGGGTTCAAAACCCCTATTTTTACGATGACGACCCAACTGTTTTAGCTTATATATATGATCTTTATATGAGGCAGCTTAAGCTCAATCATGCTATCGACTTCGACGACTGTATCTACTTAACTTGGAAAATGCTCAAAGAACACAACGAAGTCAGGATCTACTTTTCTGAAAAGTTTCGATACTTCCTTGTTGATGAATTTCAAGATACCAACTTCTCACAACTAGCAATACTCGAACTACTTGCACAGGGGCATGGAAACATTTGCGTGGTGGGTGACGACGACCAATCGATCTATAGTTGGCGAGGAGCTATGATTGAAACGCTAGAGAAATTCGAATCTACGTTTAAAAACACGAAGCTTATCAAACTAGAGCAAAATTATCGTTGTACAAATATTATACTGAATGCGGCAAATACAATCATCAAAAACAATAAAATACGCAAAGACAAAACTCTGTGGAGCACTTCAAACAGTGAGACGCCAATTGTTATCTCCGCTCAAGAGGACGATGGCGAAGAAGCCAAATGGATTGCGCAAAAAATATTTGCGGCCCTGGGGCAAGGTTATCAACCTAAAGATATTGGGATCCTGTATCGGGCAAATGCTCAAGCACGTCCGTTGGAAGTCGCACTTCGCGAAATGAACATCGCTCATAAGATTTTTGGTGGCACATCTTTTTTTGAAAAGAAAGAAGTGAAGGATTTCTTAAGCTATTTCAGACTTATCGTTAATAATACAGATCGGTTATCTTTCTGGAGAGTCATAAATTATCCATCAAGAGGCATTGGCCTTAAAACCAAGGAGCACATCGAGGAACAATCAAAATCTGCAAACAGCGCACCTTTTGAAATCATTGACCAGGCTTCGACATTATTCAAAGGCAAAACACAGGCTACATTATCAGATTTCCACGGTAAAATTAAATCTTTATCATGTAGGCCAGTTAAAACAGGAGATGACATATACCAACTCGGGATTGATATTATCAAAGTATTCCGCCTAGAAAATGACATCAAAGAAAAGACAAGTCATGAAAAAGCCAGAGAGCGGAAAATGGATTCACTTCGGAGGCTNCCANTNTGGCTTAAGACTGTGGCCGAGAAGTTCTCNGAGAATGCCGAACTCAACATTGTCGAACTTTTAGATAAATTAACACTTTCCGANGATGGNGCTAANAACACNGATAACGAAGAAGAGAANCTNGTTTCTCTTATGACCATTCATGCATCCAAAGGTTTAGAATTTCCAATTGTGTTTGTATGCGGAGTNGAAGAGGANCAATTACCTCANAAAAATAGCCTAGAATCAGATGAATCTATTTGTGAAGAAAGACGCCTNTTCTACGTTGCTATCACTCGAGCNAAAGAGCAACTTACCTTGAGCTGGGCTAAAGAACGNTTCTCTTCTTTNCAAAAACAAAGACGGAANCCTAGTNGGTTTTTAATCGANCTCCCTACTGAAGGTATCGTNACNGATGAAGAAATTACAGGTTCAGCAATAACCACGACTGANGACAGNAAAAAAAGAAATTTATCNCGATTAAATGGCCTAAAAAGCATGATTAAGGAAGGNTTTCACAGAAACTAATCTTTTAGTCCTTTTTTTTCGACNAAATCCTTCAGTTTCTTTAANATCCTNGCCTCTATCTGTCGGGCTCTTTCTCTCGATATACCATACCTNTCACCTAATTCTTGAAGAGTCAGAGGATTTTCATTAATCATTCTATCNTCAAAAACTTCNAGGTCCCTTCCTTCGAGATTTTGGCGAAACTCCTCTAAGTATCCACCAAAAAGGTTNCTTANCTGGGATTTTAAAGCGACCTCTTCCGCTGTAGAAGTATCTGATGCAATCAATGCCCCCTGCGTTTGCCCGTCCGGTTCATCTGATTTAATTGGCGCATCTAAGGAAAGNTCNGGTGCNGCNAGACGCATCTGCATCTCAATGACTTCTTTCTCCTTCACATCCANNGACTCCGCCAGCATTTTAACATCAACTCTATCGTACTCTCGCAANAGCTTCTCGGCTTCCTTTTTCAAATTGAAAAANAGCTTTCTTTGAGCTGCAGTCGTGCCAATTTTCACCTGGCTTTTATTNTCCATNATATATTTTAGNATGTAGGCTCTAATCCACCAAACTGCGTAACTTGATAGTTTCACGCCTTTATANGGGTTAAACTTTTTTACTGCCTGCATCAGGCCATANTTGCCCTCTTGAACNAAGTCGAGAAGATTTATCTGGGCCTGCCGAAAATCATTAGCTATCTTTACTACCAGACGAAGGTTAGATGTCACTAACCGATGNGCGGAAGTAATATCTCCGTCATCGTACTGTTTTTGCGCNAGTTCNAANTCTTCTTCTGGCGTCAACAGAGGATATTTGGCAATCTCCTGCAGATAAACCTGAAGNGGNGAGACNCCNGCTGGAGTGCTGNTNCTTCTGACGGATGGTAAATGACGACTCATTCTAAAAACCTAATAATACTATGCACTTAAGGTGAATANATGCCTAGAATTGGGATGATAACAAATCCACACTCGAAATTAAATAAGCGAAATCCTAACAGGCCACATCTACTCGGCTACATTCTCGGAGAACANGGAATTTTTGAAATAACCAANTCAGCNNGTCACCTCGANGAAGTNGCNCTAAANTTCTTCAACAGNAATATTGACATCCTAGCNATCAACGGTGGNGATGGNACCGTTTCACTAACAATTTCAANATTTATAAGGATTTATGGNACCAAGCCCTTGCCTAAGATAGCNCTTCTAAAAGGAGGAACCATGAATGTCACCGCTGTCAATTTAGGCATTCGAGGACAACCCGAAAAGCTNCTGTCAATATTAATACAAAAGTCATGCCAATACGATCAAATTACNACTCAAAAGNTTCAATCCATCCATATNGGCGATCACTATGGTTTTATGTACGCNGATGGCACNGCGGCTGATATACTNAATGANTTTTACCNCAAAAAAACCGGNCACTTNGGNGCNNTTTTTCTCGGNGTNAGGCTCTGGTGCTCNTCTTTATTNAATGGGTCTTTTTCACGCAGCCTTATTAACTCCAGAAAAGTANGGCTATCAACAGAGTCCACAAATATCGAACATAGTTCNNTAGGTGTNCTGGTGTCTACTGTTAAGAGGCTTCCACTTCGGATGCCCATTTTTCATCATGCCAGCAAGGACAANGATAAAAGNCTNCATGCAATATCTGTTACATCCAAGCCATCAATGNTAAAGTGGCATCTNGTCTTAGCAATTTANGTAAANAAGTTGGGNCAGACCCTAAGTAANAATAGCTTTACTTGNGAAAAACTGACAATCAGCACACAGAAAAAATTTCTTTACACNATAGATGGTGAACTTTATCAATCTGAAAGAGATAATGTAACNATAGAAAAAGGNCCNTTAATCGAGTTCATCTCACTATAGGTGAAAAATGAAAAAAGCAAGTGTTGACAGTTATCCACCTCCGCCCCTAGAGAAAATTGAAGAAGTTCTNCAAAAGAAAGACCTATCNNTANAGTGGCTAGCAGGAGATGGATCCGATCGCTGCTACTANCGNATTCANCANAATACCACCGAGCATACTTGGGTACTCATGCAACTNTCNGANTTAGATGCAAAAGATTTGCAAAATAATGGGTACGATTGGATTAATATCGGCAAAATTATTCAGCATAAGATTAGNATACCTAAACTAATAGCTGCNNTTCCCGACTATGCNGCTTTAATCATTGANGACTATGGCGANACTATGATGGAAACANTCGCTTTAGATTATATTCAAAACCANAAATATTCAGATCTNGANAACTTATACGANAAANCATTTNGCATTATCAGCCAGATGTGTCNATTCNAAGAAAAACCGGATGANCCATGGTGCCAANGAGCTTTTGACAAAGGCAGATATGTTTGGGAATTAAACTTTTTNATACAGAACTTTGTCGAACCCGTTTGCAGAACTGAACTATCTTCTGATCAATTTCAAAAATTTCGTAGTGACGTTGATAATTTAGGTGAGTATCTTGGTAGTATGGCTNAGTACTTTGTTCATCGCGATTTCCATAGTAGAAATATAATGATTAAAAACAAAGAACTGGCTGTCATTGATTTCCAAGACGCTCGACTAGGTCCACCAGCCTATGACCTCGTTTCTATCTGCTTTGANTCTTACCTACCTTTNGATCAATCACANCGGATANGTTATNTAGAAGANGGNNTNCGCCATTTGGGCGACATTTCTCCTGCAATTGGGAGNGAGGCNNAACTAAGCTGGAAGGCNACACTTTTACAAAGNCAATTAAAAGCATTGGGAAGCTTCGGGTACCTNACTATCAAGAAAAATCGAGGGAACTACCTGAAATATGTTNCNCCTGCNATTGCCTCTATCAGTAACAACCTCGTTGGNGATGAAAGGTGGCCNTTTCTATCTNNCGATTTGATCGAGATTCTTAATGAAAAATCAAAAGAATTTTACTAACTATATTGCTTGGGCTCAACCACATGACTACTGAACCGCAGATAAAAGGCCTTATATTAGCAGCCGGTTTTGGCACTAGACTAATGCCTTTTACAGAAGTGACACCAAAACCACTGTTCCCTTTTTTCGGCCCCAAAATACTGGATCTTGCATTATTTAGACTCCAGCGTTCAGGTATCAATCATGCAGCAGTTAATACTCACCATTTAGCCAGCAAAATCGAGGACCACTTAACAAGTATTAAATGGTTTACAAATATCAATATATCTAACGAAAAGGTAATCTTGGGTACTGGAGGATCTATTAATCCGATAAGATCTTGGATAGGAGATTCGCACCTTGTAATCTACAATAGCGACATAGTCTCTACGATTGATATCAGTAAACTTGTTGAAACTCACTTTGCTAACAAATCTATCGCCACCATGTGCCTATTACCATCCTGCAAACCAGGTAAAACGCCTATTTATACTCGAGAAAAATCAGTTATATCAATTGAAAAAGAGCCTGAAAATTATACCAATAAACATAGCTTTACCGGTGTTCACATCATCTCTCCTGAATTTATTAATATGATACCGAAAAGTGGCGAAAGCTCTATTATTACAACTTATATTAATGCAATAAAAAATCAGAAGAGAGTCTCATTCCATGTACATAAAGACTATTGGCATGACCTCGGAATTCCTAAAGATTTCTATGAGGCTCAGATCGAGCTCTTAAAAAACCCTAACAGCTTATTGGATACTTTAGGAATTAACTCAATTAACACTAAGAATAGGTATGAAATAGACTTTATCCTAGATAAAACATACCCTAATATCGAACCACCTGTTTCTTTACCCAAAAGCTTGAAAATACCTTCTTCGTCTCATATTGGCCCCAACTTTATTATGACAAATATTGATCATATCCCCGAAAAAGTCAGATTAAAAAATGGTAGCTTTTTTTTCCAATCACAAATCGCAGATGGTGAGGAATTTAGTGATGGGATGAAGGGTTTTGCCCGCCTGGTCAAATGGTAGATTAGACATTACTTGTATAGTCAGATTCTGTAAATACAGATGTTTATGTTTAGTGACTAGGCAATAAGAGAATAATCATAAGAATAGTAAGCCGAGGATACACTGTGGGATAAAGTATTCGAAGTCTAAAGTCTATGAACTTTATATCTGCTTGGCGTTACATGAAAAATAAAAGTCTTTCGCCTAAAGAAAATATTTTTCACTCATTATCTAGATATCAAATTCTACTACTTTCCAACCTCTAATATCTTTAACAAAACACTTCTTGGAACTAAAAAACCTAATCTAATTGCTTTATACTTCTGCCTTTAGCAGCTCATGTATTGTTCCTAAATCTTCAAACTCTTCAAACTCTTCAAACTCTTCAGATTCCATCAAGTCTACCAAACTAAACTGAACTTGTTCTTGAGCAGACAGACTACCTACCGCTTCAATCTCTGGACTCACTTCTTTAACTAAAGCCAGACCCTCAATATTAATATGGTTATCAACAACACTATTTGGATTAACGTAATAAAGTTTGGTACCTGCTACTAACCTATCGGGATTATCAATATTGTCATTCTCCCTCCAGATCATTTTCCAAGCTGAGGAACTACCCAAAACCCTCCGTGCAATCGTAGAAAGAGTATCACCTTCCTGAACGACAACTTCCGATCGTTGCATCCCCTGATAAGCGGCAGCAAATCCTTGCGACTTTTCAGTCAGCTGATAGTAGACCACGTCCCCTGGATAGATCATCCTTGGATTTGATAAGCCAGTGAAACTAGCTATCTCGCTCCATTTGCTGGAATCTCCATAAACTTTTTCCGCTATCGAAGCTAAAGTATCGCCTTTTTGAACCACATAGTGCATTTTAGAACCTATTTCAGGCAACCCAGGTCCAGCCGCAACACCTGACATGGCTCCCGCCATTGCATTTCCAGCTGACCCACCTGAAAGGTCCACATTCTGATTACCAGAGACATCATTGAGGTTTTCCATCATCTGGTTTTGCGCCATATTTTGCTGCATATCCTGATTTTGATTATCCCCATTTTGCCCCTGCATCAAATCCTGTGACTGATTCATTTCAGAAATGATTTGCTGCAAATCGGATTGCTGATCCCCTTGATTCTGACCTAACTGGTTCATTTCATTTGAACCTT
Organism: Pseudobdellovibrionaceae bacterium; assembly: GCA_002725955.1. Taxonomy (GTDB): domain Bacteria; phylum Bdellovibrionota_B; class Oligoflexia; order Oligoflexales; family Oligoflexaceae. The sequence goes on from PBRN01000023.1 coordinate 7,991, forward strand.
CGGAGTTGTTAACATTCTCATTGGATTGATTAACATTCTCCTGCTGATCCTGTTGATCCTGTTGATCCTGCTGATCTTGCTGATCTTGCTGATCATCCTGATCCTGCTGATCATCCTGATCCTGCTGATCATCCTGATCCTGCTGATCATCTTCATTTTGAGCGTTAATTGCTTCTTCCTGTTGCTGTTGGCTGGAAGAGCAGGCTGAAAATGTAGATTGAAACAACAAGAACGTCAAAACA
>PBRN01000189.1 GCA_002725955.1 Pseudobdellovibrionaceae bacterium
CAAACGATAAGGCTAATGGTGGCAGAGGGGTTAACTATTTCAACCAGTCTGCCAAAAGGTACACCGCAGGTTATCGCTCTGATAGAGAGCATCACATGCTAGCAATCAATGCACGCTATTTTACCAGACGCTCACCAGCAGATAAGTCCTCAATAAACAGCAGGTTCTATTTCAAATTAGCCGGTGAGTGGCATATTCAAAAAAGGAAAATAGAGCTCTACGATGACGAGCTGAGCTACAAAAGGTTCCAGGAAAGTCATTCTCGAGCAGTGTGCACCGGAATAGGCAACCATTGGCTCGTCCAGCGGATATCGCTGAATCTCAACTGGTTTAACCTTTGTCGCAATATGGTAATTGAACATAAGAATAAGTTTGAAGGCAATGGAGATATCACAGATGGACCTCTTAAAAGTCACCATGAATACGATCTGTCAGACAACCTGCTGAAAGGTAAATTTTACCTTAGTACACAAATACAATTTGGTCTGCATTTTTAAAAATTGCCGCACCTCAGTCAACATCTGCGGCCAAATGACTGTTGCCACATATTGTGGCGTTTATAGAAATAACAACCATCTCTGTTGACGACAAAAAAGGACTCTGCCATCTTATCTAATAAATTTCTGCTACCGTAAATATTTTGGAGATCTTCTATGAAGTTGTTAGGCATGTTGATTCTGTCCGGTTTATTTTCTGCATCTGCTCTGGCTTTTAACGATTCACCTGGGACATTGTTCTACCAAGATCAGGTTAACCAAATAGTAAAACAAGATGTCACTCTGAAAATTCCAGCTAATGGCCAAGGCAAAGTTGTTTTAAAGTCATCCGGCAAAGAGCTATCCACCTACTACTTTAATTCATCCGAAAAGCGCGGCAGATCCATTTTCCACATTGCCTTTGAGCAGCCAGCTCTTCTCAACGCCGATCTGATCAATGAAGGTGTGCTCTACATGAAGGGTACCTATATGACGGGCAACAGCAAGTCTGTTTATTATGGCGACATGTATAAGGTCACTCAGATCAACGCAGCAACATTGGAAGCCTCTTTCTTACACGATGTGGACAGCCATCTTAAGTATGAGCACATCGGCGGTTTTTCATTTACCACCGATAATTGATAGGTTTGACTGCGTCATACCCAGAGCTTTCCCATGAGCAGTGTTGAAGGAATCAATAACGTTTTAATGACTTCTTTTCGTTGAAAAAATAGCATTTTTCTATCTCCTAAATGTTTTCCTCATCCTAGGCTGAGGTTTAAGGATAAAAAAGCAACGGCATGAAAAGCGTTCACCAAAATTTCACCTAACCGGGAAGGCCGATTAAAATCGGTCGTCACTAAAGCCAAATTTACTATCTAGCATTAGGGTTATACCTGCGGGACTCAGGTCCCTATCGCTATATAAAAAACCCTTACCATGGCTGATGGAAAGGGTTTTTTATTCAAGGTTTTATTAACGTTTTTTAAACGATTTATTCTCAATGAGATTCTATCCAAGTTTCAGGCCCGCAAGCCATCAGTTACCTGGTTGAGCTGTAATACGAATATAAGGCTTTGGCGATGTCCAGCCTTGTGGAAACTTCGTCTTTGCTTCCTCATCAGAAACCGAAGGCGCAATAATCACATCCTCACCCTGCTTCCAGTTAACCGGCGTTGCAACTTTGTGGTTAGCCGTCAGCTGACAGGAATCTAAAACTCGGAGAACTTCATCAAAATTACGTCCCGTGCTCATGGGATAGGTAATAGTGAGCTTCACTTTTTTGTCTGGACCAACGATAAATACCGAACGAATGGTAGCATTGTCCACTGCCGTTCTGGTCTTGGCTTCCCCAGAAGCATCAGGATGAATCATGTCATATAGCTTGGCTACTTTTAGATCCTCATCCCCAACCAAGGGGTAGCTCACTTCACTTCCCTGGCTTTCTGCAATATCTTTTTTCCAGGCCTTGTGATCTTCAACTGAATCAATGCTCAAGCCAAGAATTTTACAATTACGCTTTGCGAACTCAGGCTGCAGCTTAGCCATATAACCCAGCTCAGTGGTACATACCGGGGTAAAATCTTTTGGGTGTGAAAACATAACCACCCAGCTATCACCAATCCAATCATGGAAGTTAATGGTGCCTTCTGTGGTAGCTGCTGTGAAGTCTGGGGCGGTATCGCCGATACGCAATGTCATAGAATCACCTCATCATTTAGGTTCGCAAAATCTCAGGCATCTTAGAGATCCCCCGCCATAACGTCAAGCATGCAATCCATCTTCGTCTTAAAAAATTCATCCTTATCTAAGGCCTAATACCTTTATAAATAGAGCGTAAAGCTCACCCTCCATTAGAATTCACCACCATGACGGAGAGTGTTACACCATGAATTACGCCGCTTTGACATTATAGCTCTTGTTACTCAATGGCAATTTTTTTTACTAAGTATGATCCCAGTTACAGCTTCGATGATCGCACCAGGCGATGTGAATGGTTGCGCCTGCGATGATCGCACTAGCCGATATGAATAAAATTTTGATTTATGCAATCATAGTAAATCACGTTCCCTAAAGTTCCTTGGTTGGAGAAACTCACCTCTGATATGGTTAAACACTAATGTTGAAAGGGGATTTTTATGGGAAATAGAAATATCACCAAAGTCAGACATCAGGGTATCATCGCTTTTACTGTCATCATCACCTGCTTATGGGAATTAGTTTCATACGGTAATAGTGATTCCGCCACCAAACCCATTGTTCAGAGTCAGCCACTAGCAAATTTTGCAATCACTTCCATCGATGGAACTCCATGGGAATTAAATGATCTGGCAGTCGATGAATTTGCTACGATTATGATTCTGGATCCCAGGGATCCCCAACTAAAACCCTTTTCTGATAGCACCTTTCAAGCCCTGGCCAAAGAAGCACCCGAGAATGGTTACTTTCTATTCACTACCCCACTCAATAGTGGCTTGGACCTTAACCAGATACAGCAAACCATGAGACAAGCCTTTGCCAGACAGGGCCGGGATATTAATCGAATTCTGTGTTTTCAAGCGTGGCCTTCTTTTCTCAAAGAATGGTCTGCTCAAGGGATTCGCTACTTTGGTGTGGACAGCAACAAACAAGCTCACGGTTTTGGCCGCGGCTTTGATACATTTAGTCACCAATTGACCTCAGATGCTTCACAGATTTTAGGATGGGAAGCTCAATACTTCCAGCATCGTTTGCAATACGCAAAAAAGCTGCGCGACCTCGGCAGTAAAACCCAGATCACTGTTGCTAGCGATGAGATCATCGATGCCGGCTGGACAGGAGAAGGCCTTATCAAGCAAATCGCCGTACCTGCGGACATAAAACAATACAATAGCCTTGAGGTCCGCTTAGAGTTAGATTGCGACGACTATGACTGCCGCAAAGGGGAGCGTATTAACCAGGATTTTAAGGCAAAGCTGTTTGTGTGCTCGGCTGAAGGTCCACCCACAAAAGACAAATGCCAGCAAGAGATTGGTCGCTGGGTTACACCCTATGGGCAAAGCCTTGACACGGTCAGTGACTTATCTCCTTTTTTACCCTTCTTTCATGGCGAACAAAGCCCTTCGATTCGCCTTTGGACTGTCGACCGCCACAAAGTTCGTATGACCTTTTATTTCGGCAAGAAAAAGGGGGACAGCAAAAAACCGTATAAGATAATACCTCTTTTTAAGGGTGGGAAGTTTAATGTTTCTTATGGTCAGCCTCGACCACCAGTGAGGGTTGACTTTGATGAAGACACTGCCATTGCAACCATCGTCGCTACTACCAGCGGTCACGGGTGGGGCAGCACTCGGGAAAATTGTGCCGAGTTTTGTGACAGTCAGCACAAGTTTTATGTAAATGACTTAGAGATACCTTATGTCCTGAATCGGGATGGACGATTAGGATGTATGGAAAAAATAAGTTTAGGTGTCCCCCCAAATCAAAACAAACAAAACTGGCCATGGGGACGGGGAGGCTGGTGTCCGGGTACAGCCATAGCACCAAGAGTGTTTCCGCTTGATCAAGCCACGATCGCTAGTGGTTATGCCTCTATTTCCTATGCTGGTTTTTACAACAACCGCCCCTATGAGCCCACGTTAACTCGCGCACCTAACTCCCGTGGCTTTGCCCCGGAAATTGACTTAGCTAGTTATATCGTTCTTTATCGATAAATTATTAAATTGGGAGTCACTATGAGATTAATGTTCACTGCGTTACTAGGATTAATCAGCACCAACCTTTGGGCTGACACGGACTGGCAAACTTTGGAAAAACAACTATGGCAAGAAGCTGTCAATGACTTAAGGGTTGAACGGCAGGCAGAGTATGACAGTAACAGCGTTATCGCCGCTGACTTCAACATGAAGTACATGGTCAGGCGCTATGGCAACCTGCCTGCGGGGGAGCGCCCTCTATTCATTTCTATGCATGGTGGTGGCCAAGCCCCATCCAGTACCAATGATTCCCAGTGGCTTAACCAAATTACACTCTATCGCCAAATGGACCAACCTAACGAAGGGATCTACGTTGCTCCTAGAGCCCCGACAGACACCTGGAATATGTGGCACCGAGATCATATCGACCCTCTGTTTGCTCGACTAATCACCAATATGGTTTTATTTGAAGGAGTAGATCCCAATCGAGTCTATATCATGGGTTATTCTGCCGGTGGCGATGGAACCTACCAGCTGGCACCCAGAATGGCTGACTATTGGGCTGGTGGGTTTATGTCTGCAGGTCATCCGGGTAATGCCTCGCCGCTAAACCTAAGAAACCTGCCTTTTGCTATCTACGTTGGTGGTGCAGACAAGCCTTATAACCGCAATTTAGCCGCAGAACTTTGGTTAAATAAGCTTTCCATTTTGCAAAAAGAAAGCAGCATATACCGGCATACTGGTAAGATCTTCCCTCGCATCGGCCACTGGATGGGTTTAAAAGATGTTATTGGTTTTGACTTCATGTACCAACAGCAACGCAACCCTTTGCCGAAAACCATCACCTGGCACCAGGATGAAGTGAAAAAAAGTCAGATGTACTGGCTGGCAGTTGACCCCGCTGATGCCGATGAAGGAGACATCATCGAAGCTAGCCGCAAGGGACAGGTTTTTACCATTCGTTCTGTGCGAGCAATGGAAGTCAAACTTCTCTTGAACCATCATATGGTGGATTTTGAACAGGAAGTTATCGTGAAAACAACAGATGGGACGATTCTTTTTGCAGGATTAGTTAATCCAACCCGTAAACACTTGGAAGAAAGTTTCAAACAACGGCCAGATCCTAAAATGGCTTTCTCCGCAGCTATCAGTGTCAATAGCCCTAGCTCAATAGATCACTTTTTTAAGGCAGCCAAGGTCACTCTAATTGACCCTCAGGATAAACCTAACCCATCGCAGGTTATGTCTACTGGCGCTGAAGTCAAAAACATGTATCACTGCATTGGTCTGGTCGACCTTAGATTAGTGCCTGGCAAAAAGAAATGGCAATGGGACTCATGCCTGGTAGGCATCGATGGGGTTGAACGCAGAACCAAACAATACCGTTTGTTACCAGCATCTGGTAGCGGTGCCATGCTGCCTCCAGGCAAAGCTTTTGGTGGCCTGCCTATCGCAGATCAAGACTTTGGGGCCATGGTTCCCTGCAGCGCAATGCATAATGATACCAGACAACCAGGATACCTAGCCAAAAACTCTGAAGGTCTTAGCACTTGCACCTTTGGTTGGGGAGCTTTACAGATCTGGTCTGAAAATCAGATCCTTTTACTGGCGGGGGGCTAGTCCCCTCAAGGCGTTGCTCAATGTCCCGGTCACAGTCTGCTCGTTATGATATATCGTGGCGATTTGATCTTAACCGGGAGTCCGTCAGTTTTTTTCCGCCCTGCCACCGACTATAACAATCGAATTGTATAATCGATAAAAGTTAAAAAAGTAGACATGATTAAGAAAGCCCTCCCTCTTAAAATTAGTCTGAACTGTTAAATTCTCATTAATCTGAAGACGCTTTACCCAACTTTGCCATAGTTATCTTCTGCTGCCATTCCTTACCAATGATATCTCCAGCGACACCAAGGGCATCGTTAGTAAGCCCCTGACTAATGCGCAAAGAAAGGCACTTATACTCTTCAAGGATTAACAGAGAAAGTCGGTAGTGATTGGACCGGGCCAACCAACGAGCAGTAGCAAGCCATACTAACAGCTCCTTATCTAGGGTTTTTAGTCGTCTAATCTCAGTGAGAACCTTCTCTACTTGGTCAAGGCGACTAAGAAACGGAGTATCAGTTTCATAGGCATTTTCAAGTACTAAGCATGCCTTTAACATGCTTTTATCCCTCTTAAGATCAAGGTTCTTGTTACGGGCCATGGTACGAACCTTATTGATTTTCTTTTGCCACTTAGATGAACGTACGCTAAGAGACCATAAATAGGACTCAAGAACGTAGGTTCGGGAAAAATGAGATTTTTTTTCAAAGCATAAACTAAAAATACCATCTAAATCACCTTCTTCCTGGATTGCCAGCATCTGGTTTTCCCATGCTCTTTCTTTATCATAGCCTTCACTAAAGCCGAGCACCTCCGATTCAACCAGTTCTTTCGCTTCGCTGCATCGGGCTGCCAGTCTTAAACAGCGAATCCTCTCGATACGGATAATTTCCTGATGCCGCTCGCCATTTTTGGCTGCGGCCTCCTCTGCCTCTTCAAAACAGGTTAAGGCTATACTAGTATGACCTAAACGTTGGGCCTTACGTCCCATCAACAAGGATTGAAATGACAAACCTCCTGGAGGGTTTTCTCCAGAAATATGGAGAGCAATTTGCTGCTGCCAACAGCCGGCCCAGATATCACCCTTCCCCAGAGCTAGCTGACTTTTAATGATATGAAGTTCACCATATAGGCCAGCTAGTCGTGATCTTTGTGGTTTGATCCCATTAAGTGTCAAAATAGTCTGTGCCAATTCGAGAGATTTCTGTATCTCTACCGCACTAAGGCCACCCATTCTCAGATGATGAACCAAGCCGTGGACAATAAAGATAAATCGATCCAGACTATTGATAGGATCATCACCCCCATCAAGTTCACCCACCCTCGCCTTAATGAAGTCTAGTCTCGTCTCTGCACCATGAAGGTCTTCATATTCATCGATAGTGAGTCTGATTCTGTCTTTACGGTCTTCAACATCTTTAACGGTCCAACTTGCTGTTTTATTTAAAATAAGATGCATAGATCACCACACAAAAGAAGTTAGATCATTGGTATCAACACCCTCGAAGATACTTCCAGGAATAACTCGCCAGGCTACTCCATCATCAGACACTTTAATATGAAAGGCATCTACACTCCATCTAGGACCTGGTTCAAAAGCAGTATCACCCGCATTAATCTGAATGCCATCAATCACCATCGGGGTTCCTAAAAAATCGATAGTCAAAAAGACCGACTCACAATCATTTTCAATACCATTCAGTTCACAAGCACCAGCAGACCAGGCATTTCCTAATTCAATACCTCTAAAGGCTGTATATAAAGGATCGGGATCTGAATCTTCACTCCCACTAATCCGGACATTACGTCCATCGATTGTGCCTCTATTATCAGGGTTAATAAAACCCTTGTGCCAGGTTTGATTCGAACGAAGCCTTATGTCCTCAATCCAGACCCCCTTATCATCACCATTACTGGCGGAATCCAAGACTAATTTGAAATAACGATACGGTTTAAGCAACTGCAAGGATTCTTTGAATTCGGGATCATTAGCCTTAAAACCCTTAGCCGAAACCGATCGCTTTTTATTTTCTCCCTTTTTTTGATAACTCAAGGTGAATGCTGCTCCAGCTATTGCAGCATTAACCTTAGCACGGCTATCACCGCTGAACTGATAGCTTACATGGTCATTGGCGCTGGCTGCTAGCTCCTTAATAGCTACATTAACACCCTCTGTCTGAGGAAAACCCCACTCATAAAAATCAAAGCGATCTTTTAATTTTGCCTTCTTTTTATCTGCTGCCAAACGACAGTCGGTTTGCCCTTCAAAATTTTCACCACGAGGCCATTGGACAGTGTTACATGTAAGTGAATATCCTGGAAGCCCACCATCATCATCTGAAGGCCTATCGGATTTTCCTTGTAACGGATTTTGGCTGATCGTTGACTGATTACCTGAACTGATACTATTTGATTGATCACAGCCTGTACCAAAGACTTGCAACAAAAGCGAAATAAGTAAGAACTGTTTCCCCCCGGATAACATGCATAACCTCTCTTTTAGCTTATTGAACCACAGAGGCTCATCGGATTTACTTGGCATTTACTTTAGGAAGGTTCCTTTTCATAACCATTACAACAAGGTAGGACTATTTATTTTATATTGTAAATAATCCATTGTTGCGAAAAACAGCAGTTAAAAACCAAGTCCTTTCAACCTATAAAATGGTAGAAGGCTCGAAGCATGTCAGTCTTGGAGAGAAAAAACAGCATAAGAATTATGAACAGCGAAGAAAATTTTTTACTATTAATGCTTTAGCTCTATAGCAAAATTCATAAATGATTAGAAAGATATTTTCTCGATCAACAATCTTTTTTAAATCTTATCAAGAGTATGCTGGTTTTTCCAACCACTTGCATCTTAACTGTGACATCACTAATGATACAAAGACTTCTATCTTTCAAAAAATTAAAAGATTAATCGACTAAGGTTTATCTCAGATTAGAATGTACTCTTTGGCCAATTAAAATTTTAAATCGAAAATATACTGGTAATGGTAATAAATACGATTGGAGTGACCCCGAAAAATATGGTGGGAGGATGGGGTAGCTACGATCCTTTTCAATGCTATAATCTATGATCATAATAAACTAGGAGATCCAATGATAGCCATAACAACGACCCACAACCGACAGGAAGCTGACCTGATGGCGGCTTACATTGCTGCCCATGGTTTCCATTGCCGGGTTGCTGCGGACGATGAGGGGGGATATGCTCCTTTCCTTGGGGCCCAAACCGGCTACCGTATTATGATCAATCCTGTCGATGAGCATGAAGTAAATAATCTTATTCAAGCCTACGAGACGGAACTTAACGATGATGATTTTGCTGCAATGCCATCTGACCAAACCACAACTGGTGGTAACAGGGATATAATTCTCCCCCATGTTCCAACCAAACCAAGACTGCGACTGTTTGCTTTCTTTATGCTTTTTATGATGTTTGGAGGAGTCCTTGCTTATCTATTTGATAGCTAAAAAAATTTGACAGCTAAAACCGCCTAAATTCTGGCAAACCCACTAACAATAAGATTAAAGAAATAAGAATGACAGATACTTACGGATTTTTAGTAAAATGGTCGAAAGCTAAGTAGATTTACCAATTCGACCGATAAGTGCGTTGGTGTTTAATAGAGAAGGTCTGTTATGTTTGCTTACTGTAATTTTATTATGTTAATGATGTTGTTAATTTCTGGCTGTAAGAGTACTAATTTTCTGGTCACCGAAGGTGCTAGTCAAGAAGCTGATATCACTGAAGATGATGAGGTAGACAAGCCTGTTATTATCAGTAGTGCCTTTCTCTTTTGTGCGAAGCAAAATTTAGCCAAACCTCAGGAGAACTACTTTGGCTGTCGACTGGAAGATCAGNTCCAAGAAAAAATCGATTTAAAGACCATAACAGCAAAAGACTTAACAGCCTANGATAGGAATAAAAAACNACTGCAAATAAGTGTGGCTGATTCCCAAAACAATTACTGGCATTGGTTGATTGCAACTGGAGGTGCTGCCACAGGCGACATTGAAATCATTCCAAANATTCAATATCCNGGATTAAGTCCAGCNNCTGTCAAAGTCCAGCAAGCCGATCCGACCAGAGGGTTAATAGCAGATACTCATATCATGTTTTATACNGCGGGTAACTATCGACCAGGGCAAGACTTNAGTAGNCCTGAAGACGGNAATACAATATGNGCNNCNGAAGCTAGCNCTTTCTTTCCCGGTAGACAATGGAANGCAGTGCTNTACAATATTCAGGAACCAGACGGCTATCCNATTGCCATCAATAAACCAGTAGTTAATAGTAGAGAAGCTTCTTTAACCACACGAAGCGGNCTNGATTTTTGGTTCGGTCCCATGGACAATGATATTCTTCCTCCAGATCCAATGAACCCNGAGCTNATNCCNCCTGTCAATGTCTGGACAGGCATAGCCGGCCCAGGTAACCAGACCTTTGACTGNGGTGGCTGGCTAAGNANCGACCCACAAGTCACTAGTATCATCGGACACATTGATGGTTTCTGGCTGGACACAGACGAGCTTCCCTGCGATGCCNCAGCTCACCTATATTGCATTTCTCTATAAATNNAAGGCAAAAGGGNNTCNCGTCTTTGTTTCCTTTTNACTCAGCTGAGCTGAGCTCCANAAAANATTTTCTATATATAGAAAATAAATAAACCTACTNACTTCAAATAANNTATTCCNCTCAAGGTCTGATTTGTAATCATAAAGGTCAATGAATTATTGCTGTCATCCTGCCANGGNCAAATAAGTGCCAAAGANAAGATCNNNGGACCATAACACAAAGACAANCATCATCATTATCGAGAGCATATAATACTCATCGATATGAGCAAATGCACANCCTCAGACGANGAAAAATAAGTTATCCCNGTTTAAACACTGCCTATACAAAATAAAAAAACNATGAANACAGATAGTTATAAATATTTGTCTAAACAAAAANNTGACCAGGTCGAATNTGCCTATACAGTTTTCAGGGAAGAATTCTAACTTTTGACAGGAGGTCAAAGCTNATGGGGATGCGACTACGTACGAATATGGCTTCACTTAACGGCCAGCGTCGACTCGAAAATACGACGCGCAGGTTAACCGATTCCAGCGGTAAATTATCTTCCGGTAAAAGAATAAATAAAGCAGCAGATGACTCTGCGGGTTTAGCTATTTCGGAAAATTTACGAGCTGACATCAGATCATTAGGCCAAGCAAAAAGAAACGCCCTTGACGGTATTTCAATGGTGCAAACAGCAGAAGGTGGTTTAACAGAAACCAGTACTATGCTGGTTCGTCTGCGAGAANTGGCAGTGCAATCATCTTCTGATACTATCGGAAGGGAAGAGCGCTTGTTTATTGACAAGGAGTACATAGCTCTTAAAGACGAAATTGATCGAATCGCAAACTCTACTGAATACAACGGAACCCGTTTGCTAATCGGTAGAGCTGATGANATCAGCGATGAATACGACAACCCTCCTGATATGTATCCTACTGAAATTCAAGTTCACAAAGACTATTACGCTGGAGCGGATGGTATAGATGAACGGAATCCAGTAAACATTATCAAAATCGATTTTCAAAAAATGAACTCATTTACTACTGGTGAAGGTTCTTTGGAACTCGGTCGAGCCNAAGAAGGTACTCGCGTTGANGACAAATACCAATCTCAAGCGGCTATCNGCGTTATTGATANTGCCATCACTAAAGTAAATGATTANAGAGCATACCTTGGTTCCATTCAAAACAGACTGGGATCAACNGTAAGAAACTTAAGTGTACAGACCGAGAACCTGTCTGATGCGAAAAGTCGTATACAAGATACTGACTTCGCAACAGAAACTGCTAAGTTTACTCAAGAAAAGATACTTCAGCAGGCTGGTACCTCAATACTTTCTACTTCAAATCAGCAGCCTATGGTTGCTATGCAGCTTATTCAAGGATTATAAGTTGCGCGCAAAAACCTATTTTTTCTGACTTTTAACGGGGAGGGTGTTCAACCNTCCCCATTCTTCTTTGCTCTCCTAAGAACAACATCCTAATATGGATATGAACTAAGAAGACAATATCGAATTAGACCTCCCAGANCCAAAACTACCGAAGATTTATATATTTGTTTTTACTAGNATTTATGCTTGCANTCCNCTTTTTACCTAAAGGTAAGTATAGAAATTGCCGTTACCTAGCACAGTGACTGAAAAAATTTAGAGCGCTATTCCGGTTAAAGTCGTTTCTGAAAGTAAGCTGAAAGGAAATTGTAATGAATAGGAATCTATTATTTGTCTTATTTCTGATTATCCCATCTGCGGCATTCTCCTTGACCACTTGGACGGTTAAGGTAAAACAGCCTGATAATCTGGTGAAAAAATATCAACCTTCTCCTGAAAATTGGAATCTCCCACTCGGCAAGGAGTCTCCCCGTTGCATTTTGACGAAAGCATTAGAAGATGCCACAGCAGTAAAGAGAGTGATCAGCTGCGATCTTGGGTCTCACTATTTATCAACTAATACTATCTGTTTTAAAGGTTTCTATGACAGCGTGATAGACAAGAACCAAACTATATTTTTTCTGGATAAAAAAGGGACTAAAAAGCAATGGAGCATTTCAATCGAGTGCGAAACCAAAAAGAAGTAATACTCCCATAGCAGATAAAATTTAAGAGATGGCTTGCACTTTATCAAGCCATCTATACGTTTTATTATCTGACATTGAACCAGTGACAGTCACGACGAGCCATTCTTAATTTATTATTTTTTGATCTCACAAATATTTTCGTAATCAGAGTCTGATTTCGCACAGGAATGCCCATTACAATCAAACACACTACCGTGATACAACTCTGGACAATAGGTGTCCGATAAAATGAACTAAATCCAGTATAATCTTTACAGCCAAGGCTCTGAGGCACCCCAAAACCTTTTATATACTGTGCACCATATCGCAAGGACCCAGCAGAAGAACCACAGAGGTTTGCCACCACTGACAGACCGTATCATGTGCACTCATATACAAAATTGGTTAACATTTAAAAATCGCTAATATCACTTACCATATATTAACTAACCTTTTAAACACCGCTCAACCCGTAGCTCGAATACCTAGGACATTACGTACAAAAGAAAGAATCAAGGCTAATTTTCTACCTCTACTAACTAGACAAATTTTATCATTATCATTAGCTATAAATTGATAACGTTCCATAGCTTTTATTCTTTGGTTAATGCTATCCTGAGGATCTAATTTTTCCACAAAGTATTCGTATCTTATACCATCACTTGCCGAAGAATGAACGAAAAAGCTCAACATTTTCAAAGTAACGGAGTTTGCACAATTAACAACAATAACAATATAAGCAAGACAAGTAAAAAGTAATAGTATTAGGGATATATAGTCTACCTGCCAATGGTTTTGTCTACATATAACCAGATAGGCCATGCTCACCATGAAGCAGAGTAACAAAGACGACAACAGAAACCTTTTACCATCACTCACATGATTATAGATGATTGCCCCAAAAAAATAGCAGGCCGTCAAAATTAAGTAATTAACAAAGATAAAATTAATCATACTCTTTTTATACCTATGAATTTGAGAAACAAAGTGACTATATTATTAACAACCGTTCCCCTTTTTGTTATCTCAAAGTTATCATTTTTTAATACAGCTAATCCTAAAAAAGTCATCTGTTCCAAACGATCTTTAATAATAAATTGATATCCAGTTCCATCCCCAGCATGTTCCATGAAAAAATTTCTGTCTGCTGCAGTTCCTGAATCTTTTAGCTTAATAAGAAAATCGGCCGATATACTTTTTTTAAGAACACCAATGATCTGCAGGTATATAAATAAATAGTAACAAAGAAGAAAGACAAGAAATAAAATTGAATACTCTAGCAAGTGTGCTACTTCGTTTGGATCCGTATTGAACAACTTTGCTACGAAAAATAAAACATGGAAAATATAAAAGCATAAGAAATTCAGGTGAATTAATCTCAGTGCAATCTGCTTGTTGATCAAATTTCTGACACGGACATACAGACAAAAAACTGTTATCGAGATGATCGGATACAGATATAAACCTATGTCATTTGGTATTATAGTCATTGTTATAGCGACCCCAAATAATTACATTAATTGACTACGCCGAAAGTATAATATTTTTCAACCTTAGAAAACACTATTGTTCTACTACTCAAAAATTCGAATAAAAAATGATTGCGTGGCTATAAAAAGCACCCACCTTTACAGAAGACAGTGATCAATACATTGAGCTGGTCTAATATCAAGATTAACAGATCACTCATGGCTTTCAATAAGACATTATCTTTATGAACATTGGGACGGCAATTATCTCTATTACATTTGACAACGCCAAAAAAACATGTACTCTCTATTAAAATCTAATATTCCTGAAGGAAAAATGAGTTGACTTATCTAAATTATTTTGCAGACACTCCTGTAGGCCCTCTGATATCAAGATTTTCTG
>PBRN01000190.1 GCA_002725955.1 Pseudobdellovibrionaceae bacterium
TGCAATAGTTTCAATACCATCAACACGCCCCCTAGTTGGCTCTTTTTTATCTGCATCTGCCTTGGGAGGGTTGTTAATATTGGCGATTGAAAAATGGTTTGCCCCTTCAAGGGTAACAAAAACCTGAGGATCACCTTTGGTTTTTTCCTCAAAAGTCTTCACACCATACTCATATTCAGCCACACCATCTTGCGTCCCCTGAATAAACATCAGTGGTATATTGCGAGTATCTATTTTCGCATAATTACCAATAAATGGCGTGCGTGTATTGGTCCCAAAAACCATGACCGCTGCTAATTCGGCAGGAGCCTCATAAGAACCTCGGCAGGTTGGTAAGGAACACGCTTCTGCCATAATCCTAAGGCTGGACAAGCCTCCCAAAGAATGACCCATCAAAGCCAATTTATCCGTTCGAATGCGCTGAAACAAAGGAGAGCGTCCATCGGCATTCAATGACAGCAGACCATCCCAAGTTTCATTAAGAACAATCTGCTGAGTCATATTTTTGCCAAAAAAGCTATCACGAGCAGGCACAGCGACAACAAAGCCAGACTTTGCAAGTTTAGCAGCAAAATCACTGTAATACTTTTTATCAACTTTACCGCCCTGAATAAAAACAGCAGCTGTTAAATCTTTTTCGGTAACAGCCGGGAAATAAATATCAACAGCATCTTCACCAAACTGGGTCGAAACCTGCTTTACTTGATTTTCAAGGAGTTGCTCTTCCAAAAAGTCTTGCTGCAAACCATTAGCACTGATGACCTGACCAATCAAAGTCTCTGCCCCCAGAGGGCTGAGGAGCTTGCAGTAACGCATACCACCAACAACCGGAATCCAATTGGCTGTTCTTAATGTAGTTGCCTGAACAACGAGTTTTTGATCCTGCTCTGTAATCAACACCTGACTTTTAACCCACTGATCGCCGCGACTTAACCGCTGATCTTTGCCATAAGCAATGGTTAATGGACTAGATGCGAATAATTTCTGGGTATCATTATCCATAGCAGCAAGACTTGCATTAACAATCCGCTCGTTCATCAAGCCGCAAGAAGCAGGACTACCTGCCGGCTCGATCCCCAGAGATCGTTTAATCGCTTCCTGATTTTTAAACTTACACCATAACTGCTGAGGCACAGTATCAGTAGAGCCGAGGTAACTACCCATGCGCACTGTCTGATCATCGATCTTAGGTTTGCTGGCAGTAAAGTCACTTAACTCAGTATAATGAGTCACGTCAAATGCAACTTCCTGTAAAATTGATTCATCATAATTCTCGACAACTTGCTGAGCCTGAAGGCATAGCTCTGCAGGCCCTTCAGCCGCCATTAGACCAGTCTGAATTAACAACCCAAGAATGGCTGCGATGCCACAGTTCATCTTCATAAATGCTCCCATCTGCTTCTTTTCTAATTAACTACAGTTGGGAACTTTTAAACATTTATGCCGACTTTAGCCAGTATATTATACCTAAATAAAGCCATATTGACCGCCACAAAAATACACACCGATAGGCCATTTTACTAATATCCATGGAGTCAATATGGAGGGGGGCTGCCTACCCCTCTAACTTACTATCTTCAGTCACATTCTTGAGTGAGCCAACGACACATGGCCGATCATTTTTTCCACTATAAAATTCGAACCCACCATCACCTTTACTAGACGACAATATTTTTATCGGAGCCTGCATGTAAAGAGGGCCTTTAAACGCCACATCCAAACGCACAGGCTTATTCAAGTCGACACCCTCCAGCAAAGGTAGTCCCCTGCCTAAAGCCCACATTCCATGGCATATATCACGCTTAAAACCAAATAACTTAGCCAGAAGTTTAGACATATGAATCGGATTAATGTCACCGGTAATCTTACCAAACCTCTTACCTGTATTTGCCGGCACCTCGAACTTAGCAGCCTCTTTGCTATCTTCAAGATTTGTCACTGCTTGGGACAGCGGGTGTTCCCCATCCTCTTCCTTGAACTTCTTTCTAACCAAGAAAGTTGTCAAACTAGACCAAACAAGTTCATCGCCATCTTTGATTTCAGTAGTAAAATCAAACTCCAAACCTTGAGGACGACGACGCTGGCCACAAAGGTTCAAAAAGACATCATAAGATTGATCGATATTTAATGGGCGATATTGAATCAGATGATTACGAAGATGAACCGCCCCCAACAACTTGAGCGGAAAATCATCGTGAGTAAGCATCTTGAGGTGACAACCACCAAGAAAAGAATGCGGATACAAAAACGGAACATGTCCATCTTCATCAAGCTCACATACGTCCCGATANGGNCCNAGCTTGCCTTCTGCAAACTTTACACCTTCCCAATTAATCTTGATATGGGGCAGGGTATCNCCTTCACTAAAGCGGCTACCAGAACCAAAAGCTTTAAAATAAGANCCCAAAATACCGGGGGTATCATTAATTACGATATTAATGCTCACGTTACTGTACCTCGTAAAAATTAAAAGTCACCAAAAAGTGGNAGAGAGACTATGACAAATCATCATTCCACATAAAANTCTTTTATCAAAGGGGTTCCTGGTGAAACAGCATAATGATCAAAATTCTCGACCCCTTTTGTTCTTAATAAATCTTCATCAACATANAACTGTCCCGTTTCATTACCAGAGAGAATAGCCTCGGCAGCATCTGCCATGATATCNGTGGTGCGAGAAGCNTGAATCATCTTATCACCNCCAAGCATATACTTTACTGCTGCAGTGGCTATCGCNGTTTTGGGCCANAGAGCATTGACCTTAATNCCATCAGCAGCAAATTCCTCCGCCATNCCTAAAACACACATGCTCATCCCATACTTAGTCATGGTATAGGCACAATGATCCTTAAACCATTTCGGATTCATNTTTAAAGGAGGAGACATATTAAGAATCTTTGGNTCCTTGCTNGCTTTTAGATGAGGCAAGCACACCTTTGACACCANCCAGGTTCCTCTCACATTGACCTGATGCATAAGGTCATACTTTTTTAGAGGNGTATCGGCTGTCCTNGCAATAAAAATGGCACTTGCATTATTGATCAGNACATCGATCCCACCAAAAGCCTTTACACCTGCATCAACNGCAGCCTGAACCGATTCTTCTGACCGCACATCCACCACCTGGGCCANAGCTTTACCTCCNGCTTTTTCAATGGCTTCTGCNGCAGTATAAATNGTGCCTTCTAATTTTGGGTGGGGCTCTGCAGTTTTAGCTGCAACGATAATATTAGCACCTTCCGAAGCCAATTTTTCTGCAATAGCCAAACCAATGCCTCGGCTAGCTCCCGTGATAAAAACAGTTTTACCTTTGAACTTCATAACTGCTCCTTAAAAAGCAAAAAAACTTGGGAAAAATAAAGATCCTTATCATCACATGTGGTCAAAGATGCAGGATGAATCTTAAAAAATATAGCAAACTAACACCTGTTTGCCTTATATCTGACACTATCATAAGATCCCCCATACAAGCCAATACTTGGGAGTTACCTATGGAAAAAAACAACGAAGCTAAAACTGAAAACTTATTAAGCACCAGCCTCCAAGAAGAGATCCTCATCATCACTTTAAACGATGGTAAAGCCAATGCCTTTGGACCGCCGATGATTCAAGCCCTAGACAAGGCTTTGGACGAAGCCAAGAGCAATGCAAAGGCCGTCATTATCAAAGGACGGCCTGGGCTTTTTTCGGCTGGGTTTGATCTCAAAGTGATCAAGGCAGGAGGCAAAGCCAGGGAAGAGATGATGAGATCTGGCGATGCGCTGGCACTAAAGCTCTTTAAGTGGCCGCAGCCCGTTATTTACGCCGTAACCGGCCATGCAATGGCATTAGCGGCAATCATGTTATTAGGCGGAGACTATCGCATTGGTCTTGAAGGTGATTTTAAAATAGGCCTAAATGAGGTTGCTATTGGCATGCCAATGCCGTATTCAGGGGTAGAGAGTGCCCGCTTCCGCATTCCGTCTAAGTGGCTTCATCGTACCGTAGCCCACGCTGAAATACTGGACCCTGCTCAAGCCATGGATGCTTGTTTTCTCGATGCTGTGGCCTCAAATGAAGATGACATGATGAAGATGGCACTGGCAGAGGCTAAAAGAATAGCTGCTTTTGAACAGGAAGTATTTGCGACTACGAAAATGCGCATACGGCAGCCCTGCTTAACAGCGTTGGAGGAGATTCATTGTCAATCTTGACAAAAATTAAAAACTCAAATGACCAACAAAGGGGAGTCTTACTTGCCATCGTCGCCACCATCCTGGCCTCTGGCTTTATGATTCCCTGGAAGATATCTACCGAACATGGCTCAGTACCATTGATGGTGCTCACTCTGGTTCTGGCAGCTGCCATCTTTAATAGCGCTGCCGTAGTAAAACAGCATGGCATAGCTAAACTCTGGGCAAAACCGAATAAAGTGGAATTAACTTTGGGACTGGTTATGGCTGTCTTCACACTGATTGGCAACTTTGCCAGCGCCCAGGCCGTATCTTATCTCTCTCCAGCTCTGGTCGCAACATTGATGCGGGCAGAAGTTATTATCGTGGCGATTATGGCCTGGATAGCCATGGGGGAAAAAATCGGGCATCGCTTTTGGTTAGGGGTGATCATCGTTATTATTGGCTTCCTCATTATGCAGCCAACCGTAGATACCGGCGGAGACTGGTTAAGAGGTAGTCTATTTGCACTAATTGCCGCTGCAGCCTTTGGGGTTATGGCAGTTCTAACCCGAAAATACATTCACAGCATCGACAGCATTACTCTAAACGCTCACCGTCTATGGTTTTCCGTAATACTGTGGTTTCCGGTCCATCAGGAAATACCTGAATTTAGCCAGCTCAACGGGACTATGATTTTTTATACTAGCCTTGCAGCCATTTTAGGCCCTGGCTTAGCCCGGCTAACTTATATGAATTCGGCCAAATATATCGAAGCTAAAACGGGGGCACTGGTAGTTAGCAGCGGCCCAGTATTCACACTCATTTTTGCTATGATTATCCTGTCCGAAATCCCAACCCAAAAAGAAATATGGGGTGGACTCATTCTGCTGGGAGGTATTGCCTACACCCTCAGCCATGAGCTAAAACCCACCCCCTCGCCTTCAGGATTAAAAAATTAAATTGCCAAGAATTTCAGCCAAAACCAATATGGTGAAGTCGATCAGCCTGTTCGTCAGATGCTTCAAAGCAACTGAGGAAATCATGCAGTAGATAGCATTCCAATTCCATCGCTTCTTCGTCACCCAACAACTCATTTTCAGCTTCGAGCAACATTCCTCCCGGAACCTGTCCATTTACAGCAATATCGATAAACACACTTTCAGAATTTTCATGAGCCAGACGATCAATCACGTGGTAAACGATTTCAAATTGGTACTCATCACGCCAATGAAGAGGTAGGGAACAATCATTGCCTTCAAAAACCTGCAAGCTAACCGACTCGACTTCATCATGCTTGTACCTCATGAGCATGTCATAAAGGTGATGAGCCTGTTCAAGGTCTAGGTGTGCCATAAGGTTCTCCTTCCTTAAATTGCCGACAAACATTCGTCCAAAGACCGCTTCCGCAGCCTTTAACTTTAGGTCGGCTTCTCCTAGCCCAAAAATTCTGATTTCTGGGGCATAATCAAAATTTGCCTATAAAGCCCTAATTGCCCTATATTTTTCTCCCAGAATCCAATATCACCTAGCATTCTATAAGCATTTCGCTATAAATGTTTCGGGCTTTAAATGATGCAATCATAAGCGATAAATAGAAGGGTTTTTACTGTGCCAAAAATGGTTGATCATGGAGCCATGCGCCAAAAGATAATCGAAGGCAGTCTGGATCTATTTGCGGCAAGCGGTTTCACCGGCGTCTCGATGCGCAACCTGGCGAAAGATATCGGTGTAACGACGGGCTCCCTCTACCATTACTTCCCCAACAAAGAAAACTTGTTTCAGCAAATGCTGGAATACTTTGTCACCATGGACGTCGATACCTTTAAAGAAATGGTAGCTAAAGAAACATCACCCAGAACAAAAATAGAAATTTTGTTTCAATTTATCGAAGAAAGACAGGACTACTTTTTGAAAGTAGTTTACCTAATTATTGATTTTTATCGATTGAAACTTACGGGACAAATTAAAGAGTCAGAACAACAAATCGATCAGCTTTTCCAGACATCTCTCACCAATTATATCGACGCTGTTCAGGAACAAATTAAGCTGCCAGTCACAAACCTAGCCCGAGATATGATAGCCTATTTTGCCGGTCGCCTGATGCTGGCGCCGTTGCAGGATAAAAAACTAAATATGGATCAATTCAAGAAACGGACTCTATTTCTGCTGGATTTAGCACAAAACCCAGCGGTTGCGAAAATACTAAGCCAACAAAGTCAGTTAAGCTGAGAGTGAGCAAAATGCTTTACCGTTTCAATCGCCAATGGTTTCGTTCCCTGGTAAGGTAGCGAATGCCCCACCCGTACAATACGATATTCCGTTTCTGCATTACGAATTTTTAAAATAAGTTTGGTCAACTCAGAAATCGTATCAAGCTTTAAACTTAAGGCCCGTCCACCATGAAAAGAAGCTCTGGCAAATCCGAAGCGCCAACCATCACTATAGTCCTTACGGGCTTGTATGGTATATAACTGCTCCGCTGGCGTTGATGCCAGCTGACTTTTTAACGTTTCATGATCCATTTCATTATTCATATCAGCACTCATGCGGGGCTCCTAAACAAACAATCTTACTTCTACATAAGCAAGATTTGTGCCGCCCCACCAAGACATAATTAGATATAAATACCTATTTTTATTATATATATCCAAGGACCGATTCCGTTTCACTCTTACCAGATGAATAACAAATAAACTATGTCACTACCTTTGACAGGTTTTTAACTACAACCCTAGATTAAAAGCCCAGAACAGCTATGAAGAAGTCAGCCGCCCTTCCAGGATTTTCATAAACGATCTGGTCCGAATTTCTTCTATTGATAAACCGGTTGCTAAAACTTCATCTTCAGCAATGGCACCGCAATTTAAAGACCGTAAAAAGTAATTTAACAACCCCTGGCCTGTCGCAGCATCGTCGAAGACATCGGCCACTGTGCTCGCTTTAGCAGCCTGATCCATAAAGTTTTTCAACCGCACAGAAGCATCTTCTAGGCCTTCAAGGAAAAAAGCATAGACCGTCGCATAACGGGGAATCAATTGACCCGGATGTAAATCCCATCCCTGATAAAAGCCCCCTGCTAAGGAATGTCTAATATTAGCGGCTGACAAGGCCCAGGATCGATGGATGACATCTTTATTGTCTTGTTGCTGGGCACTGCTGAGGGCTTTGGCAGCACTGCCTTTATGAGGACCTATGGGCATAACGGTGGTAGCACCATCTGAGAGAAAGACTGAGGTCCCCGCAAAAGAAACCTGCATAATATGTTTCGCAAAATCACAGGCGGCGTGGTCCATCTTTTGATGAGATGCCGTCACCCCCACAGAAGCAGTATAATCATATGTTCCGAAATGAGCTGCCACACAACGCTCTTTGGCCACAGCCACCAGCTGCGGTAAGACTAAAGTCCCATTAGTCCCCCACAGAGATTGGGTAGCTTCAACCATAAATTCCATTTTTAAAGCACCTTCCGCTAACCCAATTTTATTTTCAAGAATTTCAAAGGCTGAAACCAAAACGCTTACATGAGATCTATGGGTGATTTTAGGAAGAGTCACCACGAAACCATCAGGTAGTTTACCTGCTGTCAATGAGCACAATCTGGTGACAAATAAATCCAGAGTCCGCAATCCTCTGCCCCATGTTTCGGAACCCAGACTCTTGATCCGGATTCCTATAAAAGGAGGCAGCGTACCCTGTTCCATGCCAGCGGCCACCTGCTCGGCGGCACTAACAGCACAACTGTCTTCCGCTTCATCTCCCCGGTGCCCATAACCATCTTCGAAATCAATCCGAAAATCTTCAAGAGCCTCTCGTTCAAGCTTATTCCTCACCCGTTGGTAAACTTTATCCATTATTTCAGGATTACCTTCAAATCGGATAGCTGCCGCTAAGGCCTGCGGTGATGATGCATACTCGTCTAGCATCCGAAGTGACATACGCGAGAACTTGTCATTTATATCAGACTTGTAAAGATGTGCTCCTCCGTAAACCACATGAACCGGCTGGCGGACATCGGATTGACCAGAAAAATAACTATGAATTTCCCGATTACCTGTATTCAAGTCAGTTGAGAAAATTTTAAACTCTTTATCATTGAACGTCGTCTGTAAAGAAGATCCTGGCTGGGTCATATTGGAAATCCTTATGTCTGGTTATATGTAGGTTCCGGCTATATTTTCTAGAGTAAGAAAAGTATCACATATTCCAAGATCTATTGGCTACGTTATAATCCTAGCCTCGAAAAGGCTACCGTCTATGATCGCCGATGGCAATGAAATATTTGTAACGACTACGAATAAGTAACAGCCCGGTATGAGATTTAGAATAAATTTCGGTGGGTTTATAAAGCGTGGCAAATATTCTTGTTTAAGTTTTTCTATAATTCTTTCTTAATCTTTTCTAAATGTTACCGCCTGCGATTTCCGACTAAGTGAAAATTAAACTTTGGAGAAAATTGATGATACCAAGATCTGTCTGTATTCTGAACTCAGTCTTGTGAGGCTAGTAGTGTATACCAGAACAGTTGAAATGACTCAGAGAATCGATATGATGTCTGGATAAGGTTATTATAAGAAAACTATTAAGCAACTTCAGGCGCTACACCTCCCCCAGCTATCTCGACCGGTAGCCACAGCTCAAAACGGGCCCCACCCAACTCAGGATCATCAGTAACACTGAGATCACCTCCATGCTCTTTAACTATCTCTACACACAACGATAACCCCAAGCCAGTTCCCTTACCAGCTTCCTTAGTAGTAAAAAACTGCTCAAAAATATTTTCCCGGATTGCCTCAGGCACCCCATCACCATTATCAGCGACGACTACCATAACCCCCTTTTTCCCATCACGGTCAATGGGCTGACTGGTGATTACTATCTGACTTCTAAACCTCTCACCTTCCTGACGCCTTTGAACAACTTTTTCAGACAAAGCCTCAGCAGCATTACTAAGAAGATTAGTAACAACTTGCCCCACCTTGCTGCGATAACAAGTGATCTTTGGCAGCTCACTTAATGAATCTTGCGCCCTATGTTTTTTGATCTGCCCTCCTGTAATCAGAATGGATTCTTTAATCACCTCATTGAGGTCTATGGCTGGGGTTGGTTTGTGTTCGATGCGACTTTGGGTGCGCAAAGCATAACTTAGTTCTTTGAGTTGATTTGAAGCAGTATTGATATTTCGACTGAAATCCTTCAGATGATTTATCTGCTTCAGCGAGGTTTGAGCTGTATTCTGAATTTCTATATCATCAGAATTCGCAAATGAAACAACATTCTTTTCTAGCTTTTCTAGAGTCGAAGATTCATTAACACAACTTAACGAGATAAGTGATAGTGGGTTAGCGATCTCATGCCCGATAGTGGCAACCATAGCACCCAGTTGGGACATTTTATCTGCCTGGGCTAACAGGTTTTTAGTGTGCCGTAATTCCCGCTTACTAGTTTCAGTGAGCTGAATCAGGTTTTTGACAATACTGTTAAGCTCCAATTCATTAAATGGTTTTCCCAGAAAAGCTTCGGCACCAATTTCAGCACCAGTCAATTTGCTTTCATCATCGCTTTTCGCCGTCAATAGCACTACCGGGATCGAACTGAGAGCAGGGTCATCCTTCAAGCTTTTGATCAACTCCGGCCCACTCATTTCCGGCATCATCCAGTCCGTGACGATTAAATCTGGTAGATGCTTTTTAGCTGCAGCAAGACCCTGCTTACCATTAGAGGCTTTGAGTACTGCGTAGTTTTGTTTTTGCAAGCCAAGAGCAATAAGATCACGCATGTCAGCTAAATCGTCAACCACCAGAATCCTAGCACCGTCGCCGGCCAATGATTGATCTTCAGCATCATCGCCCTGGTGGCCAGCTTTACCCTCTACCTCTTCCAGTAGCCATGACTTAACTTTAAAATCCTGCTCCATCACATGAGCTTCTCCAAAGGAACCGTCCGCTATGAGACGTTCTATATTCTCTGCGCTCAACAGCGGAAACTGGACCCAAAAGGTACTTCCTTCACCCAAGCGACTGTTAACCCCCACTTCAGCCCCCATTTCTTCAGCAAGGGATTTAACCAAGGCAAGACCCAAACCACTGCCTTCATAAGCCCGGGTGGTGGAATCATCCACCTGACTGAAAACTTCAAAGAGTTTGCTCTGCCCGTCATCACTGATGCCAGCACCAGTGTCAGTAACATAGAGTCTAACGCTAGTCTGTTGAGTAATCAGACCCATTTCAATCCTACCCTGCTCAGAACTATGCTTAAGGGCATTAGATAAATAGTTAAAGACAATCTTTTCCAATGCATCGATTTCACCAATAACCATCAGTGGGTTTGACTCTCCGTTGAGGTGATTGCCATCTCGTTTGACACTGAAATTTACTTCCTTATCAGCGCAAGCTGAAGCAAAATAATCACCACAGACATGGGTAAGGATGTTTATATCCAAAGGAGCCATTTTCAAATCTCTCTTACCGGCCTTTAGTTTTTGAAAGTCCAGCAATTGGTTGACTAGCCTTAATAACCTTCTTGAATTTTTTGTCGCAACTTCGATGTTTTTATCTTCATTATATTGACGAGATGCGTTCTCAAGTGGGTTTAAAATCAGGGTTAGTGGAGTACGGAGTTCGTGAGACATGTTCTGAAAAAAAGAGGTTTTTTGTTTATCTAACTCTTTTAACTCTTCGGCCTGATCCTCGGCTTTTTGCCTCAGCTTATCAGCTTCAAGACTCTTAACATGAAGATCTTGAGTTCGTTCATTCACTTTGTTTTGTAGGTTATCCGAAGCCTCCTTTTGAATAATTAGGTTTTGTTCCTGAAGCCTTTTCATGCGATTAGCTAATGCCAGAGAAAGAAGAACGACTTCCATTACAGAACCAATTTGCATCCCATACTCTGTAATAAAGGTTGTTGGTAACACTCCTAATGCGCGAAGGCTTGAGACTATAACTCCTAGCAGCAAACCAAGGAATGCCAGCATAAAATATCTTGCTTCTATACTACCTTGCTTGATTCTGATGATAGAAACAATGAAAGCAAGAATGACGGTTAGTACAGTCAACAAAATCATCAGTTTGACGGCAATAGAAATATTAACAAAGGGACACAGTAAGATAACTGTCATAAGTAAACAGCAGTAACTGTTAATCACAAAATTAAATCGCGGCACAGTTTGCTTAAGCCTCAAGAAAACAGAACTAAAACATAGGTAGGATATTGAAGATAGCAGGCCAACTATTGGCAGTGATTTCTCGTGTATGAGAGAACTTTCAGGCCAAATATACTGATAATCAAAACCCACGATGCAGAGTTCTAAAACGCCATGAGTCGTCACAAACAAAACATAGAAAAAGTAAGCTCCGGATCTGATAGTTAAATAAATAAATGCATTATAAATGATCATGATTAGCATAATACCAAAATACAACCCTTGGATCATTGTATCCTTAGCATCTCTTTGCCAAAAAACAGACTGGTCATGTATAAATAAACTCACTTTTACATTACTTGTTGTTTTCACTCTAATTATAACTTTAAGAGCCTGACTAGCATCTATTTTAAGGGGATATAAAAAATTCCTGTGGGCAATTGGCCGGCTGCTGAATGGCTTAAGATCGCCTAATTCCGCATGATCTAGAATTTTTTCGCCGCTTATTTTATAGATGGAGATTTCATCAAGAAGCGGATAATTAATTTCTAGGAGAAGGTTACGCCTTTGTTTACCCGTATTCTCTACATCAACGGTAAACCAATATGCCGATGAGGTATAACCAAAACT
>PBRN01000024.1 GCA_002725955.1 Pseudobdellovibrionaceae bacterium
GGATCACTAAATAAACCTAAATCTTCCAAGGCATCGTATGCATTATGACATTCATCAAAAAATGCGCTGCCATCGGTAGGAAATACTTTAGCATATCCTGCTGGATCAAATGAAGCATCTCGGCGGGCACAAGCTTCCACACATGATTCTCCCTTAGCCCCTTCCATCCAGCGATCCCCATTCCAATCGGTAAACTCAAATTTATCTGTATTTTTCGTTGCCATTTCTGAAAAATCACCGGCTGGCGTATTAATGATATCCCGTAAAAGAACCTCTTTGCCACGCACTTCACCATCGCGGGAAGTATAGGTATATTTAATAGTCATAGCCTGAATCTGGGCACTATTGATACTACTATTATGATAGGACAACTTTAAGGTAGATTCCCCAATCACTCCAATGGAGATGGGATCAACTGCGCTGTCCCAATCCCACTTGCAGCTTTCATCATCTCGAATATTTCTTTTCGTCTTACTGGTAGCATCCATTAAAGTGACAGTGACCTCTGTCCTCGATTCGCCAACGGTGACATTAGCCATCAAGTAAAATTCACGCTTTGGTTCAGGGTGTGCCTTCGGTTTTTCATCCTGATCTACTGTGGCTGGCATATTCGGATTACCAACCTTTGTACTGCATGCATTTATCGTAAAACCCACCAACAGTAGATGGGCCAAAAACAATATATGATTTCGGCAACTAAGAGTCACTGGTCCCATTGCAAATCCTTTTTTCTCTAATTCCCCTTGGATTGCTCACCCAAACCCTAACCCCTATCATGGTCAAGTTCTGAACGCCCTCAAGACCACTATCGGACAGATTTAACCATAACTACAATTAAGCTATTTTCATCTTTTATTTTGAGCTGTTAAGAGAGATGATTTTCATCGCTATTTCAACCATCAAGAGAGATTTACCCAGCCACGAGTCACTTTGGGCTCCAGGTAATTTGATTATAAAGCTCATCCGGCTCCCCTTCCAACAAGTTGGATTTCCACCGTATCAAGATTTGCCAACCTAAAATAAAAAAGGAATTTGTAGAGCCCAAGATCATAGTATAAACAGGAGGTTAAAGATTAATACTGATTATCCTGCTTTTAACACATCAGGAATCCGAAGAGACGAGTGTGTCAGGTTTGTCCGGGAATCGCCTATGCTAAGAGTCTTGCTACTAAATCTAATGATATGGACCATATCCTGTTCTTCTGGACTTGAGTTTGAAAGTACTCGTTCGCCAAATTCGCAAAAAACCATCAACAACCCAGATAATAATGATAAAGATAGTGCCATTGATACCTATAGTTCTCCTGATATCCCCGACTACAGTTCAGAATTACCCATCGTTGAAATCACCAGTAACACTCGAGAAAACGACAACCCTTTCATCACCGTAAATATTAACTTTAGCGAAAATGTCACCGGCTTTGAACTAGACGACATTAAGATCACTGGCGGCAGCATCACTAACTTCACCGGCAGTGACAAACAATATAGTGTGCAAGTCACAGCAACTCAGTCTGGGATGGTTCGGATAAATGTACCAGCCGGAGCTGCAGCCGGCGCCGATGGCCAATATAATATTGCGTCCAGACAGTTTAGTATCATGTACGAGGATCAGACCCCACCCACTGCGGTACTGGCCAATACCCCAACTTCACCAGCATTAACGCCTGCCTATGACATTGATGTGCTCAACGATGATGGCTTGGTTAGTTACCAATTTGCCCTCATCCCAAGCACCTCCCTTTGCGCCGATGCCGCTTATAATGGTAGCTGGATCACTGAGAGTAATAACATCACTAACAGCCTTGGTAATGTTGGCACTTGGAAAATCTGCGTCATTGGCAAAGACATGAGCGATAACGAACAAACCCCAGCCAATGCCACCGAGCATAGCTGGGAATATGTCAGCAACCGACCTCTGGTTAGCATCACCAGCACCAGCACTGATCCCACAGCAGATACACCCATTGCCATGACGGTCACCTTCGACCAGAGCGTCACTGGCTTTATAGAAGCAGACCTGGTCATCAGCGGCGCTGCTATCAGCAACTTTACCGGTACGGGCAGCACTTATCAATTCAACCTCACTCCCAATGCCGTGGGCACCATAACAGTTGATGTTCCGGAAAATGTTGCCAGTAATGCTCAGAACGATTTAAATACTGCTGCCGCTCAGTTTAGCATTTTATTTGATAACGAAGCACCGACTAATACCTCCATCAACATCGCCGGTGGTGACAGCCATACCAACACCGCCAGCGTCACGCTCACACTAGGTGCTACTGCGGCTGATGAAATGTATATAACCAACACAGCCGGCTGTACTGCCGATGGCAGCTGGGAAAACTTTAACACCACTAAGCCTTGGACTCTGGGACAGACCAATGCCACCGCTACGGTTTATATTAAGTTTCGAGATATGACCGGTAATGAAAGCAGCTGTATCAATGACAACATCATTCATGATGATCAAGCGCCCACCGCAGTGCTCAGCGGCACACCAGCAGCATTTGTCAACACCGATAATTATGATATTGATGTGCTGGGTGATGACGGGGTGGTGAGTTATCAGTTTGCGGTGATTAATGCCGTCGCCCTCTGCTCCGGAGTCACCTACGATGGCAGCTGGATCGATGAAAGCACCAACATCAATGATAATCTTAGCGGCGTCGGGTCATGGAAGTTATGTGTCATCGGTCGCGATGCGGCAGGCAATAGCCAGCTGGCGGCGGACGCCACTGAACACACCTGGAATTTCGATAACACAGAGCCTTCGGTAACCGCAGTCGATGCCACCACCGCTGCTGGCACCTATAAAAACGGCGATATGATCTCAATTCAGGTCACATTCAATGAGATCGTGTTGGTCAGCGGTGAACCGCAGCTCACTTTGGAAACAGGCACAGTGGATCAGATCGCCACCTACGATACTGGTTCAGGTTCCATGATCCTTACTTTTAATTACACGGTGCAGGCGGGCGATAACAGCACTGACCTGGATTACATCGATAGTTCTGCCCTTAGTTTAAACGGCGGCACTATCGATGATAGCAATGGCAATGTTGCTGATCTGGAACTTCCCAGTCCCGGGGACCCCAATAGCCTGGGAGATAACGAAGCCATTGTTATCGACGGCATCGCCCCCACCGTTGACCATGTGGATTCCGAAACCGCTGCCGGCTCTTACATGGCTGGAGTGATGATTCCCATTGTGATTACCTTTAGCGAGGCCGTTACCGTATCCGGCACCGGTACTCCTCAGTTAACCTTGGAAACGGGGGGAACCGATCGGGTGGTTGACTATACTTCCGGCTCTGGTACCACCGATCTGGTATTTAACTATACGGTGCAGGCGGGAGATACTGCTGCAGATTTGGATTATACTGCCGCTGACGCCCTCGTTTTAACCATGAACAATATCACCGATGCTGCCGGCAATGCAGCCACCCTTACCCTGCCTGCTCCGGGAACCTCCGGTTCACTGGGAGATAATGAAGGTCTGGAAATTGATACGACAGACCCAACCGTAACCAGTGTCACTTCTGATAAAACCGACGGTACCTATGCGGTAGGAGAAAGCATAACGATTCAGGTGACTCTGTCAGAAACCGTAACGGTTAGTGGTACACCACAGCTGGCGTTAGAAACCGGAACCACCGATGCTACCGTCAACTATACCACTGGTTCGGGTTCAACCACCCTCAACTTTGATTATACCGTGCTGGAAGGCCATGACAGTGCCGACCTTGATTATACCGGCAGTGATGCCTTGACTCTCAACGGTGGCAGCATCAGCGATGCTGCCGGCAATGCCTTGAGTTTGACCCTGCCCTCACCTGCCGCAGCTGATTCCCTGGGGGCAAACAAGGACCTGGTGATCGACACCTCTGCGCCAGCCGTTGCTAGTTTTGAACCTTTGCCAGGGTTCACTGCCGACGGGATACCTTTAAGCTGGACCAACGGCACTGGGNGTAGCGGCAGCACGACAGGGGTTTTGATCTACCGACAGCAAGCAGGGAATGGTGATATCACGTGGACCCCTACCGATGGCACTACTTATACCCCAGCGTCTGACCTTAGCGGCAGCGGCGATGCCAGTGCCCGGATTATCTATGTCGGCAGCGGCACGGAATATACTGATGTCAGATCCTTGATGGACGACACCACCTACATGTATAAGATTTTCTCTTTCAATACTGCCAACAAATACACAACAGGTGTCCAACGCCTCAGCCGCACCTACCCTTATCAAACCATCGATGTTGGTAATGACGCCAACTGTGCCACTCGGTTTGGAAAGCTGCGCTGCTGGGGCAACAACAATGCGCATGGTGTGCTGGGCTANAACAATGATGATAATGATAATCGAGGGGATGATGAACATCCTTATACCTCTGGGGATGTTAATATTGGCAAGGATTTGCTGAGTGTTAAGTTAGGCCAGGCCACCAGCCCACTCCAATATGGTTGGGCCTGCGCATTGACTACTGAGGGAAAAATCCGTTGCTGGGGAGAAGGTGACAGTGGCCGCTTGGGTAACAACTCTGAAGACTCCATAGAGCCTGATTCATTTCCACCGCCTGATGTTAATTTACCAGTCACAGTCATTGCTGTCGACACGGGCGATGCCAGTGCTTGCGCTCTGACTAATCGCGGGGGCATTCGCTGCTGGGGCTACGGTGCAAACGGTGTGCTGGGAACTGATAATACCACAGCGGTTAGTTCAGGGGGAGGAACTCCTGATATCGAAACCATTGAAGATATTAACCTCGGTAAGACAGCCACATTTGTGACATCGGGTGAAGGAACAAACTGTGCTATCACTGTGGATGATACGGTGCGCTGCTGGGGTGAAGGAGCGGACGGAAAGTTAGGCTACGGCAATACCAGCACAATAGGTAACAGCGCTGGTAGCATGAGCAGTCTCACCGATCTGAATCTGGGTGTGGGTGTAACCCATGTATCAACCCACAATAGATCGACCTGTGTGCTCACAGCAACAGGTGGCGTCCGTTGCTGGGGCCTTGGAGATGCTGGTGTGCTGGGCAACGGAGCCACCTCAAATGTTAACGATGCCTCGACTGTCTCAGATATCGACCTGGAATCTTCGGGTTCAGATCAGGTAGCTGCTGGGGTTACCACTAATGGGGGGGCTACCTGTGTCCTTCATACAAATGGCACTGTCAAATGTTTTGGTGAGAATGATGCAGGACAACTGGGCTATGCCACTACCGACGATACTATGAGTGACAGCCCCAGTGCTTATGACTGGCTTGATTTTGGTTCACCTGTGGTCCAGCTGGCTGGAGGTGATGCTGCTGCAGATGAGAATCACTTCTGCGCTCTGACCGCATCCGGAGAAATCTACTGCTGGGGTAAAGGCCATCTCGGTGCGCTGGGTAACCTCGGAACTGCTGATTTTGGTACGACTCAACTGGCAACAGATGCTGCTCCAGTTGCAGTGTGGGGACCGGTGCAGGCCACTCCTGATACCGTCAGTCCAGCTGATATGTTGTTGTGGGTTGATGCAGGGGACGCTGCCACCGTATACCAAAGCAGCGATTGTAGTACCACACTTGCTTCTGATCAGGGAAGTGTAGGTTGTATCAAAGATAAATCGCAACAAGGTAATAACCTCAGTGTTAGCAATAGCGATCTGATGCCGGTATATGACGCTCGTTCTCAGCACGGTCATGGCTCGCTGGTTTTTGATGGCACCGACGACAGACTTTATCTGAGTGCTTTGGCGGACTTTTCCGGTAATCAAAAACACACTGTATTCATAGTCGCTTCACATGGTGGGGGCGGTGCCGAAGATTTGATGCACATAGGTGTTAACGATTCCACTGGGACTTTGTTGACTTTCGGCATTGATACTGCAGGCTCAGGTGTATCGGGGGGGTATGCGGCTGGTATCGCTGCTAATATTGGCGATCATAATATAAGCAGTATTGTGTCATCGCAACATCTAATACTTAATGATGATTCAACTGGTTTTGATAACGATGGTTACTATTCAAGGATTGGCGATGGTGGGGGGGATATCTTCGATGGAGGTAATCACTTAGCAACAAACTTACACGGTTTTGGGGTAACTTCCTATAGTTACAGATCAGGCATACCGTACACCGGTGGTAGTGTATTAGACGGATCCAGCTATTTTGGGTCTGGTTCAACATACTTTGCAACCATGATTGATGGTTTTTGGATTATGTCAGTTAGTGATATGAATATTGATTCGTTTCATGTTGCAGGTAATATGGGTACGGATGGCGGCGGTTCCCACGGGTCATATAGTACGACAGTGACCAAAAATGGAGTCATCCACGATGTGTTCTGTGTTTATACAAGTAATTACGGAACCAACCAAGGTGATCCGAACACCTATAATATATTTATAATTCCACGACCAAACTCAGCCTCAATTTCAGCAAATTGGATGGCAAACGACAGGAACGGCAATGCAACATCAACCATCAGAGATGAATATGAACACACCGTAAGCGGCTTGGCAGGTGTAAGTGATATGATATTTGTGCTTGTTGCAACTCAACTTGCCTCTCCGATGTCGAATAGCACCATTGACAGTTTCGTCGATCATATTCTTGATCACAGCGGCAGCGGCAGCGGCAGCGGCAACGGCAACGTCAGCAGCAGCTCAGGCTCCGGCGGCGATAGTCAAGTGGGATATGATTTTAACTCTGCCAAGCTGATTTATAATAGCATTGGCCTGTCCGCCAATGAAATCAATATACACAGTTTCACGTATAACGGGAGTGACCTTGGGGCTTCTAATATGAATTATTTCTTAAATAGTTCTGAGGCCGCCTCCACAAGTACCAATAATAATGGCACTGCGCTGAACTTGGCCGCTGATTCCAGGCTGGTCCTTGGTGGGCGAGCGATCGCTACTGACCCTGAAGGTGATGGCAATAATTATTTAAATGGCCGGATCATGGAAATGATTATCTATGATGAGGATCTGCAAGATGCGGACAGGGCAGCCGTGGAGGGTTATCTCCGCGCCAAATGGCAGAAGGGTGTGGATGGGATTANCTCTAGCGGTCTGGTCTTGCACCTTGATCCTATGAAACGGGATACAGTAAAAACCGATACCAATGCCACCAGCTGTGATAGCGGCACTCAAACCATAGCTGACAACGGTGATGATGTGAGTTGCATCTTGGATCGTTCTGCGAATAGCAACCATGCGGGGCAGGCCGACATTGCCAAGAGACCACTGTTGAATACCACCGGCATGGGGGGCTATCCAGCTCTCACCTTTGATGGTAGTAATGACTTCTTGGCTGGCCAGGCTTCGGGTTTTGGTGGTGGCAATTCTGCCCTGACCTTGTACCAGACTTTTGATGTAAATGCTGTCAGCAAAGCTAGTTTTNCTTTGGGCAATGCCGACGCCAGCAAGGAAAGGTGGGAGCTATACCTACAAAGCAATCAACGGATAAATAACGACTACCACGGTGGTGCCGTCCACTACGGTTCTCTGGCCAACATCACCACAGCCCCCTTGGGGATAACAGCAGCCTACAATGGTGCGGGTGTTAAAGTGGCCGAAAATCAGCCTCTCTATGTGAATGGCGTCCTTCAAACTAGCACGTCGCAGGGTGGTGCACAAGACGGAGATGCTTTGATAGCGGTTGATCCTAACTACCATGTTGGTTCCAATATTGATGGCAATTCAACCTTTGGTGGTACCATGGCTGATACCTTGTTTTACAAGAGGGCGCTGTCTGAAGCAGAGGTGGTTGAAAACGATCTTTATATGCAACGCAAATGGTCCATCAATTCGGACAATTCCAAAGCCCCAGGCGGCGTGCCCTATGGGCTGGCGCTGTGGTTAGATGCAACCGATACTGAGACACTCTTTCAGGATGCCTGCAGTTCCAGCAGCACTCCTGTGATCAGCAGTAATCAGCTGGTCCGTTGCTGGCAGGATAAGTCTGGACGGGGCAATCATATGGAAGCCGCCGAGAATGAAAGCGGAACTTATACCACGGACGCAATGAATGCATGGCCTGCTATTGACCTCAACGGCGGTTATGGTGGTAGTTTGCCTCAGTTTAGCAACAGTGACCAACAGCATACTATTTTTGTGGTTGCAAAATCAGATACAAATGGTGGTTCTTTTGTCTCTGTTGGTAATTCAGCGTCTGACAACCAAATGATCCATGTCCATAATCAAGGAGATAGTCTGCTTCGCTATAGCTTCTGGGGCCCATCAATAGATAAAACGATCCATGGCAAGCATGGCACCCAGCAATTATATACCGCTAGCTATGACGGAACCACCGGATACTCATGGCATAATGGTGAGCCGCTGGGCAGCAGTTCCATGAGTTTAAGCCTTGCCGTTAGCCCCAGTGTTGGGATTGGTAAAATAGCTACCGGAAGCTACGCATTGGACGGGAAAATAGCCGAGGTCGTGATCTATAACCGGCAACTTGCCAATCACGAGCGTCAGGCCGTGGAAGCCTATCTGGCCCAGAAATGGCTGAAAGGCACTAGCTACAGCAGCTGCCT
This sequence comes from Pseudobdellovibrionaceae bacterium, assembly GCA_002725955.1. Lineage (GTDB taxonomy): Bacteria > Bdellovibrionota_B > Oligoflexia > Oligoflexales > Oligoflexaceae. The sequence goes on from PBRN01000024.1 coordinate 8,539, forward strand.
TGATGCTGCTAATGCAGGAGAAACAGGTACCGTGAGTATCGTGATTGACCCTGATGGTTATAACGGTCCTCAAAAATCGTCCTCCAAACGCTGTAATTTCGCTGGCGCCCTGCTGGATCCAATGGGGGATCAAAAAACAATATTTACGTCAAAAGCAGAGCAGGAAACTATTCTTGATGCTGGTGATGGCGGTGATGATGTCGATGAATATGGTTATGCGATCACCTATCAATGCTGGTTTGATCGGACTCAAGATGCTACCGTCGCTGAATCTACTACCAATACCTGTGACCCCGTTCACCTGCCAGGAATTGCCTTTGATCACTTTACAGGTATTTTGTCATGGCTTGCCACTGCCGAGCAGGATGGCTTTTATGAGTTTAAAATCAAGGCTATTTCTCCTCAAGGAGGCAGTGACATTGGCTACAAAGATGTTCTGGTCACAGCCGCAGAGATGATGGTGGGAAATTACGGCTCTGAGGGAGGGGCATCTAAATGGAGTTTTGATGCATTTCTGAAGGCATCCGACGCTGACGGGAGTGACTATTTTGGGCAGACCCTTGCTATTGATGGAGAATATATTGTTGTCGGGTCGACCTATGATGATAGTTCTGAAAATACTTCCATCAATGATGGTAGCAATGATCCTAATCAATGGCTGCCTTCAAATAACTACACTACCGATTCTGGAGCAGCCTATGTTTTCAAAAGAACTGACAGCGGTGAATGGGTTCAGGATGCTAAGTTAAAACCGCCCTATCGCAATGCCAGCCGTTATTTCGGACAAACTGTAGACATTAAAAAAACCGATAATAATGACTATCTAATAGCCGTCGGTATGTACGGCGATTATAATAGTTACCAGAGTATTAATAGTCCTTCCTACAATTCTCAAGGTACTACCTATGCTGGATCTGCATTCATTTTTGAAAAATATTCTGGTAGGAACTGGGAGGTCGATGCGAGGCTGTCAAGTTATTATAAATTCTCTTATGATTATTTCAGTCATGCTCAATATCCTGGTGGTAAGGGAGTTGCTGTGTCCGGCTTGGGCGATGGATATGCTGTAGCCGGTGCGCCGTATGAAGATGGCTATCCCTATAGTACTCCCAGTTTTGATGGTTATTCCACCTGGATTGGAGGTTATCAATATAGTACTAATGTCGGTGCTGGCTATACCTTTAACAGATCTGGCAGTAATTCGTCTAGCTCTTGGTCAGACAAAATGTATATTTATGGTGCGCGGGATAGTCACAGTAGTATGCATTTTGGTGGCGCTGTTGCGGCAGATGGAGGCTGGTTTGCGATTGCAAGCGCCCAATCTGATCAATGCCAAAACTCGGATTCCAGTTTTAACTCAACTTGGTATGGTTACGGAACTTGTTATGACCGAGGATCTGTTTATGTGTACAACTCAATCAGCAGTCCGAGTTTGATTGCGCAAATTCGGGCAAGGGATGGTGAGAATTACGACAACTTCGGTAGCTCTATTGCTATTGATGGTGAAACTGAGACTTTGGTTGTTGGAGCTAAAGACGTCCATAGAGCATTTAGTGGGGGATCAGTTTTCAATAGTTCAACTGATGCACCATCATGGACAACTAGCGTCGGCGACAAGGGTATGGTTTATGTTTACCAATATCAAAATGGCACTTGGGTACAGCAGGCCTTTCTGCAGTCTCCCAGCCCTGGCGGCTCCGATCAATTTGGCTCAAGCGTTGCCATTGATGGTGATACTATTGTAGTGGGCGCCAGGTACGAAGATTCCTCAAGTACTACACCGGTTAACTCTCCAGATGAGTTTACTCATGATGATAATATTAGTGATGCGGGGGCTGCTTATGTATNTAAACGGACTGGAAATGAATGGGCACTCGTATCTATTTTAAAAGCACCCAATACAGGCAGCNNTANTTACTTTGGCGAGCATGTTGGTATATCAGGTGATACTGTTGTTGTTGGAGCATATGGCGAAGGCAGCTGTTATAGCTCCATCTATAATGAGGCTAGTTCAGTCCCGGCGGCAAGTGATAGTTGCGACTATTCTGGGGCAGTCTATGTATATAGGTACAAGCAGGGATCAGTGGCTACTAACACACCTTTGATAGCTGATATTACACCTGCTGCTATAAATGCAGACATGGGATCAACTCAGGTTTTTGATGTCAATGATCAGTCAACCTCTACAGATAAAGACGCCGATGGCGATGATATTGTTTATACCTGCTGGTTTGATCAGTCCCATGATCAGGCAGTGCTTGCAAGTGTTGGCAATCGTTGTAACAGCACTAACCTTGCTGGGCTGAGTTTTGACCAAAAAACAGGGGTTCTCACCTGGGATCCCGATATCAGCGTGTCGGGACCTTATGAGTTTAAGATCGCTGCGAGTGATGGCTGGGGTGTCGATGTCAAGTATGTGCAGATCACGGTGACTGGCTCTTCAACAGCTGCTCCTGTTCTGGATGAATTTGTTGATAAGACTATATTGGCTAAAGCTACGTTTAAGCCGTCTGATATGCAGCCGATTGCGGACGCTGCCGATGGTGGTGATGATTCCGCAGCTGACGGCACAGGGATTACTTATGAGTGTTGGTTTGATAAGGTTCAGGATGATGCTGTGGTTGAATCAACGGCTTCGTCATGTCTGTCGGCAAATCTTGCTGGGGTAGCCTTTACCTCTGGTGATGGTATTCTCTACTGGGATCCAGAGGATTCTGTCAGAGGAGAATACGAATTTAAAATCAAGGGATCTACGGCCGGGGGCAGTGATTTCAAGTATCAGCATGTGACTGTATCGGGCGCCGATCCTGTAGGAGGTTCTTCTTCTGCTGGTGGTGATTGGATGTTCACCGCAAGGCTTAAACCATTTGTTTATAATCCAAGCTACAGCAACTCTGTGGGCGGACTCAGCGGTGCTGATATTGACGGGGACTTCATAGCCTTTGGCGTATCATCTATGACCTTTTCCGGTAGCGGCAATGGTATCTGGAACAATGAATCCAATGAAGATGCATCCCTAGGTAACTATTCTTGGGCGCCAATGAATTCGGCTCAAAACCAAAGTGGACAGGGTGGTGTTTATGTTTTTGAGAGAAACAATTCTAGATGGAATGCTGATGCATTTATTACAGCGCCAGTTGCCACGACTATGTATTTTGGGGATAGTGTTAGCATAGGTACATATTCATATTCTGCGACTGATAAAGGTTATATGTTAGGGGTGGGGGCGTATTTTTCCCCCTGCTCTTTCCAGTATGACTCTTACGGTTACTATAATAATAGCACACCAAACTGTTATCAGGGTAACACGGGAGCTGGCTCTGGCTTTGTATTCGAGAAGCCCCTCAATAACGGTGTGCCAGGTAATAACTGGATAGGAAAAGCCATTTTGTCGCCTGTTGGTGTGGGAAATTATGATTATAGTTTTTATGGCCCTGATGGCATTGCTGTTGACAATGGATTGGTGGTTGGGGGAAGTATGTATTCTGACGATTCCAACAGCGGCCTTTGGGAGCCCCAGAGCCAATGGAGTTACTATAATGATTCTATGACCGACACTGGATCTGCCAATACCTGGAGCAGAAGTGGTACTGGTGATTATGTAACGGACGTACGCCACCACAACCCTATACCCAGTACTAGTGATTACTACGGTCAGGATGTGGCGATGGATGGCAAGATTTTGGCTATATCCGCATATTCAGACGCTAATTATTACTCTGGTATTTTGTACGGCCCTAGCTACGGTAACTATGATGCTTTCGCCGATAGTGGAATGGTTTATGTCTATTATGCGGCTGACTTTGGTGACGAAGGTGATCACGAAACCAGTTTCCAGCATGCCTATGAGGCTAGTATAAGTGCTCCTGAAAAAAGTAATTATGATAATTTTGGCAGGGCCATAGCTGTCTCCGGCAACACCTTAGTGGTTGGAGCTCCGAATGAGGATGCCTACGGTTATACTGGCTTTTTACATAATGGTGAAAGTGGGTTGAACTCTCATGACGACAATTATACTGATTCAGGAGCTGTTTTTGTCTACAGGAGAAATGACTCATCGAGCATTACAGCTTCGAATTGGGTTCATGAAGCTACTATCAAAGCTGCTGGTGGTAACTCCTCTGATTATTTTGGGACTTCGGTAGATATATCAGGTGATACTCTTGTTGTTGGAGCATTTTACGAAGACTCTAGCGCTACCAATATCATCAGTGCTGCGGAAATCAATGCCGGCACACATGCGATTCCAACGGATAACAACAACGCTGATTCTGGAGCTGTCTATGTCTATGAGAGAACGGGCAATACTTGGGCATTTTCCGCTTACATCAAGTCACCCAATCCCAGTAGCAGTGATCATTTTGGGGATGTAGTAAGGATTTCAGGTGATACCATTATTGCTACTGCAAAATACGAAGACAGCTTGAGCAATGCCGTTTGGCATAGTGATAATCCTCAGGCAATGCAGGATAATGATTATTGGTCTGACTCGGGCGCTGTTTATGTCTTTGACAGGTTTGCGGGAGTCGAGGTGCAAAACACTAGCAATGCTCCGGTTATTGCCGCTGTCACCTTGACCAATATTAAGGAATCAGATTCATCTGCTACTATTTTTGACCTGAATGACAGTAATTCAGGAGGAGATACTGATGCCGATGGCGATACCTTGGTTTATACCTGTTGGGTGGATCGCTCCTGGAACGGTGAAGTGGCAGAAACTGACGCTAATCTCTGTAACGATCGGACTGATATCAATGGACTCAGCTTTGATAGTAGCACTGGTGTGCTCACCTGGGATCCTGCCAATGGTGATGCGGGCGAGTACGAATTCAAAGTGTCTGTGACCGATAACCATCATGTCGACAGTATTGTGACGACCATTACTGTGGCTGATGATATGTAAGATATTAAAAGAGCTATTTCGTTAGCTGAACAACACCCAAAAGAGATTGTTCAGTATAAAACGAAGTCCAGAAATTAGCTTAGAAGTATGTAGTTCATCTATGGCATCGGATTATTCCGGTGCCTTTTTTTGGCCCCTTCATTGTTCTTGCATATTTGTGTTTTCTGCGCATCTATTGGTTGATTGCAAAGATAACAGGCTTTTTTTTTATCTCTAAAGTCTTGCTGATTTTTTGCCGTATATGGTCCTAAGGTGACGGTGGTCGATCCAGCTGCGGTGAATCCAGCAGTATGAATGGGGTCCCAACTCATCTAAGCCATTTGGATGGCAATCCCATTTTGATATGGGGAGTGCATTCGGGGGTTGAATTTGTTGTATCTTTCAGGTGTTAAATGCTAGTGTAAGCGCCACCAGAAGGCAGATTCCTAAGAGCGGTTGTTGGAGATGGTAAGACATTGACCTATGAAGAATTAGAAATAGCGAAAGGCTCAAAAAGCATCCCAAAAAGGCATAAATTAGCCTGGGGTCTTTTATGTTTAATGTCTGCGAGTTCTCTGGTCGAATTGGTCCACATCACCATCCATGAGCATATATATTGTGCAGAACACCAGGCCCTTGAAGAGCCTCATCACGAGGGTCATGGGCATACCCATCATCATGTGCATGCAGGATCTTCTGATAACAACAATAAGCAGCAACTTGCTGCAACAACAGAGTCCGAAAATCAACATATCGGCTTCGATGCGTTTCTACTGCGATCAGAGAAAGGCATCATTATAAAATGCGAGACCCATCAACAGCTTGAGGCTGAGGCCAAGATAGATGATGTTGTGTTCAGGAATATCGTATCCTTTAATATCCTTCATAAGGCTCCTAAGGCCTCACCTCCCTTCAAAGTCAGTTAACTCGATTAATAAAAAAGTGTTAAATAAATATAAAAAATTTTTAAACAAATAGAATCCGTTTGAAATAAACGTAGTTTGTTCGGCATAGTGTTTCTTGGTCATGATAGGAACCATTGGTTTAAGTCTGTTTTATCCGGTGGTTTAGTGTTGTGTCATGATCAGTTTGTTCTTTGTAAATGGCGAAGCATCTAATCTCATTAGGGGTTTGGGGTGTTTCTTATGTATATTAATTTTCAATGAGGTATATCATCATGGTTTCTCTAAGCAAAAAAATTTCAAAATCTTTCTTGTATCTGTCAGCTGCAGTTTTGCTCAACTCTTGCGGTTCAGATGAGGATGCTGCTACTGGATCCAGTGGCTTTACTTTTAAATCTAGCCAGTTCAACACGGTGACTGGTACGCCTACTTCCACGGACACTCAGGTGACAGGTGATGCTTCTTTCGTAGCTAATACTCCTTTATCTGCGGTTGCTTCAGGCAGTCATTTTTCTTTTGCATCGACCCTTGAAGCTGGTTCATATGTTACTCTGACGGCTAATGGCTCCGCTCAAAATTCGGGTGGTGTGGCCCTTAAGTTTGAAAATTCCGATAATGTTCTCAAAGTAACCATGACAGCAGGTGGAACGGACAAAGATATTTCCAGTTCATTTTCTGGCCTTAGTGCTACTAATGTTTCATATAGCATGGACGTGCATAATGATGAAACACCAGCTCATGTTTTGATCTGGGCCGGCGACGAAACAGATTATGCGGAAGCTAAAGCCAAGTTTAACTCTGAAGAGGATGGTGTAGCTGACGGCAATGGCACTGGAAGTTACTGGGGCGTTGAGCTAAAAAGTGCAACTCTGACCGCTGTGTCAGTAGGTGAAGTAAAGTTTGAAGAAGAAGATTAATCGAATAGCAATATTCACCTGAATTCAGTCTTCATAAGATGAAGCTGAATTCAGTTTCTAAGAGGAGTAACCTGCATGTTAAGGGTTAGCTTTTTATGCCTTTTGTTGGGTGCTGCAACCGGACAGGCTCAGGACAGAACAGGTTTAAAAACATCTGTAGCAGTTGATCTTGTAGGCGAGTATGGTACGAAGGCTGGAAGTCAGGCTAATGACAAGTTTGTTCCCAGGAGTGTAGAAA
>PBRN01000191.1 GCA_002725955.1 Pseudobdellovibrionaceae bacterium
CAATTGGTGTTGGGTTGACTGGTGATTTTTAGGGGGATTGATTGCAAAATTTCTTGTGGAATATATTTCCCTCTTCTGGAAACTCTGAAAGCATTGAGGTTTTTTCTGAGTCGTCCTTGTGCCTGCCAAGATTCGCCTATAGAACTTTGGTGGTAAAGTATAAAAGGATAATTTTTAGTTAGAGATTTAGTAATAAGTTGCCCCTTCACTTGAGCTAAAATTTCCTGATTGCTGTGATAGATCTGTTTAGTCTCAACATCTAAGATGCCAAGCTTGGTATCAAGGTGAGATTTGAACCCGAGGATCGTTACTAGATTATTATTGTTATTGCTGGTGATATGAATTGTTCCGGAGTTAATGATGAATTTTTCCGGTAAGCTTGGATTATTTAGCAAATCAACTTTATTATTATGACTAATCCTTTGTGGCGTGTTAAATCTCCAACCTAAGATTTTTTGAAGTGTGCTAATCGAAGACTTCCACTTTATTGATCCTACTTCGATTAGTTTTATTCTTCCAAAATCTTTTTTGAAGGGATTTAACTGAAGCTTCGTAGTAACACGATTGATCACAGATGTATGCTCAGCTTTTAAAGTGATATCTTCAAAGGTAATTCCAGAAAACGATACACGATAGTTAGCTATTTTAAGTTGGATGCCGGTTCTGTTGTGAAATTCACTGAATACTTTTGATATTCGAGATTCAACGAACCGACTTCCAATGATGGCTGTAAAAACTAGACCGGAAAATAGAGTAAAAACTAAAGCACTAGTTATTGGTAGTGATACCATTTTAAAATATTTTTTTCTTCTTCTTAATTGCAAAGAATACCTTCTGATCTGATGGTCTCATTAATACTTTTTCCTATAATATCATTGAACTTGACGTTTTTTGCACTGTCCGAAGTGAAATTAATGCCCGGTAAATTTTTACGAGGAGATGTAGAATTGTAAATATGTTATAAAATAGTCGGCACTCAATATAGCTACATATGAAATCACAACTGCTTTGGTTGTTGCTTCACCCACACCCTTAGCTCCACCTGAGGCATTAAAGCCTTGGTAGCAACCGATTGTCGAAAAAATGAAACCAAATACTGTTGCTTTGACGCATCCATCAAAAAGGTCTTTAGGGGCGACGACCCACTGGATTTTTGCAAGAAATTCTGCCGTATCTACTTGATAAAATGTAGAAGCAATAATGAAAGAAGCTAAGACTCCAGATACTACGAAGAAAATAACTAATATCGGCATCATTAAAATGGCAGCAATGACTCTTGGAGCTACAAGATAATTATAGGGGTTGACGGCCATTACGCGCATAGCATCTATTTGTTCATTAACTCTCATTGTCCCTAGTTCAGCAGCCATGGCTGATCCTGCTCTACCTGTAACTAGAAATGCTCCAATGACTGGTGCAAGTTCTCGAGATAAGCCAAAGCCAGCAGCAGCTCCTATCATTGATTCTGCGCCAAAGATTTTAAATATAATTCCAAGCTGAATGCCAAAAATCGCGCCGACCATCGATCCGGCTAGAAGGATAATACCAAAACTTTGATTTCCAACAAATTCTAATTGTTGGAACAATAATCGCATTTTAATCGTTGGGTTTATCATTCCCAGAAAAACTGCTTTACAGAATGTCAAAAAAGACTGGAGGCTATTAATTGGAAAAAGTGTGATTTTACCAAACTTACTAATTACAGTTGTAGTATTCAACTCCCTAGACCTCCGTAACAGACTCTGCTTCTCACAAGTCTATCACTTTTGGAGCCAGTTAGAATGTATAAATCTGTTGTTTCTTATGTGCAGTAAGGTCAAAATCTAGTGTGTATGCCATGTAGAAGATGGTTTGGTGCGAGGAATGACGGTTTGTGATAGTGCTTCTTTTTCGACCCAGCCATTTTGGGTTTTACCCCATTCTCCTGTAATGGTTACCATGACTGGGTCGCCTTTATAAAGAGTTTTGATTACAGGAGCTGACTTACTCGGACTTTTTCTGATAGGTACTTCCTGTTTGTTAACATAAAATACTTGGCCTTTTGTTTGACCTCTTTGTTCCTCTGGTATGCCATAGCTATTTTCTTCGCTTGCGGGCGGCGCAGGCACTCCCATCTGTGGTTCTGCTAATCGATTAGCGGCCTCATCTTTGACGGCTTCTTGGGTTAAGTTAGTGGGTTGTATCTCTGTTTCCGGAGATGTCGTCGTTGCGGTTGTGTCGGTCTTAGTACTTTCTGGGCTTTGTTCATTATTTTCATCTTTGTCTTCATTTTGATCTTCATCTTCATCTTGATCTTGATCTTCATCTTGATCTTCATCTTGATCTTCATCTTGATCTTGATCTTCTTGTTCAATGATTTCTTTGAGTTCCTTTTCTCCATTGCCACTGCTGCAGGATTGTATGAATAGACTGGGTAAAAAATAAAGGAGTATTAGGTATTTGATAAAATTTAGCGATGTTCTCATATCAATGTCCTGCGGATTTTTTATATCATTCATTAGATAGCGTACACCAACTTCTAACTNGATGTTATGGTTNGCCTGGAAAATATATTGCCCGGCAAATATTGCTTGTATTGACTTAGTTANATGAAAGTAGCCAAAATAGCATTAGGTTAACCAAGGAGGTTTGATTACGATGCGNTTTTTATATATNACCTTACTNTATTTGGTACCTATAGAGTCTTTGTCNGATTGTTTNTCNTTAGTNAAAGGGGCGATAGCAATNGATGTTAANCAATGTCGCGAAGTTAATCCAGAAAAAGATTTNCCTGAATCTAAGGCAGAGTACNNTTTTTTGAAATCATTAGATGTGGATACTAAAAAAGATTTCCTNAATAGTTATCGCGGTGTGGTTATTGAAGGNCTAGTTGTAAGGTCNTATGCTGTAAATGAAGGATTAGGTAATTCAAANGGTGCTTTATCAAAAGAAGTNATAACNGCTTTTATATCCTCAGGTCCGAAAAGATGTAAAGGCNTAAAAAAGAANCGATTAGCTGCAATGATTGATGAAGCTTGTTGTTCGGGAGGNTCAGATGTTCCNTGTTTACTNGGATCGTCTTANGTCCTNAAAAAGGTAAANGTTATTGGNAAAGAATCTTCATCNGCCGGGGANCAGATCAGAAAAAAAGCTGAGAAGTCAAAAGATTGGCAAGCAGGAAAAAAATCTTTTCAGGCTAGGGANTATANTAAGGCTATTTTTCATNTAGAAAAGGCTAAAAGTAAAAANGAACTTGATATTCAAGGTCATTATTGGTTAGGAAANTCTTATTGGGGTTTAGATCGTTGCAGTGANGCNATTGCTTCGTTAAGTTTTCTGAATATGAGAATTAAAGATACTAATTATTGGGCTGATGAAGAGATTTTNGTTCGAGATGGGTCNTTTTTATTGGCTCGTTGTTANGCCCGATTAAATAATGCTCCAGCAGCGGCCCAGATTTTAAATGGATATCTGATTGATCCTATTAAGTACCGAAGGGAATTAAAAAGAGGNCTGAAGCACAAAGACTTTGGTTGGATAAAGTCGAGTGGNTCCTACCAGCGCTTCAGAAAATCAGCTAAAGATGNTTTAGCTAAGTANCTTGAGAGCTGTTCCATTGGTCGAATGCAGACTTTCGGTGGCTAATCTGATTTTTTTCTNAATCTGAAATTTCNGCTAGTGTTTCTAGCTTTTCCTTCNGGGATAAATAGAGGGTCATAGCCGAANCCATGTNNCCCTTTTTCTTCCTCAATTATTTTTCCTTTGCACTTGCCTTCGAANGTTTCGNTTTTTCCATTTGCATCNATGAATACAAGGCAGCATACGAATTGTGCNTTTCTGTTCGAAANCCCGTTAAGTTCTTTTAGTANNTTTNGATTNTTAGCTTGGTCNTNACCATCCTGACCAGCATANCTNCTGGAATATATNCCGGGTGCACCATTNAGNGCTTCCACTTCAAGNCCGGANTCATCAGCCAAAATGGCTTCNTNGGTGTATTGTCTGACGGCTAATGCCTTGATTTTGGCATTTTCCNCAAAGGNTNTTCCAGATTCTTCCCATTTNATGTTGGGGCTCAATGTCACGCAAGAGCGTAAGTCCCAAATAGTTNGGTCAATCATTGACTTTAACTCATTAACTTTATGGATATTTTTGCTNGCCAAGTATAAGGGGCGGGGTTTTTTAGTATACATGCTTTTTTTCCAAGTTTATATTGTTGCGTCTTGCACTAGGAAGAATTATCAAANTTGGTTTATTGATAGCAAGNATTAACANTATAGAGGAGGTTAAGGGTGACCGCAGTGGATATAGAAAATAAAATTAANGATGCTTTTCCTTCNGCGAAAGTTCGAGCNATGGATTANACNGGTGGAGGTGATCANTGGCAGGTGCGNGTAGAGGCTAAGGANTTTAAAGGAAAGTCTCTTGTNGAAATGCATCAGATGGTTTACCAGGCTCTTGGTTCATGGATGACTCATGAGATACATGCATTAAGTTTGGATACAATTCCCAGCGAAGATTAATNTTTTACTNGGAGNNNTCCATTGTCNTTGNATGCANNTANATANGAACAGTTAGTGAACTTGTTATCACTAGCTGAGATTCAGTTTGAANTAATTTGCTAATTGNATAGNTAGAGCTGGNTATNTAANCGNNTGTTGGNGTNTTTATTATTNNGCTTTTTCGGCNTTTTTAGTTATCNCNNTNGANTGATGATTTTCTAAGTACATTGNATGAGTNNTNATGACAAATNAGAAATCNATTNNNGTGCTTTAGATTTAGCTATTTANTATTTATCCATTTAAACNTTATTTTTTCTNAGAGAATGTAATAACTTNGAAGATTCANATTTGAGGTTGATCAACATCGCTTTGTCGGATTTNGGAGCAAGGNAAATGGCNTGATTATAANTGTTCAGTAGCCAGAGTTCAAAGTTCGTACAGCTACTATTTATAGTATGCCTTTTGAAGCTAATAGGCATGATTTTTGATGCTTGGACNAATNTGAGCGAAAAATCTCCAGGTAAACTACGGTACTGATCTACCGGTAAGTCTCGATTCTTTATGATCAATAATCTCAGTGCATTTTCTGCAATTTTATGCGTTGCGGTACANGTCTCAAANGTCTTCCACTGGTTTGNGGTTGCNTTCCTTCTCTTGCAGCATTCATAAATTTTAANTGCACTTCTTTCATAAGTTAATAGCTGNTTCAANTTTTTTGTATACGAATTCTTGTGAAATAGAGTCGTTTGAGGGCGTGACTGCCATATAATATTGTTAGGCATATTCCAGGAGGTTGATCCAGAATTTAAATAAATATTTGATTTTGAGTTCATGAAGTTGANTCCTAACTATCGCCCGNCTATCTATATTAGATCTCTATGGNCATTATTTATAATCAATAATATATTTCTATTAATATTAGAAGCATAAAATTATTTATAATTTCAAGGGNTGGTCGGATAACTTTAATTAAAGTTTGAAAAAGTCNCCNTGAGGTGATAGCATTTAAGGATNTAGGTAGAATTAGAGTAAGATTTTCGATGTCTTGTGCAGAAGCAGCAGTAAAAGAGGGNATAATTATGGATAGCAACGACGAAAGAAAATTTCTTCATGATCTATCTAATCCTGTAGCTATNGGATATGGCAACTTAAGAATTATTGTNTCGAAACTTCAAAAAACNCCGGATGCTTTATCTCCTGAACAGCTGCTGGAGCGTTTATCGATTGCCGTTGATGCTTTTGANCGGGTCAATGACCTTCTAGCTGATCGAAGAAAGTACTTAAAGAGCGTNAATACCTAAGCTCCTATTTTTCTTAGCTCTATATCTANCCAAGCTAACTCTTTTTCTAGGTTGTCGAAGTATTTTTCGGTGATNTCAAGNTATTCCTCTTCTATCTCATACCGGTCGACCAGCTCAACTAAATTACTAGCNCCTATTGCCATTGCTGCTGATCTTAATTCGCAAGATTTTGATTTAAATGAATCAGGTTCATTGGTTAGCATTTTTAGGTCAGTTAATAGNNACTTTGATATATTTAAAAAATCGATGACCTGNTCNCGAAAGAATCCATCCATTTCTCCTATAGAAATAGATTTAAGGGTCTCGATAGCTTCAAAGTCTAAATGAACGACATTATCAGNTTGATCGATAGATTTTTCAGATATAGCTTTCTTNGATCTTTTGCCATTCCACTTTGCGATCATAGAATTAATTTCTTCCATTCGAATAGGTTTAGGAACNTAGTCATCCATACCGGAATCAAGNCATCTTTCCCGGTCACCCTTCATNGCATTGGCTGTCATTGCAACAATGATGATATCTTTACCNNTCTTTCTAATCTCNTTAGTTGCAACAAAGCCGTCCATAATTGGCATTTGGCANTCCATAAAGATTAAAGTGAATTCATTATTTTCTAATATATNTAAAGCNTCCTNGCCATTTTCCGCNGTAACTACNTCATGCCCGATTTTCTTAATCATCTTTGATGANACNAGTTGGTTAGTTGGGTTNTCATCAACGAGAAGTATAGTNCCCTTGGNNGTCTGNTCATTATCATCTGAAATAGCATCTGTCTCATGAGCATATTCATTGACATGATTGGGGTCGAACCACCTTAGCATTGATTCTTCAAAGACATCTCGGTGTATAGGTTTAGTTGTAAATTGAACTATGTTTGTATCAGTGATATTTTTCGTAAGATTTTTTATGTTAATGTCAGCGTAATGAATTATTAGGATTTTAAATTGTTCCGATAGCTTTCCGATGAAGCTCAAGATATGGTTTTCGTTTTCTTCTTGTGACTTTCCTTCGAAATCGAAAACTATCAAGGTTTTGGCCTCAAGACTTTTTATTGTATCCGAATTTTCAAATTCATTGATGCTTTTACATATGTGAGTATAACAGTTGTAACCTTGGCACATTGTCTCTAAGGACTCAATCAGATGATTATTCCCAGAAATAATAACTACATTTCTTTGTTGTAAGATAGATATTTTTTTTTGCCGGATGTCGTCTTTAGATTCCGGCCCAGTTCTGAGGGGGAGATAGAACCAAAATAATGTACCATGCTCAAGTACGCTTTTGCACTGTATTTGACCTTTCATTAGTTCACAAAGCTGTTTACAAATAGCCAGACCTAAACCAGTTCCGCCAAACTTTCTTGTGGTAGATCTGTCGGCTTGAACGAAGGAGTCCCAAAGAAGATCTATGGTGTCTGCAGGGATTCCTATGCCGGAATCTTCCACATAAAAACTTGTCATAGTCTTACCTTCTATATCGATCTGGTCAACTGTAATGCTCACGTATCCGCGCATTGTAAATTTTAAAGCATTGGAAATTAGGTTGGCCAAAACTTGTCGTATTCTGCCAGGGTCTCCTACTTGTTGGAGGGGAATGGAAGGGTTTATGTTACAAACTAGTTCGAGTCCTTTTTGTGCAGCAAGTTCAGAAAATAGATCGATAGTTTCTTCTACCGTGTCTACTAACGAGAAATCAATATTTTCTAGTTTCATTTTGCCGGCTTCAATTTTAGAAAAATCAAGTATATCATTAATAATTTCTAAGAGTGCTTCACTAGAGTGCTTAACGACAGAAACATATTTTTGCTGCTCTTCAGACAGCTCGCTTGATTCTAATAAGCTAGTCATTCCAATTACACCATTGAGTGGGGTTCTAATTTCGTGACTCATGTTTGCTAAAAACATACTCTTTGATTTGGCAGATTGTAGTGCTAATTCTTTGGTTTCTTTTAATTCTAGTTCAGCGTGTTTTAGTGATAATTGAGTTTGTACTCTTGCAATCACGTTAGTGAAATCTAGAGGCTTGGTAACGAAATCATTAGCACCCATTGATAAAGCTTGAATTGAATCGCTTCTATTATTACGTGCTGTTTCAATGATAATAGGTAGGTTGATACTGGAAAACCTTGTTCTAAGTCGTTTTAAGACGTCAAAACCACTCATTTCTGGAAGCATTAAATCTAGGAGAATGAGATCAAAGGTGTCATCTGGGCTATTTTCAATAAGGTCTAGAGCTGCATGACCTGAGCCAACCGATTTGATATTGTAACCTTTTCTCTTAAGCTGTTGAGCGAGCATTTCCCTATTCATTTGATTGTCATCAACTACTAAAATATTTCCCTTTATTCCCTTGATTGTTGATAATAAGAGCGCAGGGTTGAATGGTTTATACAAAACGGATATTGCACCTTGTTCGCTTAAAATATTTTCGGAAATATTTGGCAAACCGCTAATAAAAATGATGGCAGGGTTATTGGGGAGCTTTCCAGCTGCTTCTGCAAGATCATATCCGGTACCATTGTCCATTTGTATGTCCGAAATTATAAGATCGACCTGTTTATTTTTAATTATTGTTATCGCATCATANCCNCTTTCAGCNGTATAGATCTCACTATTAAAAGGTTCGAATATAGAGACNAGNAGTTTAACGATTTCAGGTTCNTCATCCACAACCAAGATGATGAGTTCAGATAATTTTTTCACAAATTTTTGCTCCTCACCNGGGANATTAACGTTTTCATATTATTACGTCTGAAATAGATTTTCNGTATTTAGGACNTTAAATAAGTTATTCATATNTATGANANNTACAGCCCATGGTAGGGTATGCATCGGATCTATAGGAAAGATCTCAAGCTGAAAATACTGATCAAATAGTCATAATTTGATTAAATATTTATTTTTTTTTGTGNGANAGATAGCAGTTCTATTAAAGTNAANNNATATNAGNTGTTTGNCNTAAAANGNTCGTTGTTTTCGTNCTGTATATANATAAAATTTACTTACAGATTNGCCCANCTGTAGANGATAATTTAAGNGNTTNAATTTCTTNCTGATTTTTCATNTTTGAAGAAATTCTTAGTTTTTTCCATTATATCTTTAAAATCATCCCGATTTAGCTGGTGTAAGACCTNAGTAAATTCTTCCAATGTTTGNGANAATCCNTNAAGTATNATAGGTGTTTCGGANTTAAGTGCTTGNATATCGAAGTAGAGGTCTTGGTTTTCGAAGATGACACCCTGAGTCACNTCTAGNTGGTTAAAAAAAGTNGTTCCAGCTACTTCCTTTAGNTTATTNAGGGGTAAGTTACTNTTACTCATTAACCTGCCGTANATCAGNTTCATAAGGTGCGTTATACCTAATACATAGCCCATNTAGTTGTCATGTTCTTCTATCGGTATAGATACAATATTAGCNGTCGTTTGTTNTAATATTGATAGGATGGATTGAGTNGCCTCATGATTAACCCCCGTACAAACTATGATATTTTTTCCNGAAAGGATTTCAATATCAGGACCAAACATCGGATGTATNGATGCGATTTTAATCTGTGANGAACGTGCTTTAGCAATGGTATCTATNATGGGNTTTTTGAGCGAACATATTTCTACTACTGTGCCTTGNGGGCGAATTTTAATAATATCTTCTAGGACCNNTGAGGTNGCAGCTAGAGGGGTGGCGACTAATATTAGATCCGCATTTTTGCATNGTTCTATAGATTCGGCGACGGGAAAAGTTTCGTTATTACTTTTATTTCGGTCATATAACCAGACNCCATGACCCATGGAGTCAAAAAAGTGNGCTAGCCATTGNCCCATATTNCCATTNCCGCCAATGATAAANATTTCTTTTTGGACATTATGCGATTTTCTACTTACTGTTAGTTCGTCTTGTTCAATGCATGAATACTTTATGAGAGTAGTCATCAATTTTTCNGCCAGATCNGTGTGAATATTATAATTTTTGGCTTTTTGACGGGTCCTGGCAATGATATTTTTTTCTACATTATAGTCTTTTANNGGTAAATTATTTTCCAGNTTATATTCAGCTACTTCTTTTGCTAAGCCCATTCTTTTGGCTGCTAGCTTAAGAATTTCGTCATCAAGATCGNTTATTTCCTGCCTTAGCTGATCAATGCTTTTACCCATGGTTACCTTCTTTAAATTAGTTAACGGCGACGACTGTCTAGTGTCTGGTCACTTGAAAAGACTNAGNTTATTATAACACTCNGTAATTTAATTAGAAAATAAGAAAAGTAGCTGGCTTTGATTTTGCTAAATCAAANNCATCAGCCTCAGGCTGAGAATACGATAAAGCTATNTGGAGTCAAGNTTTGTTTGCTAAAAAACATATNTTTTGGATTNTCGGTTCTTTAGTTTGTTTTTTTATCNCTTTGCTGGGTAGNTACCAGCTNGGTTTAAATGCTAAAGGGAAAAAGNATCAGAGCAAAAAAATATCATCAGAAGAATTTTGCTATGGATTTATTACCGGTATGATGGATAGTACTGCAGTGNGAATGGGTTTTGATTCCGATATGGAAGCTATAGTATTAGCAGCTAATACCATNATGGTAATTATGGCAGAAGANCCNACCTCTTTTGTNTCNACTCATGAACTTGGAGTTCGTCATTTACCTGAGCGTTGGTTTTCTACATCTAAATTATTAGCTAGATCTTTGAAATTGGAAGATAACCCATTTATAGTTACCAAGACAGATGATTTAAAATATATTCCCATGAATTTGCCAGGGACAAGTGTTCTTTTGGTGGTCGATAGNGATGCTGGGCTTAANCCTAAAAGAGTTAAGAGAATTCTGAAAGTTGCTAAAACTCGNAATCTGAAAATCTCNATCCTNTGGAATGGTAATACTCCTTCCGATCTNCTGCAGTATCTTGCTNATCANTCGGGTGGTAGNTATTTTGAGCTGNGGAGTCAGCTAAAAGATGGTTTCACTTGTGAAGTTAAAAAGATTTCCGNGAGTTAATGAAGCTATGCGTTCGAGCTATAGGATTAGNTNGCTGCTGNTTTTGATGTCGCCACTGCCATGAAAANTCCAGATCTTCTGTATCGATCTTNTTTGAGTNTCTGAGNTCGGCNAGGGTTCTGGCNACTTTTAGCCAGTTTAGCAATGAGCGAGTCGTGAGCCTTTTCAATTCCCAGCNTTNAATTAACTTTATGAATGCTTCCTGAGANTANCCGCTTACTTGNGCTATTTGTCTTTGTGTCAGCTCATTATTCCATTTTATTCCGAAAAAANTATTTCTCTCGTGACTAATCNTTATGGCNTGATCGACTCTATCTCTCATAACTTTTGTTTGNCCNGATAGGCTTTCTTGNGGCATTAATAGCTGGGTCTGTTCTGTATTCTCTGGCATTTCAAAATGAATTTCNATCCGNTCGAGGATGGGGCCTGATAANCGGTTATTGTATTTAACTAAGACTGCTCCAGAGCAGCTGCANCGATTTTTTTTGCTNCCTATCCATCCGCAAGGACAGTTATTACAGGCAGCGATAAANAGNGTGCGANATTTCCAGGCTANTTTTTTTTGAGCCCTNGATACTTTAATTTCACCNGTTTGNAATGGTTCTCNTAGTGCTTCTAAGAGGTCTCTTTTAAACTCNGGTAGNTCATCCANGAAGAGAATGCCGCCATGNGCTAANCTAAGTTCACCNGGGTGGTCAGCATTGCCTAATATAGCTGANGCACTTGCTTGGTGGTGCGGGTCACGAAANGGAGGAATACCTTGGAGTAAGCTNNNAGGTATGTCATGAAAGAAAGCNGTTTTTATTTCCAGTGCTTCNAGATGTTCTTGAGGAGACATGTTNGGCATTAACGCTGGTATTCTTGCAGCNAACATNGATTTTCCAGTTCCNGGTGTNCCTCGTANTAGNANGCTNTGNCGGCCAGCNGCTACAGTNTCNGCGGCTAGNTTTTGCTGNTTTGTTAAAACCATNTCATCAAANTTNGGCGTGTAAATTAATTTTGGCTTTGATATCGATGGGNTTGNTGTTGTCTTGACATGTGCCGGCGACAAGCCAATTGAGNACTTCTCCGCAGTGNTCGAAGCCAAGGATGTTCAGGTTAGATAGCTTGGGTATNTTAAAGCGAGTTAAGTCTTTAAGCTCTGCAAGGTTNTCCTTAGGCACAATGATACCTTCAAAGTTATTTTGNGCAGCACACAAAGCGATACTGATGACNCCTTTGACCGGCTTTATNGANCCTGATATTCCNAGTTCACCGATAAAGACCCACCGATCAACTTTAATGCGTAATTTAGGCTCTGTGACTAGTGACCAGAGTGCTATAGCCATGGGTAGGTCGAAGTGATTGTGATTTTTCTTAATATCAGCGGGTGAAATATTNATGATAATTTTTCTTTCGGGAATATCTACCCCCATGTGACTAAGGGCGGANTTGGCTCGTTCTTTACCGTCTTCGCATATTTCGGCTGTATGCCCGATTAACTGAATNCCNCTATANCCTTTNATNATAGCGNTTTCGAGGTTTGCTATCCTTGTTTGAAGTCCATCGATAATCGCTGAACAAATAGTGGGTTGAACTGATATNTCATTANTTNTGCATAGTTGAGTTTNATTTCTGCTNGGATCTTNAACCATNNTAGCGACTCCATTCGTCTTGGTTGTACTTTGACTATGCNCCAGCTAGATAANTTCAATGCTCNAGCTAGATAAATTCAATAGCTGTTGCCGTGTTATGCTTGCCAATGGCATCCTATTGGATTGGGTGCNTTATTGNTGGAAAACGAGGTCGTATTGGCTCCTTGTTTGTGTTAAANGGTGTTTGGTGCGCAAGTTANNAGTTAAAGNAATAGATATTNGTGCGTCACAATAGCTGAATTAAAGTTAGGGGTACGTTTATGCCGGAGCAAATAGCNAAAACAGATGGATGCCGATGGGGGCTNGCGGAAAGTATCCATGCAGGTTTAACTGCAGTAGCTGNCAAAGAACTCGAATTTAGCGTTGAAAATTTCTTTGATATTTTGGAGAGGCCAAGAGAGGCNGANAANGGAGATTATGCATTTCCTTGTTTTAGNTTTGCCCGNCCTGTTGGTAAGAAACCTCAGGATATTGCTCAGGAGCTGGCANGCTACTTAAACGATCATCCTTCGATATGGATCGACGAGTTAGAGGTTGTTGGTGCCTTTTTGAATATACGGGTGAAACCAGAAAATTTNGCNAGGTATTTGCTTCCTAAATTGAACGATGATTCNTGGTTTCAGCGTTTAGCCGATCATCCAGAGCACTCNCANACNAAGGTCATGATTGAATATTCTCAGCCCAATACCCANAAAGTTTTTCACGTAGGTCATATGAGAAATGTGGCTTTAGGTGATAGTTTATGGCGNATATACGAGTANTGCGGCTATCCCGTCGTTCCTGTCAACTATATTGGAGACGAAGGCACCCATATTGCTAAGTGTTTGTGGTACATTCGNAAATTTAATGAGCAGGCTCCTGCNAATAATCNCGGTGAATGGCTGGGTNCTATGTATACCAAAGCAAATATAATGCTTGCTGGTGGTAGTGATGATGAGAAAAAACAGTGGAATGATGAAGTCTCNGAGATTTTAGCTGCTATTGAATCGAAAAAGGGTGAAGTCTTTGAACAGTGGCAGGAAACAAGACAATGGTCCCTTGATGTTTTCAAGGAGATCTATAAATGGTTAGGCGCTCGCTTCGATTTTGACTTTTATGAGAGTGCCGTTTCCGAAGAAAGTCAGAGTATCGTTGATGAATATTTGGCAAAAGGTGTTTTCAAAGAGGATGATGGTGCTATAGGAGTTGACCTAAAGGCTCACAAAGCAGGTTTTGCTCTTCTTAGAAAGAGAGACGGCAATACTCTTTACGCAACCAAAGACTTAGCCTTAGCTCGAAGCAAATACCGTGATTACGATATTGATCGCTCGGTGTATGTTGTGGGATCAGAGCAAATCCTTCACTTTAAGCAAGTTTTTAAGGTGTTGGAACTTATGGGCTTTGAGCAGGCCAAAAACTGTTTTCATATGGTATATGGTCATGTCCTGGGGCCTGATGGCAAGATGTCTTCTCGTGCTGGTAATATTATCCCGTTTTCTATGCTAAAAGAGAAAATGCTTACAGCGCTTGAAGAAAAGTTGGATCGATATAAAGGGGAATGGTCGCAAGAGGAATTGACAGCAACAGCCCATAAATTATCTGTTGGAGCTATCCGCTATGGAATGGTTTGTTCAGATCCGATTAAAGAAATAGTGTTTGATATTGACCAGTGGCTTGATTTCAGTGGTGATACGGGTCCATACTTAATGTATTCTTTTGCCAGAGCAGAATCTATTTTAAGAAATGGAGCGGGTCAGGGTTACGAGCCGGACTTTAAGAACATTGTTGGTTTAGGCGCTGCCGATGAGGAAAAGGCGCTTTTAAAGCACATGTATGACATTAACGATACGATTTTAAGTGCTTGCCGATCTGATAAACCTAGTATCCTTGCTCATGGCTTGTTTGATATGTGTAAAGACTTCAGCCGGTTTCATAAAAATATCTCTGTCCTTAAAGCTGAGAGTGATGACTTGATTAAAGCGCGTCTGACCTTAGTGATGGGCTTTCGTAATACCTTAAAGCAAGGCTTGGCATTACTGGGAATTTCGCCTCCAGAGAGAATGTAATCTAGTTTTTGGAGATATTTAATGCAAAGTATTCGGATTGCTGGGGCGACCGTCAATCAAACCCCTCTCGATTGGGAGGGTAATGAGCAACGTATAAGAAGCTTACTCAAGGATGCTAAATCGAAAAACATTGATGTGGTATGTTTTCCAGAGCTTTGTCTAACTGGCTACCATTGTGAAGATATGTTTTTCTCGATGCATACAGCCCGGATGGCGGCTGATATGTTGGCAAACTTACTTCCAGCGACAGCGGGCATGACTGTTTTACTCGGGTTACCTGTGTTCCATAGTGGTGGCATGTTTAACTGCATGGCTTTAGTCCAGGATCAGGTTATTTTGGGGTTGAACCCTAAAAAAGAGTTGCCAAGAGAAGGGGTTCATTATGAGAGCCGTTGGTTTCAGCCCGGTCATCACGGGCGGGATGAAACCTGTCATATATTGGGGAAGCGGGTGCCATTTGGAGACATTCGCTATCAGTTAGGTGGTTTAGGTCTTGCTGTAGAGATTTGCGAAGAAGCCTGGCAGGCCGAATCTTCAGCAGCTCATCATGCTGCTTCAGGTGTCGAGCTTGTCTTAAATCCTAGTGCATCACATTTTGCCCTAGGTAAAAACCGCATTCGCGAAACCATGGTGCTAAATAACTCTAGATCGATGCAAGTGCATTATGTTCATACTAATTTACTGGGACTTGAAGCGGGTCGCATTATTTATGATGGTGGAGTGTTAATCGCCAGTTGTGGCGAAATAACTTGTCGGGGCCAAAGATTTGGCTTTTCGGATGGTTTGCTTACTTGGGCCGATTTGGACCTTGATTTAGTCCGAGTCCGGAAAATGAAAAATCGCTCGGTAAGACAGGCAGAAGAGAAGGCTTTGACTCCTGTTATTCGCGGTAAAGATCTTGGATTAGTGAAGAACTTACCGTTAGAACAGCCGAAGGTACTGCCGGTTCATCAGCAATGCTTATCCATCACGGAAGATTTATCTCCCGAGTATGAGTTTCTGGCTGCAGAGATGTTAGGGTTGATTGATTATCTGCGTAAAAGTAGAGCTAAGGGTTATCTTGTTTCTCTAAGTGGGGGGGGCGATTCATCTTCTGTGGCCGTATTATTTGGTCATGCCGTGGCTGCGGCTTTATCGGAGTTGGGGGCTGAAAGGCTTGGCCATCGTTTGGGCATGCCTTTGCCTGAAAATAAAGATGATCCTCGCAGTTGGATTAAATTACTATTAACCTGTGTCTATCAGCCTACCCGTAATAGTGGAAATGTGACCTTTGATGCAGCTGAATCCTTGGCCGCCGAACTTGGTGCTGATTTTCACAAGATTGATGTCGATGATATTGTTGAATCCTATAAGAGCCGCGCCGAGAAATGTATAGGGAGAGATTTGAAGTGGGAAAATGATGATCTGGCATTACAGAATATCCAGGCCCGTGCAAGAGCACCGATGGCCTGGATTCTGGCAAACGTAAAAGGGCAGATTTTAATTTCAACTTCTAATCGTAGTGAAGCGGCGGTCGGCTACGCTACTATGGATGGTGATACTGCAGGTGGTTTGGCTCCTCTCGGAGGTATAGATAAGCCTTTTTTAAGGTCGTGGTTGAAATGGGCTGAACATGACAATGGGTGGGGGTTAGGGGCATTATCTTCGTTGTCAAAGGTCAATCAACAAGCGCCAACTGCAGAATTGCGTCCTAAATCAGCACAGGAAGATCAAAAGGATGAAACCGATTTGATGCCTTATCCGGTTTTAAACCATATTGAGTTGTCTCTTGTTAGGGATCGTAGGGCTCCTGGTGAGATCCTGGATTCATTAATAACTTCTTTTCCCGGTTATAGCTCTGGTGAATTGAAATCATGGCTTGGTACTTTTTTGCGCTTATGGTCAATCAATCAATGGAAGCGTGAAAGGTATGCGCCTTCATTTCATCTTGATGATGAATCTCTAGATCCTAAAACATGGTGTCGCTTCCCCATATTGTCTGCTTGTTTTGAAAAAGAAATAAATGAATTCTGATCAAAGAGTCAGAATTTATTTCATTTACTCTTATTCCTGTACATATAAATAACTAATATTATTAACGCTATTTTTATGATTGGTTTCAATTGAAGTTTAATCTCAAGATTGAAATGCAGTGTTCCGATATTTTCCTTGTGTGTCGGACAATATAATTCAGATTGATTATTAATGGTGTTTTAAATGTCATTATTAGTTAGGTCTGAGTTTGTTAATCATGGGGAAATGATTATGAAGGGTTTAAATATAAATAATGAGCAAGGATTTAGTTTAGTAGAACTAATGATTGTAGTTGGGATTATAGGCGTTCTTGCAACTTTGGCAGTTCCGAAGTTTCAGGCTTTTCAGGCTAAAGCTCGTTCTGCTGAAGCTAAGACCATGTTAAATCATATCTACACTCTCGAAGAAGCTTATAAACTGGATAACAATGATTATGTTACTTTTGGAGCTTATGGTCGTAATTCAGGAAGTACTGCGCTTGTAGCTTGCGGCACACCACCACAGGGCGCTCAGGATATTGGTTTTGAAATTAAACCTTGCGGCGGCCCAGTACCGCGATACGAGTATCAGGCTGCAAGGGCAAATAACTCCGAATTTACAGCTAAGGCCACCACAGGTGCGGTTAATAACAACCTTGTATGCCCTGGTTCGGCTGCACATACATTTAGTATCAACCAAGATAAACAAATATGGGTTGAGGCAGGTACCGCTACTAATACTGCTTCGGCTGACACTGGTACGGGATCTTTTGGATCACTTTGTAATTAGCTAGTACCTAATCAATCATTTCCTATATTGTTATAAAAATAATTAGTATCATTATTTTTATTGGCTAGATTCCCCAAAATTCGTTGAACACTAGGGGGATCTGCTTTATCTATATTTAGCCTATTGATTGTCACATAACTCAGGAGAAATTATGCTGTGGACCTACTGGGTAGGTATCGGCTCTTTATTTGCCGCATTAGCTGTAGCCTGCGGTGCTTTTGGCGCCCATGCCCTGAAGTCCAAGTTAAGTGCTGCTGATCTGGATATCTGGAATACTGCGGCTCAATATCAAATGACTCACGCAATCGCTCTGGTTATGGTTGGACTGGTAAGTACCAGAATCTCAGGTCTACCAATGAAAATATCTGGTATCTCATTTGTTCTAGGCATTTTATTTTTTTCAGGAAGCTTATACACACTGGTGTTATCAGGACATAGAGTTTTGGGGGCTATAACCCCTATTGGCGGTGTGGGCTTTATTGTAGGATGGCTCGCTTTAGCGTGGGCGATGTTTACAGTTTAGGGGCTGTGCCTGTTTCTGAAAATGCCATAGTTATGGGTCTCGCCGATTTGGGATTGACATATTTGGCTGATTTCTATAAATACTTGGTCCGTCCATTCGGTGCCGTAGCTCAGCTGGATAGAGCACAGGATTTCTAATCCTGCGGTCGCAGGTTCGAATCCTGCCGGCATCGCCATAATGACTTGTTTTTGGTCGGCACTTCACAAATACGATTAAAATATTCCATTACTTCCCTCTGAAAATACTTCCAGCTAAGAACAATTAATATTCATAATACCTATTTAATGGACTGTTTGTTGGAATAATTGGGTCTTATCCCGATTAATTCTCCGCTGCGTTTGATCCATGGTTCTTTACTGGATAAAGCATCAATAGCATCTGTGCTGCTTTTACCACCAATCTTACGCATAGCTTCAATGATACGATGTTGGGCGAATAGAGGCTTGCCATTGCGATAATTAGCTGGGTTAACAAAAGCTTTCTTTAGCAAAGCTATTGCCTTGGGGTTGGCCGAGCCTTGATAGCGTATGCCCAGCTGATGAGCGGCTTCACTTCGCACTACCATAGCCTGATCGGTTAGAGCATGTGCCTGCAGAATGACGCACCATTTGGCTTTGTGCTGCGAACAAGCTTTGATCCAGCCGAGTCTCCAAACCCAGTTCCAGTCCCCTAGCTTTTTCTTGCGCTTGACTTGATAGTCCCAGAGTTTTTTAAGTGTTGGTTCATTCAGCTTTAAAAAATAGCGCCAATCTTTAGTGGACGGTGGTTTGGAAATATCGATTATTTCAGAATTATTTTTTCGAAATTTAGGCGATGCAGCTAACTTAATCGAAAAAAAACAACCTATTAGAATTAATGAAGAAATTATTTTTCTTGGTCTCATGGCCACCACCGTTCTATGAAATATGATTTATAACTATCTGGAATCAAAATTAAATTTCTTTCTACTGGTATCTTTTGCTAAAGCTTTTTATTCGTTCATCCGATCCATGTCATAGGAGTGAGCATCGGTCTAACCGATTAATATTACCAAGACTCCTCCCATTAATTAAGTTGTGCTAGAGGGACAGGGAGTGATCCGCGATCATGAGTGAACAAGTATGGTATCTCTATCAAAACGGGCAACAGATTGGGCCTTTCGACTCTGGTCAATTGAATCAGTTGTATTCTACTAAAATGATCGCTCAAGACGGCTATATTTTCAAGGTTGGTTGGAAAGATTGGAGGCCTTTTGAAGATTGCTGTGAGGAACTTGGCCTTAGTCCGGAGGGTGGTGCCTCTGGGGCAGATGTTGAACAAAAAAGACAGGGAAGACCCAGAGCATCTGTTTCTGGAAGGGTGATAGTCCATAATGATGGCCAATTATCGATTGGTAATGGAGTGAATATTTCAGACACAGGGATGTTTGTCGAAACCAAAGAACAAATTTTTAGTATTGGAGAGCAGTTGAAGGTATCGATTCGCTGCGATGGTCTAACCAAGGCTTTTAATGTCTTGGCAGAAGTGGTTCGCTTTAATAACGATGCTAGGTATCCAATAGGTTATGGTTTTAGGTTTTTGAACTTGGAGACCCAGGCTCAAAAAGAAATTCAAAACTTGGTTGCGCAAGAAAATCAGGTGAAAAATTCAGCGATGAGTCAGTAACGAGAATGATAACAGGAGTATTCGATGGACATAGGTAAAGCGCCCACAAGCTGGAGATCAGTTAAGTCTCTTGAGGCAGCCAAAGAGTTAGTCGACTATGGTGCTATCATTTCTTGGAAAGATATGAAAAGCATCAGAAAAGAGTTGAATAAAGAAGATCAGTTAGAACTAGTCCGGCACTTTGCTGTTAGGTTAGCTGAGCGGGTCGAGAATCGTCTGCCCGAAGAAATCATTCTTGAGAGTTTATTAGTGTTTTTAGCTCATACTCAAGATGATGAAGTGTTAGCAGCTTTCTTAGGAGAGCTTCTGGTGCAACCAAATAGGGTTGAGGCTTGCTTTCTCTTGGTTGAATTAGCCATTACTTCGGAAATTACTGAAGAAGAGCATGATGAGGACATTTTTGCACTAGCAGTAGCATTGATCTGTGAATTAGGTCTAGGTATCCAGAATATGGTGCATGGTGAATATGGTGCTGATTTCGAAGAAGCTCCCAAGCTCATTGATCATATAGCGACCTATTTACTATCAGTAAGTAATCACAGCAATAATTGCGTCCGCTTAAGCCTGCTAAATTATTTTGGTGAAGTCGCCCGTTATAGTAATGATATGAATGGATTTAACCGTATTATGAATCGATTTGGCCATACGGTGTTGGAGCATTTATTTTTATTATTGTTTAATAAAAGGTCTGAAGCTATTGCTCTGCAGTTCTTGTTGGATAATATACCTTTTGTATTACAAGCGGATAACCAAAGTCAGCGGATTTTACATCAGACTTGGAAGTTCTATATGCTAAAAAAGCCTGAGCGCTTTTCGCTTTTTCTCCAGACCCTCGCTAAACATCTGAAAGAGCTTCCTGAATCTGAGAGTGATCAACCTAAACGTATTTATATGCAGCATCTCGCTATGCTATTAAAAGTGGCTTCAGAGGTTAATCATAGAGATCTTGGGCGAGAGATTATGTGTGCGATGGTCAGTTTTGCTGAAGACTCATATAAAGATGAAATAGTGAATATGGTGATTCAAGATCAATCTATCAGAGGTTCGTTTAGAGACCTTCTAGAGAGATTAAATAATGCAAAAGACTTTGATCAAGTTATTGATGGAACACCAAACTTTAGATCCTCAAAACGAGGGCGTAAGCCTAGCTTTGCCAGAACAGATAGTCTTAAAACCATTAACCAAGTATCTTTTCTTGGTCAGCAGCAGGTGGAGCGAGCTGGTTAGAGTGTATTGATGGACCTGCTGATTACTAAGCTGCATTCTACTCACTTGGTAAAATAGTTTCCCCTACGGCAAAATCAATCGTAGTTTTTTTCCCTAAAACATCTTGCATTCTCCAAGTACCCTTCTCTTTTATGACTGAGATTGTATTCTCGGTAGTGGTTAATGCTGCAAGCTCAGGCTTTACTTTACGGTCTTCACCTAAATCGCGGAATGCGATCATAAAAGTTACCTCAACTTCTCTTGGCGTTCGATCTAGTCTTTCGATGATTGAATAACGTTGCAGTTCATAGTTTTTATTTATAAATGATCGAGTAATAGTATCATCGCTGGCTGACTGAAGAGCTGCTTTTAGTGCTCCAGTAGTATAGTCCTCAAGTTGAGCTCTTTGGTCAGCCGAGTTCATATTGAGTGACAGATTTAGGTAAGCTTCAACGACCTGTTCAGGGGTCATATCTTCCCTACCACTGCAGGCTTTAGTACAGCTGATAAGTAAACTTAGAGATAATAGAACTAAAGGTAGTATGCATTTATTAATTTTTGCCATTAGATATCCTCCTTTTGGAACTCAGGAATCGGTGGTGGTCCTATATGCTTATTTTTATCGAGGTTATTATTCCCCGGATTTCTTGTGGTATTTAGTGAATCCATATTAGAAGTAGACCATTCATCGGTGGATTCTTGTGATTTTTTATTAGTCTTACTTTGCTGGTTTGGTTTGATCCACTTAGCTGCAGGTTTAGGCTTTGTTGCTGCAGATTTCTTACCTTGATTCTGCTTTGAAAAGGTGTTTTTTCTACTTCTTTTTTTGGGGGCCTTACTCTTATTTCGTAGTGAAGATGATACATTAGTTCTCTGATTATTTTGATAAACAGTTGATCTTGGTAGTCGTGTAGGAACGCCTGTTGGAGCTTTTCTAGATGCACGAGAAGAGCGGTCATAGTTATATTCGCTATTTGGTGTAGAACTCTTTTTCGTCTTAGGGCTGACTAAGTGCCCCTTTCCAACTTGTTTAATTGGTCTAGGAATAGCTGGGATAGATTGCCCTACTGCTAGTGCGAACTTAGTTCTAAAATCTCGTGCCGCACTGTATTTTTCCATTCTGATACTAAAGCTACTTTGCCTACTCTTAAAGTCTAGCTCAGAGTTAATCGTGTACAATTTGTGATCTATTAGCATTGCAGTAGACCATTTTTTAGGAAAATTATTGGTTTTTAAGTAGACAGGAGTCTTTTGCTTTTTAAGAAAATTAAGCCTGGACATGTATTGTCTAGATTTTCGAGCTCCAAGGAGTACTTTGACATCTATTTTTCTGTATTTTGCTACGTATAGTGCCGCTACAATTTCTCCGTCGGTGAGATAATTGGTGGTAAGCCATATCTTTTTGTTAGCTCCGCCAATCAGGTTTAAGACTTCACTGCGGAGTTCAC
This sequence comes from Pseudobdellovibrionaceae bacterium, assembly GCA_002725955.1. Taxonomy (GTDB): domain Bacteria; phylum Bdellovibrionota_B; class Oligoflexia; order Oligoflexales; family Oligoflexaceae. The sequence continues at coordinate 22,044 of PBRN01000191.1, forward strand.
TAAAAGTTTTGACCGTTTTGTTAATTTTTCTTGGGGCAGGCTGAGATTTTTGCGGAGCAGTGAC
>PBRN01000192.1 GCA_002725955.1 Pseudobdellovibrionaceae bacterium
AAGAATCTCTTGTATTTAAGCTTCTCGAAAAGGGGACTCATTCGACATACTGGAACTCTAACCCTTATGAATTTGAAGCTGATATAAAATACTTTTGGCAATACCTGAAACTGCCGCCTGCTGATAAATGATTCCAGAGAGGATTATCAAAAGATGTCAAAAAATGGATATGATAAAGGCTAACTAGCGGCATTAATTTGCTGATCTGATTCATCTTCCTGATTGACCAGGATCAAATTTTCGCCGGCATACAGGCATTTAAAATCAATACTTGCTGTAGCTTTATGGAAGTTATCACCGCAACCGGGAAACAAATGGTCATGAAGTTCTATAGCCAATGCTTTCACTTTAGGTAACCAGTGAGGATCGATAAAAACTTCACGCTCTGCCCCTTCGATATCGATTTTGAGAAAATCAACAATCGACATATCGTAGTCAGCCATCAGTTGATCTACTGTCACAGTCGGAATATCTTCTCCTTCACCTTGGTTTTCGGTTACACTATAGCCCCATGTATCTGCTTGTTTATCTAATAGTTTCACTACACCTTTTTTACTCCATAAAGCACCATAAACTGGAGTCACTTGAGGGTATAATTTGGTGTTTTCCTTTAGCCGATTAAAATTGGATAAAGCAGCCTCTACAGCAATGATCCTACAATCTGGGAAATGATGAGCCATGAAAATTGCGGTATAACCAACAAAAGCCCCACAATCAATAATATTTTTAGGTGCCGATAGTTCCGTAATAGGATGAAAATCCTGCATAACAAAAACCTGCAAAAAAGTGAAAGGCTCTGAGGTGCTGCCATCGATGGGGATAGGGACCAAGTAACCAGGTATTTGGATGCTATAGCGACCATAGGAGAAAGTTAATAGGAAACAAGCCCGTATGCCTTTCCAGAAACCCAAAAGTAATATCAAATGAAATATCGCCATCGGTGTTCCACAGCGCAAAACACCATTAGCTAGGGCAAAACCTTTGGCTCTAAATTTTGACAAAAATCCCCAGATAGATTGAGCAAAACGGAGAGTCCACGGCAACTGATATCTAGCCATCTATAGTCCTCATAGGTTATTTAGATTATAACATACAGATCTAATGTGACGACCAATTCTACACGATTCCCTCAACAAGCCTGAAGAGTCAACTACACCTGGTCAAAATCTTCGAGGACATGATCCATGCACCATTCAGCGAGGGCCGCCGCTGTCAAAGCAGGATTAGCACAACTACCTGTGCCAGGAAACAGTGATGTATCCGTTATATATAGTTTGTTGTAACCTTCTACCCTACCGTAAGGATCTGTGACTTGTCCTAAGCTGCAGCCACCGACAGGATGATAAGTCACCTGAGTGTTATAACCTTTTGTGATCAGGTTATCAGTTAATACTCCTCCGTTNGCAGCGATTAANTTTTTCATGACTGCCTNACAAGCCTNTACAGCCTGAANTTTGCCCTCATCAGGAAAATGAATCAATATCGAATCNTTATCTTGNTCGTAGCTNANNCTCCCTCTAAAGTTAATATCAGTAAGGGCTGCATAGAGCATACTTTTACCNTCCGAAACAGAAGGNGTCTGGGCGAACTCAATAAAGCTATCAACNGTATTAGGTAGANTGGTATTTATCCCATATATACCNGGAGCNCCCTGAGATTTTCCGGTGGCTTCACTTACATTGCTTCGCCCAAACAAGACAAANCCATTATTTCCCCATNATTGTCCAATTTGATTAGATAGCTTAGGTAATGTNCCTTGTGTTTTCGCTCGCAAAAGAAGTTCCGTCGTCCCTAGTGAACCTGCAGATAAAACNAGAGCATCAGTAATAAGCATTATCCTTTCCTCGATCCTGCCACGGAGGGATATTCTTTCAATTTCTANGAGATAACCACCAGATTTATTCTCATTGATGGATTTGACAATATGNAGAGGCAGAACATTCAGCCTTCCTGTTTCTTCTGCTCTTTTTAAATAGGTATAGTCCAGACTTAATTTTGAGCCGTGAGCATTACCATAGTTTGTAAAGCCATAGGCTAAAGACCTGGGAATTTCATCATTCAATTCCCGCCGTAATTGATTCCAATTGATAGCCCCCTGATGCTCTGCCAAGTCTAACCTGGCCGCCAAGGCTTCTTTTTGAAACACAGACATCGCCTGNTATGGATTATAAGTTCTGATATCTTCNGGCATCGGGGTGGTACCAGTCCCTTGACGAGCCCGAGGGAAATAAATATCATAAAATTTTTCTACATCCACATAGGCTCCGAAATCTTTTTGAAAGATCTTTTCCTGNGGCTCAACCATAACAGCACTATAAACTAGNGATCCACCGCCATATCCNGCACCACGNTATATCTGAATATCTGGAAAATCTACCCGATCAAGGACACCAGCATATTTTCGGATCGGCATCCTCGGACCAGCTGGTAANATAGTCCGATTCCGCANCCAGGTCGAACGGCCATCTGGNGGAAATAAAGCTGAAAACGGATTAGGCTGATCCTGAACATCATCCCAACGACGCCCCCTTTCCAGCATTAATACTTGATGTCCTGCTCTNGTCATTTTTTCTGCTGCAACCGCACCACCGAAACCAGAACCAACAATAGTAGTCGGACTATAAATAGTACGAATCCGATCACTGGCAGAGGGTTCACTATCGCTNTGTCCTGGCTTACTACAACTAGAGATTCCGATCATACCTGCCTGTAGTCCCATTTTAACAAATGTTCTTCNGGGTANATCATGCCANTTAAACAATAGTGTTCTCCTTTATGAGGGNTGATAGATCAATNGTTCTGCACTAGCAGAACTTCTTTATAAGGCTNTATATTCAAGAGAAAAAAATAGAGGCCAGCACTACTGCTGACCTCCTAAACAATGCAGAACAATCATTATCCGAAACCAGTAACGATTGTTTCTTTTAACAGTGAGGTTTTAAAAGACGATATCTTCAATTTTGGGAGANAAAGTATTCACATCTTTATATTCGCCNCCTCGCTTTAGGTCTTCAAGAGATAAGGTTTCGCCACGATACCTNCAGCCATAGCCATTGCTTACCTTGACCATATCCTCATCCTTAGCATTCACAGCAAAAATCATTTCAATGTAANTACGGTTGAAAAACTCAGCNGTTGCTTCCTTTAGACTCCAAAGACGTGTTTCAACTTCAAAATCNAGAAATTGNTTACCAGTACAATAAGTATTAGGCCTTCTCTTGTTAACAACCTTAACATTATTAATAGCGNTGTTTAATTCCTGTCGTCTTAACTGATCATAGTTATCTCTTCTCCACTGACGCTTAGCTCCCTCAAGAGTATAAAGAATCTCACGCTCTGCCTTTTCTATAATATCGGCTAACCGGNTGCGGCTATTACCTTGGATTACAATTTTGATGCAATCTGGNTTTTCCAGACCGAAGCTACGTAAAAAGCTCAAACTTGCTCGGTATCTTTGTAAGCCTTCACGTTTCTCCCAACTAAGATAATGCGCTAAAGGGTTAATAGCACTATTTTGGGGAGGTAACTTAGCCAGAACTTTCTGTCCTTCGCAGGGAATAAATTCTGCGACTTTAATACTTCCGTTTGTGTTACGAAACTTAAGCTGGTCGGCACCGCCATAGATTTCGGCCTGTGCTGCTGTGTAGGAACCACCTACAATCATCAAGGTTGCAATAATTGAAAACTTCATTTTTAAACTCCTTTGATTTGCTTTACTGACAGGGGCACCATAATAGCTTACGCCGTTTGCAGAAAGCGACGCCATGCAACGGCTATGCAGAGAAAACCCCGCCATGGGAGTGTAAGCAGGATAGACGCANCCACCTTGGCAATAAACCCGTTTCACTNCGTTAAACNAGNCTTATGAGAGGTATGGGNGTNTCACNAGTCAGCAGCTTGGTGTTTAAGAATTTTACTACTTGTATTTATTGATAGAATCATACTCACCAAGGCACTATGATAAAACNAGCANCNTGATGCNGAAATAATGCATTTGTCGATTAATCTCTTNAATTTANAANACATAAAAANATAGNTGNTAAAAAACGCCGAATTTGGAATTTTGGTACTATTCTTGTATTGAATACTTATCTGCANTAACCCTGTCAGAGAAATCTAGCGNAAGAAAGACTACCATATTATTTAAGGACAACTACTTTGCTGAAACTATCGCCCCTTTTNATTGCTGTGATCTACTCGCTTTTCGGCTGTAGCTCAGAGGATGCTANATCAAGGCTACAATCTAANTTCTCTGGNAATCAGGTAAATGTTTATGCTGAAACTGCAGGAACGATNGCTACCTGNTATGAANNATACGGAATAAAAATAACCTGGTTTGCNGAAGACAGCATNTGTGGNGAAGTTCCTTTATGGGAATTAAAAGCACAGAANGCAGGAATAAAACACTCTCTGAAAAATTATAAAGCTATCTCAGCTCCCGGAGTAAATGGCCCCNGTGTTGGNGAATATTATGGNCAGACCAGTNTNACCTCCCCAGCAGACTGCACTTTTGATCTTTCGTTCACCTGGACCGGCGAAGATATTAGTGGTGAAGTTGTAGATTTCTACTGCCAAACTGAGATCAATATCTATGCNGAAACAGCGTCAGCNNTTGCTGCCTGTTATGAANAATACGGNATCAAAATAACCTCGCTTGCGGAAGACGGCATGTGTGGTGAGACTCCTTTATGGGAATTGAAAACAACAGATACCGCAGCNACACACANCCTCAAAGATTACAGAACTATCTCNGCCCCTGGAATAAAAGGNAANGGTATTGGTGAGTACTCCGGTGAGACGAGCTTTACCAATCANACCAATTGTAACTTTACTCTATCTTTTACATGGACCGGCGAAGATATTAGTGGTGANATCACTGATTTTGACTGTCAGTGATCTGGTAAGCTCCTCATAACAAGATGCTACCCCGAAACCAAAGAAGCATCAGCTGATGCTTCAATATGCAATAATGATAGACCGTCACTAAAACACATACAAATCACTTGCCCAGAGCATTCCGCCATTTGATGATCGAAGCTCACTAGAGCCTTCAGTATATAGTAACGCCACCAGATAAATATCCCTCTTATTTTCCGATGATAAGATGATTTCCTTTAGCAAACTAAATTCTCCTGCTAAATTTGCCTGAACATCCCATCAACAAAAAAGGATAAGACGGTGCAAGAGTATATAAAAAAGGCAGTAGCCACTGAGAATAAAGACTACGAGGGTATCGGCAATAGGCTTGAGTCAGGTATGGATGAAGTGTTTCCAGCCCTCAACAAGGCTATTTTGGCACTACAAGAGCTGGATCACATTGTAAAAAAGAAGACTATGTATGGCAAGCCACCTAAATTCTACGAAGCACCGTTATTTTCACGCAGTGGCGGCACTCTTTCAGCGACAGAAAAGCATGACATCCTGAAGTCAGAAACCTTCATCCGCCTTCTGCACGGCTTTATTGGGATTGCTACTGAATCAGGAGAAGGACTTGAGGCACTTGCTAACTATCTACAAACCGGTGAACTCGATAAAGTGAATGTGGCCGAAGAATTGGGAGATTGCTTCTGGTACCAGGCTCTAATCGCAGATACCTGCGGCAGCACTTTTGAAACTGAACAGGAGAAAAATATTCAAAAACTCGCTCACCGCCATGGTAAGAAATTTTCTACAACAAAAGTCATGGACCGTGACTTAGAGGGCGAAAGAGCTATCCTCAACTAAATCTAGATATAGAACAGCCTGTTGTTTCTACCAATAGGCTGTTTATCTAAATACAATCATTAGTTGATCTATTTCTGATAGTGATTATTTTTTTACTAATCTCACACCTCCCTTAGGAGCCATGGTAATGCTTCGCCGAACCATGGGCAGATCTGGAGGATCCAATAGCTCCCATTCCGCCGATGACAGAATAATACCCAAAGCCAATTTAAGTTCAAATTCTGCAAAAGCAGAACCAATACAGCGACGATGCCCTCCCCCAAAAGCAATAAATTCATAGGGTTTATATTTGGTATCCAGAAAACGTTCCGGCTTGAATTTTTCTGGCTCGGAGTAAACATCAGAATTAAAATGAAGCAAACTGATAGAAAAACCCACATTGTGTCCTGCAGGTACTTCATAACCCATCAAATCCATCGGCTTGGTCAGAAAACGCATCATTTCAGTAATAATAGGCCGTATCCTTAATGTTTCACGGACGACAGCAGATAAATAATCAAGCTTGGTATAAGCAAAGGGATCAGGTTCAGGACCCAGTTCAGCAATCTCAGCTTTAACTTTGGCAAAAACATCAGGTTCAAGCAAAATCCAGTACATCGCCCAAGCCAAGGCAATAGCAGTGGTTTCATGCCCTGCAATCAACAAGGTGTTCAATTGATCGGTCAGTTCTTCATAAGACATTTTCGAACCATCATCATAACTCGCCGCTACCAGCAAGCTCAGAATATCTTCCCCCATATTATTTTCAGATCGCAGTGCTTCAATTTTTTTGATGATCTGCGAATAGTACTCCTGCTTGAAATTAGAAAACCGACGCCATGGTGGCCAAAACTTATTCTGCAAAGCTGTTGCAAACATAAAGCTTGGATGAAGGTTATCGAGCATACCTCTCACCAGATAATCCATATGCTGCACAGATTCCCGTTTATGAAAACCAAAGACCGTTTCCAAAATCACCCATAAAGAAATCTTATGACCAAGATCCAGCATATTTATCTCTTTACCTGCTGGCACTTCACTCAATGCCTGCCGGGTGATTCTGGCCATTGGCTCGGCATAAGCCTTCATCCGATTACCGGCAAAAGGCGGTATCATGAGCTTCCGATCTTTCCGATGCTTTTCTCCATAGTTCAAGAGAATAGAACCCTGACCGAGGTATGCCCCAGCATTTTCCACCGCAAAGGGTTTGAGTTCTAAAGGATTCTCCTTAAAGATCTGCTCAACCCCTTTCGGATCACCCGTCATCACAATCGGACCATTCAAAGTCTGACAAAGAAATGGATCACCATATTTGGCTTTCCACTTTTCCATCGCCCCGACAGGATCGACCAACACTCGCATACTGGTCAGGGCCGCTGATGTAGTTCCCAGAGGAAGCTTAGTCATCGCTACTCCCTTCGACTGTTACCAGTCATCAAAATAGAAACACAAAAAATAGGGGTAAAATGAATTGCTAGTATTACACCTCCNAATTAGAACCATTATGGCAGAGTATGNATCAGAATGCGACGAAANNGGAACAANAGNNCAAGGATCACACCTCTANTTGGTACGCAAAATAGTAGTAACTCTTGCNTAAAGGAGTNGTTGCTATCCCAGCCACCCGCTTCTAGAATGCTTGCCANTAAAGACTCAGAAAGGAATCAAAATGCAGTGGCNGATAAAGANAGATGATCNAACCGAGAAGATGAACCTCACCCAACCATCAACNTCTTCAACCAAATGGCNGGGACAAGAGGATNTCGGTCAAAAAAGCAGNGCGTGGGAGCTCGAGCAAGTATCGATTCCTGAGCTACCTGGTATAGGCATGGTCACCCTCAAAGCAAANTTTGATGCGGGCACAGCNCCCAACAGCTGGGTGCACCTCCANGGNCTCGAGTTACCAGCTGAAGCCACTGGTTGGTTNGCAAATGGTATCAACTGCTGGACCGATTCCCCAATACTTGGGAAAGCTGATCACCTCAAGCGNGAAACNAANCCATTACAGATGACATTCGGCGACCAGGAAATCTTACCTTATCCTGAAACTTCGGGTATTTTTCATAGCTGGTCTTTTTCATATGGAGATACCGGCNGCAGTGATCTAGGNGTTCCCTTTTTAGCAGCTATTGANGAAGATCAGAGTTTCACTGTTTTTAAAATAGATCTAAACACCCAGCAAGTAACGATCAGCATCGATACCGCTGGTTTAAAGTGGGATGAAGGNCTACAAACAGTAGGCATTTGGCTCATACCNTTACCTCAGTCTNAGAAATGGCCNTCGCTGGCTACGGCAACNAACTACTGGATGCAGGCNATCCGCAAACATGAACGTTTTCCCCGACAGATCGATAATNTCNNCAAAAGTAGATTTAAACCACAAGTGCTGGGCTATACCAGCTGGTATAACAGGTTCACGGAAATATCTCAGGAAACTCTCGAAAATGATCTTGACGCCATTTCCAATCATGCCGACTGGAAAGTATTCCAGGTAGATGATGGTTATCAAATAAGAGTNGGTGACTGGCTAACTCCCGCCACCAGCTTTCCTAATGGGGTTAAAAACCTGGTNCCNAAAATCAAAGCAAACGGGTTAACCCCAGGGATNTGGATAGCGCCTTTTGTTGCTCTTGAACACAGCGATTTTTTCAAAACCAACCCTCACTTACTCCTCAAAGANGAGCAAGGAAATCTAGTTCTTTGCGGCGATTTTGAACATTGGGGCGGTAAGTTTTACGCTCTTGATACNGANCATCCAGAATTTAAAGCTCATTTAAAAGAAACACTCAGAGTCTACTTCAAAGAATGGGGNTTCGAATTTCTTAAAGCCGACTTCCTGTATGCGGCNGCAAGAGTGCCTGCAGGNGGGTTAACCCGCGCTCAACGAGGAGTAAGGGCTCATCANATGCTNTGGGATATATGCCGGGAATTCGGNGCTACNCTGCTCTCCTGCGGGGCNGTGCTNAGCAACGCTTATGGCCGNTGTGAATTCTCGCGTATNGGACCCGATATTTCTCTAAGCTGGGAAGATCCAGCTCTCACTCANCATCATAGTCGAGAGAAGCCAAGCACCAGAGCTGCTATTGTCAACACTATCACNAGAGCAGCATTAGATGGAGTGATGTTTTTCAATGATCCCGATGTGGTGATTCTNAGAGAAGAAAATACAGGGCTTACGCAGGCTGAAAAAGAGATGCTGGTCAGNGTNAATCGAGCCTTTGGCAGTCTGTTATTCTGNTCNGATGATCTTAGNCTATGGAAAGAACCATCGAAACAGCTGCGGCNACACCTGGAAGAAGACCACCCCGTNCAACAGGGCATCGAAAAAGTTAGTGCTGCAATCATGGCNAATGGCAGCAGCTCTCTTAAGGATGGTTTCCAAATTACGGACCCGAAGGGGACCATCACGGTCCAGTTTGAAGGCCGCCAATTTAACTTCGTTGAACACCAAACAANCAGATAATTTCTAGCCCNCANCNCCTCTGTGTTTCNCANCTGACGTGGGAANCANCCCTTTTTGGTCAAANTTTTACCCGTATCAGATCAGCAGCTTACTACCACCGGCCTCGTGCCGGAACTATTGTCTNTTGGCAGTAGCTGGTTAATGTGTTAGCTATATAGTGTTTTAGTATATTAAAACAAAGAAACATTTAGGAATAGATCTCATGTCGCGTATAAAAACAAATACCAATCAAGAAACATCTCAGAATGTAGAAGACCTGATGAAGGTGTTAGCGGATTTGGATCAACCAGAAAAGATAAGTCGCTTTTTTGAAGATCTATGCACACCTTCAGAACTTCGGTCCATGGCGGACCGCTGGAAAGTAGTACGATTGCTGGAACAAAAGATACCATACCGAAAGATCAATCAACTAACTGGAGTGAGTACTGCTACCATAACCCGAGTAGCAAGATCTCTCGATTACGGTGAAGGCTATCGCCTGGGATTGGACTTAATCAAAGAGCCCGCTTCCATTCAACCAGTCATCACACCATTGGTGAATAAGGAGAACATCGATGTACAGTATCAGTAACCTTAGAATGGCCATCCAGAAATCAGGACGGCTAGGGGAAAAATGTCGAGATCTGTTGGAAAAATGCGGCATCACTTTCGAAGGCCAAAAGAACCAATTGTTCAGTCGGTCAATGGATTACCCATTGGACTTAATGCTACTGAGGGATGATGATATCCCGGCACTCGTTCGAGACCAGGTTTGTGACCTTGGCATTGTCGGCTATAACGAGCTGAAAGAAAAAGTCCTGGACAAAGACGGAGCCGAAAATGTTGAAATCTTGATGAATCTTGGTTTCGGCCGTTGTCGCTTGTCTCTGGCTGTGCCAGAGGATACCAATTTTGAAAACTTAGAATCCCTTCGAGGTAAGAAAATAGCTACCTCTTATCCTGTAATTTTAGACAAATATATGAGTGCTAAAGGCATCAATTGCGATATCGTAGAAATTTCTGGTTCAGTTGAAGTTTCCTATGCTATCGGTTTCGCTGATGCCATCTGTGACCTGGTTTCAACGGGAGCTACTCTGCAATCTAACGGTCTAAAAGAAGTCCTCCCCATTCTGGAAAGTGAAGCCGTTCTTGTCCGAAATGCCCGAAAGTTGTCTGATGAAAAAGAAGAATTAATCACCAGACTGATGGACCGGATTGATGGTGTTTTAAAGGCAAAAAGAGCCCGTTACGTGATGATGAATGCTCCTCGAGCCTCCGTAGATGATATCATTCAAATTATCCCAGGGATGGAGAATCCAACGATCATGCCTCTGGGACAGGACGGAGATAAAGTCGCCATCCATGCTGTAGCTCCTGACAATGTGTTCTGGGATACCATGGAAAAACTGAAGCAGGCTGGAGCCAGCTCCATACTGGTTGTTCCTATCGAAAAAATTATTGAATAATATCAGATTAAGGATATCAAATGTTAAAGTCCTATACATGGGCGGCATTATCAGATCAGGACAAACAAGCTTTACTCTTGCGTCCGGCGCTATTAGAAAAGCCAGATCTAACCGAAAAGGTTGCCAGCATTCTCGAACAGGTGAAAAAGGGTGGCGATAAAGCCTTATTTGATTTTTGTGAAAAGTTTGATAGCGTCACTTTAAGTCAGCTAAAAGTTAGTCCTGAGGAAATTGAGGAAGCGCTCGACCAAGTCTCCGATGAGACCAAAAAAGCTCTGGCCAGAGCTGCGGATCAAATCGATTACTTCCACCGTCAGCAAATGCCCAAGGACATCGATACTGAAATCAATGCTGGTATTCGCTGCCAACGTCAAAGTCGACCGATTGAAAAAGTTGGGTTCTATATTCCCGGCGGCACAGCTCCTCTGCCATCATCTGTCTTAATGATGGGTATCCCTTCAAGAATTGCAGGCTGTTCCCAAAGGATTCTATGCACCCCACCACAGAAATACGGTAAGATTGATCCGGTCATCATAGCAGCTGCGCAGCTGTGTGGCATCGACAGCATTTACAAAGTGGGCGGAGCCCAAGCTATCGCCGCTATGGCTTATGGATCTGAGACCATCCCATCAGTGGACAAGATATTTGGTCCCGGCAATGCCTGGGTTACAGAAGCTAAATCGCAGGTAGAAAAAGACCCTCAGGGGGCTAGTATTGATATGCCAGCAGGACCATCGGAAGTCATGGTGATCGCTGATAAACAGGCTAACCCTGATTTTATTGCTGCTGATTTGCTATCTCAAGCAGAACATGGCACCGACTCTCAAGTTGTATTGGTATATACTGATGATCAAATCTTGACTGAGGTTAACGAAGCCGTCGAAAAACAATTGTCTCAGCTCAGCAGACGAGATATTGCCGCCGCATCATTAAATCATAGCTTCGCAGTCAAAGCTAACAGCCGTGAACAGTCGACAGCCATTGCTAATGCCTGGGCGCCAGAACATCTTATTATTCAAACAAGTGAGCCAGAGCAAATGATCCCGGAGATCAAACATGCTGGGTCCGTATTCATCGGCCCATGGTCACCAGAATCTGTCGGGGACTATGCTAGCGGCACTAACCACGTTTTACCGACCTATGGCTATGCTAGGTCCGTAAGCGGTCTATCTCTCGAGTCATTTCTGAAGTTTATTACCTTCCAGACTCTAACCCCAGCCGGGCTTAAGGACTTAGGACCAGTGGTCGAACACCTAGCTGCACTCGAAGGTCTCAGCGCTCATAAAAATGCTGTGACTGTGCGTCTAGCTGAACTAAATGCAAATGACTAAAGAGCAAAGAAAAAAAGGCAAAAGAAAAGGAAGCCGTAAATGACGACCAGAAGAATTTTATTCATTGACCGCGATGGCACCATGGTCCGAGAACCAGAAGATTACCAGGTCGATGCCCTGGACAAAATCAGACTGGTTCCTGGAGTGATTGGAGCTATGCTTGCCCTTAAAGCCGAGGGTTATGAATTTGTCATGGTTTCTAATCAGGATGGGGCTGGCACAGCTTCGTTCCCTGAAAAAGACTTTCAACTAACTCATAACTTTATTCTTGATATTTTCCGCAGCCAGGGCCTCGACTTTATCGATATTCTGGTATGCCCACACCTAGAAACAGATGGTTGTTCATGCCGGAAACCAGCTGTTGGATTGGTGATGGAATGGCTCAAAGATACCACGTGGGACCGAGAACGCAGTGCACTAGTCGGCGACCGTAACACTGATATAAAGCTAGCCAAAAACATGGGTATCCAAGGGCTAAGAGTCCTGACCGAAGAGTCCATACCCACCGATGAAGAAGGCCCAGCACAATCATGGGAGGATATCGCTGCGACTCTGATCAAAGCCCCCCGCAAAGCGACCATCAGCCGCCATACCAAAGAAACCAAAATCGAGGTTACCGTAAACCTTGATCAACCGGGTCAGGTAAATATCTATACAGGACTTGGTTTTTTCGATCATATGCTTGAGCAATTAGCTTCTCATGGGGGCTTTGCACTGGATCTCAAATGTAGTGGTGATCTGGAGATAGATGAGCACCATACCGTCGAAGATGTTGCGATTACGTTAGGTAAGGCTTTGCGCCAAGCCCTAGGTAATAAAGTAAATATAGGCCGCTATGGTTTTCTGCTACCGATGGATGAAACATTAGCACAAGTAGCTTTAGACTTATCTGGCAGAGCTTGCTACAGCTTTGAAGGAAAATATACTAGAGAATCAGTGGGAGAACTACCCACAGAAATGGTCGACCACTTCTTTAAATCACTAGCCGAATCTCTAGGGGCTGCCCTGCATATCAAAGTTAAGGGCGAAAACTGCCACCATATCGTTGAAGGTATGTTTAAAAGCGTGGCGAGAACTTTACGCCAGGCTTTTGCTAAAACGGGGCACAGCCTACCATCAACCAAGGGGGTCTTATGATTGCCATTATTGACACCGGCGGGGCAAACCTAGCCTCAGTAACCAATGCCTTGGATCGACTATCGGTAAATTGGAAAATAACCACCGACCCCAAAGTCATTGAACAAGCATCCCATGTCCTATTGCCGGGAGTGGGTGCTTGCGCAGATTCCATGGCTCGACTGGAACAGGCTAATCTAGTCGCATATATAAGAACATTAAAAC
>PBRN01000193.1 GCA_002725955.1 Pseudobdellovibrionaceae bacterium
GCCATAAGGTGCCCTGGACGGCTGTAGTGATTTCAGTAAAAGATCTTTGTGATGCATCGAGTGAGGTCGAGGACTCTTCTATCTTACTTAACAAGATTGATGTGAGGGACTCGATCTTTTGTCCGCCTTCAGCGATCAACTGATCGATCTCAAGAGCAGCCTTCCCCGTTACTTTTGCTAAATTACCGACTTCTTCAGCAACAACTTTAAAACCGCTACCTTGTTCCCCTGCTCGAGTAGCTTCGATAGAAGCATTGAAAGATAGCAGTTGGGTTTTGAAAACGATATCGTGGATGATCTGGGATTTTGCCGATATTTCTCCAATGGTTCCATTAATGCTACTTAGTTCTTCTGAAGAGTCCATAAGGTGGGCAATGGACTGTGCTAAACTATCCATGGCAGTTCCACCCGTTTCTGTAAGTGTTTTAATCGAAGTTGCCATTTTTTGGGCTTGCACAGCCCCCTCAGCAGATTCTGTAAGAAGATTTCTCATATAGTCCATGGCAGATCTTGAGTTTTCTACAGCAGCATCTAGGTTCTGAGTTGTACTGAGATTGGTTTCAGATAAGTCATCTATTTTTCTGGAAATACTCTTTAGTTGTTTTACTTCTCTTATTAACTTTTTGAATTTTTCGCCAACTTTACTGGTTGTCGTTGAGCTTACAAAAATAACAATTAAAAGATTAATAGAGGTACCAACAAAGAGAGATGCAATTATTTTGATAATAGTATTTGAGTTTCTAGAATCGCTTTCCATCTGCGNAATTGCTACGATGTCATCAGTATATTGTTCGATTTTTTTGAGTTGGACCTCGAATAGATTTCGNGGTTGATTATATTTGCGAAGTATATCTGCNGCNTNTTTCCTNTTGTTTTCCTCAAGGTANNTNAGGAACTTTTTATCCAGTGGTTGCAAAGACAATAAGTCAATTTCGTAAGCCTTTTCCATAGCTTCGCTNATATTNGGTAGGTTTTTCTCTTTGATNANCTCTTTGATTAATTTTAACATTTTTNTTCTNATTTCAGCTTTTCGGGAGATCATATCGGTTATTTTTGGGGAGTTGCTANCTTCAAAGAAAANCTCTTTNCCAAGGTTATCGTGGACCAGTCGTAAGTTCCTTANTTCCATAGCTTTGCTTTTTAGATTAAAGGAATNNATCAGGCTTGCAGANTGNTTCTCCATGCCTTGAAATGCTACAGAAGCAGTTATGATTGCAGTCGCAACTGCTGGNATGAAGCAGATGTACAATCTTTCTCGCAGAGACAGATTGAATGGTTTTTTCAATAACTTCATATTTNGTCCTGANNATAAATATCTGAAGATGTTTTCGGATAGTTATCTCAGGAAATAACNCATGTAGTCTTACCTTTANGGAAGTATTNTTAGNGCCTACTTTGCGCACCAAAGNCGGGCATTNACAAACATTTTAAGCCAGGGACTATTNTCACCCCAGTCTGATGGNGNCCAAGAGTTTTGAACCGTNCNGAAGACACGCTCNGGATGNGGCATCATAATTGTGACTCTGCCATTAGAGGTTGTTAGTCCNGTAANCCCTTCAATACTGCCATTTGGATTTAGTGGATAACTTTGGGTTGGAGATCCGTCGTCATCAATAAATCTCAANGCCACTAGATTTGGTTGCTCNCAATTTCCATTNGCAAANTAAGCGTGACCTTCNCCATGAGCAACTGCAATAGGCATTCGTGAGCCTTCCATACCTTTAAAGAAGATAGAAGGAGTGTCNTCAATCTGTACCATAACAGTTCTAGCTTCAAATTGATCAGAAGTATTCCTNATAAACTTCGGCCAATGTTCTGAACCAGGTATNAGTTCTTTTAGTCCAGAGAGCATCTGACAGCCNTTACAAACACCTAAAGCGAATGTTTTTGTGCGTGCAAAGAAATCCTGAAATTGTGTTCTGAGTTTCTCNTTAAAAAGTATTGTTTTAGCCCAACCTTGTCCAGCACCAAGAACATCACCGTAGGAGAACCCTCCACATGCTACCAGNCCAGTAAATTCTGACAGATTAAACCTANNTTCGATGAGGTCGCTCATGTGAACGTCAATGGCAGTAAANCCTGCTTTGTGAAAGGCTGCGGCCATTTCCATTTGGCCNTTNACCCCTTGTTCTCTTAGAATAGCAACTTTAGGTCCTTGNTCTTCTGAGCGGTCTTTTAGATCACTAGGTTGAAATGATAATGNTGCATGNAGTCCNGTGCGCTCTAATTTTGTNCGNATNTTNTGTTCTTCAAGTGCACATGCAGGGTTGTCTCTTATTTTTTGCATTTCAAACGATGTTCTTCCCCATAGCTCTCTGTANTAACTCCACTGATTTTCAAGCACTGGCTGGTCATTAGAACAGTANACAATTTTACCNTCATCATTNATTGTGCCTATTTCATGNGTTGTTAGGTCAAGATCATATTTTGATAANATTTTCATGACTTCAGCAAGATTNCTATTTTCAATTTGGATAACAGCTCCCAATTCTTCATTGAATAGTGCTGCAATGTTATCGGTNCTAAGATCATCGAGATGAATGGTGATACCGGTGTGTCCGGCGAATGCCATTTCCATGGTAGTANCAAGCANTCCGCCNTCGGAACGATCNTGATATGCTAAAATCANGCTGGCTTGATTCAGCTCTTGAATAGCTTCAAAAAAGTTTTTTAGGACTTTAGAATGAACNACATCAGGGCATGTTTTGCCAATTTGCTGAAATACCTGTGCTAGTGCNGAACCGCCAAGTCTATTTTTACCTTGGCCAAGATCAATGAGTAACAGTTCGGTATCTGCCATCCGTTGCAGTTGTGGCGTTAATGTTTTTCTGACATCATCAGCTGGTGCAAACCCAGTAATNACNGCAGAAATAGGAGAAATGACNTCTTTGTTTTCCCATTGNCTCCTCATGGACATCGAGTCCTTACCTACAGGAATAGCAATNCCAAGTTTNGGGCAAAGNTCCAGTCCCACNGCTGCTACTGCTTGATATAGCGCTGCTCCCTCTTCTTTGTAGTCAGCNGCAGCCTGCCAGTTAGCGGAAAGATTAATACTAGACAATGACTTGATAGCNACNCTTGCAAGGTTGGTAANGACCTCTCCTATCGACATGCGGGCCGCAGCNGCTGGATCAATTAATGCTAGNGGTGCTTTTTCACCCATAGCCATAGCTTCACCACAATATGTATCGTAAGAACTAGTTGTNACNGCAGCATTNGCNACAGGNACNTGCCAAGGNCCNACCATCTGATCTCTGGCAACCATNCCGGTGATACTGCGATCACCAATGGTAATTAGAAAGGTTTTCTCACTTACAGCAGGTANTGTAAGAATGCGGTATGCAGCTTCTTGAATTGAAACTTGCTCTAATAAAAGGTCTTTTCCTTTTGATTTATATTCATTGACTTCCCGATGCATTTTAGGAACTTTTCCAAAAAGTACCTCCATGGGAATATCNATNGGGCTATTATTAAANTNTTTATCATTCAGTTTTAGGATTTGTTCTTGTGTTGCTGTTCCCACGATGGCCCAAGGGCANCTCTCGCGATNACATATTTCTTCAAATAGTTTTAGNTTATTTTCGCTGATGGCAAGCACATAACGTTCTTGTGATTCATTGCACCAGATTTCAACAGGTGACATNCCGGGCTCGTCNCTCGGAACATGACGCAGTTCGAAATNGCCNCCTTTNGCGCTGTCATGAATGATTTCTGGTAAAGCATTGGANAAACCACCGGCCCCNACATCGTGAATAGATGTGATCGGGTTNTTTTCGGCATGAGCCCAGCANCGATCGATCACTTCTTGGCAACGGCGCTCCATTTCAGGATTGTCCCGTTGCACAGAAGCAAAATCNAGTGATTCTGTGCCTTCACCCTGNGCCATTGAAGATGCAGCACCTCCNCCGAGNCCTATGAGCATAGCTGGGCCACCCAAAACAATGATCTTATCACCGGATTGAATCGTTTTTTTCTCTACATGNTTGGATTGAATGTTNCCATAGCCNCCAGCTATCATGATNGGTTTATGATAGCCTCTTCGNTCTTTACTNCCGTCATCNGTCTCAACCTCNTGTTCAAAGGTTCTGAAGTANCCGGTAAGGTTNGGNCTGCCAAATTCATTATTAAAAGCAGCACTGCCCAGNGGTCCTTCNATCATAATATCAAGGGCAGAAACAATTCNGTCGGGTTTACCGTATTCGGTTTCCCATGGACGNGGANAGCCAGGTATTTNTAGATTGGATACTGAAAAACCTGTNAGACCAGCTTTGGGTTTGCCTCCTCTGCCAGTAGCNCCCTCATCTCTGATTTCACCTCCTGACCCTGTTGACGCTCCCGGAAATGGGCTAATNGCAGTCGGGTGGTTATGAGTTTCTACTTTCATCAGAATTTCGATATTTTCTNTGTTCGTTTGCCATGTTTTTGTTGATGGATCTGGATAAAACCGGCCACCTTCATGACCTGTCATCACTGCGGCATTATCTTTATATGCTGAGAGAACGTTGCCGGGGCGAGATTGGTGTGTGTTTCTGATCATTTCAAATAGGGTATGATCTTGATCATTTTGATCAATGGTCCATGTACTGTTAAAAATTTTATGGCGNCAGTGTTCCGAGTTTGCTTGGGCAAACATCATTAATTCGACATCNGTAGGGTTTCTTTCGAGTTCGCNGAAGCTNGCCATAAGATAGCTGATTTCATCATCAGCCAACGCNAAGCCCATATTTTTGTTGGCGTCTTCTAGNGCTTTGATGCCGTCTGTNAGGATATCGATGCTATTGCCTNGTGCAGGTTNGGCTNGCTNGAAAAGNGCTGAAGCATCATCGGTTTTTCTTATAATAGTTTCCATCATGCGGTCNTATAGGAAGCTTTCCAATATAGTTTTTTGGTCTGCTGTCAGATCTGTTTCGGCTTCAATTTCTATTGTCCAGGCTATGCCTCGCTCCACCCGATTCACNCGAGTAAGTCCGCAGTTATGAATGATGTTGGTTGCTTTTGAAGACCATGGTGAAATAGTGCCAGGCCTTGGTATGGTTAGTGTCAGGTTGGCGCCGCTCTTACTCACATTCTTATTATTCAACCCAGTATTTTTGTGCGATTCGTCGTCTAAGATTTGATGCAATTTTGCTAGTTCGTCTGCAGACAAATCTTCTTTAAGGTCAGTGAAATACACAAAGGTTGCTGAGATATCTGTGATAGGCAGTTTCAGCTTATTCCATTGATGTTGAAGTTTATTAATAAATGAAGAAGAAGCTGCAGGATTTCCCCAGATGACGAGCATTTTAATCTCCCTGGAACTATAGTAATGAGAAGGGCGAACTATAGACAAATTTGGCTTCATTTACTACGGTAAACCCAACTTGGATCTTCAGTGTTCAATTATAAGTGACTCATATAAATTCTTTCAAATAAGGTAGGCAGGTAGCATCAAAAAGTCGCAGTTTATTCCAAGTGACTTGGTGGTTGCTTTTTTGGGAGCTGAGTTTGCGCTGATGATAGCTACATTATTTAATTTAGGATTATGACCAGAGTTGCTGTGACGCTAAGGAAGGATTATGCTTGCATATGGTTTAGGCTATCTTTAGCCTTCAACCAAGTCAAAGTGGATAAGTGCGAGCATATAAGAAAGGTGAAATTTGGATACATTTTTAAATGAGCTCGGGTTTCCGGGTCTATTGATTCTCTTATGTGGTTCTCTTTGGCTGTTGATGAAAGGGGCAGATTGGTTAATTGATGGCTCTACTAATTTAGCGCGCCGAATAGGCGTCTCAGAACTGGTTATTGGTTTGACGGTAGTCGCATTCGGTACTTCTCTTCCTGAGCTCGTAGTTTCTGTCCAGGCAGCTTTAATTGGTAAGGGTAGTTTGTCCTTTGCCAATGTTATTGGCTCCAACATTGCTAATATAGGTTTAGTCTTGGGTTTCACTGCGATCATCCACCCTTTAACAGCTTCGGCGCCTGTAAGACAAAAAGATACACCTTTTGCCGTACTCATAGTCTTCGCTTTTTTAGCTACTTTGCTGAGTCAGCAGACTAATGCTGGTGATGAATGGATCTTTCCTCGATGGGGTGGGGGCCTTCTATTATTTCTGTTTGGTATTTTTATCTTACGGTTGATCTTCTTTGGTAAGGAAGAGGATCAAGATGATGAGCCTCATGATCTGACTATGACTGTTGCTATATTGCTGATCATCGGTGGAAGTGCTCTGTTAGGCTTGGGTGGTTTCTATACGGTTGAAGCGGCCTCCAGGATTGCTATGAATCTGGGCATCAGTGAGCATGTGGTTGGTTTGACAGTGGTAGCCTTTGGAACTTCATTGCCAGAACTTGTTGCTTGCATTGTAGGTGCCCGTAAGAAAATGGTGAAACTCGTTTTAGGTAATATCCTTGGCTCGAACCTAATGAATCTCACTTTGGTGCTGGGTTCAGCCTCGGCAATTAGAGAAATTTCAATAGATAAATCGGGGGTAATTGACAGCATTGCGATGGTTGCAATTACTTGCAGCATGGCCTTTTTCTTGATGAGAAAAAAGGTGCCTCATTTATCTAGAAGAGTAGGCTTTGGCTGGGTGGGCTTTTGGATCATGTATATGGCTTATACCGGGGTGCGTTCTCTTGGATGATAGGCTTAACTTTCATTTGAATATTGTAAATGACCTGAAGTTTGCTGGTGGTTCGTGCTGGTTAGTTGGCGGTAGTGTAAGGGATGAATTACTAGGCCTATCTAGTAAAGATCTTGATACGGAAGTTTATGGTCTCACTCAGGACAAAATATTGTCAGTGTTGGAAAAGTACGGGGATGTTCAGTGTGAAGGGGAAGATTTTGGAGTGTATATATTAACGACCCCAGCGGGGAGCTTTGATTTCAGTTTGCCAAGAACAGAAGTGAAAAAAAGCCCGGGCCATCAAGGCTTCTCTGTAAAATTGAATCCATCACTTTCACATGAGCAAGCATGCAGGCGCCGCGATTTTACTATAAATGCTATATTTAAATATGTTATGTATCGTACATACAATCTAAATAATTTAGAACATAGATATTA